>PFAM01000024.1:9154-9296 GCA_002778705.1 Candidatus Falkowbacteria bacterium CG10_big_fil_rev_8_21_14_0_10_37_14 | reverse complement strand
TTTAGTTGTCATCGTCATCATTGGCGTTTTAGCGACTTTAGCTGTGGTAGCTATTTCTTCAGCCCGCACTAAAGCTCGTGATGCCAAGCGAGTTAGCGATATTAAACAAATGCAAACGGCTTTAGAATTGTATCTAGCTGAT
>PFAM01000024.1:0-9140 GCA_002778705.1 Candidatus Falkowbacteria bacterium CG10_big_fil_rev_8_21_14_0_10_37_14 | reverse complement strand
GCCAGTCGCTTCAGTTACCGCCGGCTCACCTTTAATAAGTCCTGATGGTGTTAAAACTTATATGGCTAAATTACCGGCTGATTCCTCTGCTAGTCAAAGTTATAAATATCTTTTACCTAGCAGTAATAAATATGAACTGATTTACACTCTGGAAAAAGCACTTTCTAGTAGTGCTCCAGCTGGTGTTTATTTAGCGTCTAATCAAGGCAACATCCCACAGGGTCCGGGTGATGGACTGATTGGTTGGTGGCGTTTTGATGAAGCTACTGGTAATACAGCTTATGACAGCTCTAGTTCTGGGAAAAACGGCACTTTGACTACTGCATCAGCCAGTCCTTATAATATTTTACCAGCCCGAGTGCCTGGTGTTAGTAGCGGCGCTTTAGAATTTACTAACACGGGTGTGTTAATTACAAGAAGGAGACATTATGTGGCAATACCACATTCAAGTACTGATTCGCCTTATAATTTTAAAAATGGAGATAGTTTTACTTTGTCGGCTTGGTTTTATTACCCTAAACGTATGAATGGTAGTTATTCAGGTTCTTTAAATACTTTTAATATTGTAGGAAAATACTACAGATATGCTTTGTATATCGAAGATAATCCTAGTAGTGGTTTATTTTTAGCAGGTGGTATCCGCCCGTCAGGTGCCTCTGCTTATCCTTTTGTTAAACGGTCGGTAACTACAAATACTTGGTCGTTCGGGACATTAGTAGTTAGTGCTAATGGTGTAATTGGCGCTACTGCTAAACTATACTTAAACGGTTCTCTGGTAGTACAAAGCACTATTAATAATTTTGTTACCTATCCTTTTGATAGCTCTGATCAGGCTTTGTATATTGGTGATTCTTCCACCTTAGGCGGTAATCCGGACTTTTTTAACGGTACTATTGATGATGTTCGTATTTACAACCGTGCTTTGTCAGATGCTGAAGTGGAGACTCTCTTTGCGGCCACCAAGCCGTAAAAAAATTCACTAGATAAATTAAAAAATAATCAGTCAGCTTAGCTATTAGACTGATTTTTATTTTAGTGTCAGCCTCCTTTGGCTAATTGACAAAGCCTTTCGCTTCCCTTATTATAAGAATGTTTGTTGAGTAGGTTTATATAAAAATATGATTATTACTTGGTTAGGACATTCAGCTTTTAAGCTACAAGATAAAGTCGGTGCCGATGGCGTCACGGTGGTTATCGATCCTTTTGACCCGGCTTTTACTGGTCTGAAGTGGTCGCCACTCGAGGCGGATATCGTGGCTGTTACTCATCAGCATCAAGACCATAATTATTTGAAAGGTATTAAAAATAAAGCCTTTGAAATTGACTGCGCTGGTGAATACGAAACTAAAAATGTTTATATTGAAGGCGTGGATGCTTGGCACGATGAAGAGCAGGGTGCTAAGCGTGGTGGTAATGTAATATATCGCATTGATATGGACGATTTAACCGTTACGCATCTAGGCGATCTTGGCACTATTTTAGACGCCAAGCAATTAGAACGACTAGAAGGTACTCATATTTTATTAATTCCAGTTGGCGGTGGCTTTACGCTAGATGCCAAAAAAGCGGTGGAAGTTATCAATCAGCTGGAACCGCGAATTGTAATTCCGATGCACTATAGTTTGCCTGGTTTAAAATTTGATTTGGCTGGCGTTGATAAGTTTATTAAAGAATTGGGGTTGCCTCCACGGTATGAAGAAAAATTAAAAATTAGTAAGCGTGATTTACCGACAGAAAACACTGAACTGGTAATCTTGACCCCGTAATTTGTCCCCGTTTTATTTTGACATTAGAAGTTAAATATCATTTCAGTTTTCATTTGACATTGGAAATTGGAAATTTGTAATTTATAAGTATGCCTAGGAGGAAAAAGGCTCCGCCTATTGATCCGGCGGAAATAGATCGTCTTAAATTATTACTGGAGACCGAAGAACATCTGGAGTCTGATTTAAGGCAAGAGATGCAAGAAATTATTAAGACTCGTGATCGTCAAATTACCAGAGAGCTTCGGCACTCCGAAGAACGCAACAAGCGTTTGGTGATGTGGGTGGGTGTTACGATTATGATGCTGGTTATTGCTTCTTTTTGGATTGCTAATTTATTAGCCCTGACCACTCGTGATTTAAGTATAGGTGCTAAACCGGAAACTATAGATATAGAGGGTGCCAAAGAAAACCTAACGACTACTATGGACAAAGTTTTAAAAGATTTGGAAGCGATTAAAAGGGAGGCGGAAAATTTGAAATCAACAGTAACTAGTACCAACGACTCAGTGTTTCCGATTGAAAATAAATTACCTTAAATATGGCTAAAAAATTAAACAATAAAAATCTCAAACCACTAGTTCCTGCTGTTAACGCTGATGGGGGACAAGCACATTTGGAAATGAATGTCGGGCGTTTACAAATTCAACCGATTGTTGACGAAATGCGTACCTGTTATTTGGATTACGCTATGAGTGTCATTGTTAGTCGTGCTTTACCAGATGTTCGTGATGGTTTAAAGCCTGTGCATCGCCGTATTTTATTCGCTATGTGGCGCTTGGGTTTGCACGCTAATGGTAAGTTTCGTAAATCGGCTACCGTCGTCGGTGAAGTTTTAGGTAAATATCATCCGCACGGTGATAGTGCTGTTTATGAATCCATGGTGCGTATGGCTCAAGATTTTGCCATGCGTTATCCGCTGGTTAAAGGTCAAGGAAATTTTGGTTCCATGGACGGAGATAATGCTGCCGCTATGCGTTATACCGAAGCTAAATTAGCCAAAACAGCCGAGGAAATGATTACCGATTTAGATAAAAATACAGTTAATTTTATCCCGAACTTTGATGGCACACAACAAGAACCACAAGTGATGCCTTCGCGTATGCCTAACTTGCTGATGAATGGTTCGATGGGTATTGCCGTCGGTATGGCTACTAATATCCCCCCTCACAATCTTGGTGAATTAGCCTTAGCTTTGGAGCATTTAATTGATAATCCAGAAGCTAGCGTGGAGGACTTGATGCAGTTTGTTCAAGGACCAGATTTCCCGACAGGGGGTATTATTTATAATAAACAAGATATTGCAACAGTTTATAATACTGGTCGTGGTGGTATTGTAATGCGTGGTGTAGCTGAAATCGTCGAGAGTAAAAGTGGCACTTCTCAGATTGTTATTACGGAGGTGCCTTATCAAGTTAATAAAGCAACCTTAGTAGAAAAAATTGCTGATTTAGTTAAAGAAAAGAAAATTGAAGGCATTAAAGATTTGCGTGATGAGTCTGACAAAGACGGCGTTCGAGTGGTGTTAGATTTAAAAAAAGAAAGCTATCCTAAAAAGATTTTAAATAGTCTATATAAGAAGACGCAATTGCAAGAAACTTTTCATGTTAATATGTTGGCTTTGGTAGATGGTATTCAACCCCGTGTTTTAAATTTGAAAATGGTTTTGGAAGAGTTTGTGAAGCATCGTGAAGATGTCATTCGTCGACGCACTCAATTTGATTTAGACAAGGCTAGAGAGCGGGCCCACATCTTAGAGGGTTTGATGATTGCCATGGCTAATATCGATGAAGTTATTAAAATTATCAAGCAGTCTAAAGATCGTGAAGAGGCTAGACAAAATTTAATGAAGCGTTTCAAATTATCAGAGGCACAAGCCACTGCGATTGTAGAAATGCGTTTGGGACAATTGGCGAACTTAGAACGATTGCGAATTGAGGGTGAGCTAGAAGAAAGGCGTAAATTAATTGCTGAGTTAGAAGCTATTTTAGGCTCTCGTAAGCGTGTTTTAGAAATTATTAAAGATGATTTGCGTTTTGTTTCCAAAGAATATTCAGGACCTCGTCGCACTAAGGTTATTGGTAAAGGTTTGAAAGATTTTTCTGTTGAGGATTTAGTACCGAATGAAGAAGTTGTGGTGATGATGACTCGTGATGGCTATATTAAGCGATTAACCAGTGATACCTTCAAAGTGCAATCTCGTGGTGGTAAAGGTGTTGTCGGTTTATCTACCAAAGAAGAAGATACTGTTGAGTTTATGTTTTCGACTATGACTCACGATGATATTTTATTCTTTACCACCAAGGGCAGAGTTTTCCAGTTAAAAGCCTATGAAATACCGCAAGCTCAGCGCGCTGCCAAAGGCCAAGCCATTGTTAATTTTTTACAGTTGTCTCCTAATGAAGGCGTTACCAGTGTCTTACCGCTTGGTAAATTACTTGGCATTAAATATCTAATGTTTGCCACTGAACAAGGCTTGGTAAAAAAAGTTAAATTGGAAGAATTCGCCAATGTTCGTCGCAGTGGTTTAATTGCTATTAAAATTAGGCCTGACGATAAATTGATTTGGGCTAAGCCGACTTCTGGCGAAGATAGTATCGTTTTAGTTACTGCCAAGGGTATGTCTATTCGTTTTAAGGAAACGGATGTTCGTGATATGGGGCGTAACGCCTCTGGTGTGATGGGCGTTCGTTTACATAAGGGCGATGCTATGGTTGGTATGGGGGTGGTTCCTGGAGCTGACAAAAAAGAACAGGCCAAATATCAAGTTTTAACTGTCATGTCGAACGGTCATGGTAAACGCACTAAGTTAAGTGAGTATCGCTTACAGTCTCGTGGCGGTTCTGGTATTAAGACGGCTAAGCTAACTACTAAGACTGGCGGTTTAACCAATGCTTTTGTGATTAATAGCGAAAACATGGCTGATTGTGATTTAATTATTATTTCTGAAAAAGGCCAAGTAATTCGTCTGCCATTTAAATCAGTTAATTTGCTTGGTCGCGATACGCAAGGTGTTCGCTTAATGCGTTTCAAGGCAGAGGGTGATAAAGTAGCTGGTGTTACATGGATTTAAAATTATCTTAGTGTAGGTTAGAAAGTGTATTTTAAAGGTAAAGAAAAAATTGATTTTTGGCGTATCTATTGACGAGTCTGTAAATCATTGTTTATAATAAATAAAATTAATTAAATTAATCGCAGTTGATAAATGCCATAGCGAGGTGGCTAATAACACTGCCGTTAAGTCAAGTAAATATGACAAAGGAAATGAAATTAGCCAAGAACAAAAATTTAATTATCTTGGCAGTAGTCGTAGTTCTTCTTGTGGTCGGTATCGTGATGACTAAAAATGCTAAGCCGTCAGTTAAAGGTATTACTCCGGCCGAAGCTAAAACTAAAGTAGAAGCGTTTATTAAAGATAATCAAATGGTGCCAGCTGACACCAAAATGACTCTCGGTGATCCAGTAGATTATAACGAAGGTCTATATGAGATGGAAGTAACTATCGGCGAAGGTCAAGCTCCTTTCAAGTCTTATATCACTAAAGATGGTAAATTGTTCATTCCACAGGCCATGGATATGTCACCAGTTACCAGTCCAGCTAATACTACTGATGCTTCTGCTACTCCGCCTGCTGATGCCGCTCCTGTAACTCAAGCTCCTAAAACCGATAAACCGGTGGTTGAAGTTTTTGTCATGAGTCATTGTCCTTTTGGCACTCAGATTGAAAAAGGTATTGTGCCTGTAGCTGAAGCCTTAGGTAAGAATATTGATTTTAAAATTAAATTCGTGGACTATGCTATGCATGGTGAAAAAGAAGTTAAAGAACAAATTAATCAATATTGTATTGATAAAGAACAATCTGGTAGTTATTTGTCTTACTTAAAATGTTTCTTGAAAGATGGTAATACTGACCGCTGTTTAACCGAAACTAAAATTGATACCAAAAAGTTGACTGCTTGTTTCGCTGCCACCGATAAACAATTTAAGATTATGGAAACTTTTGCTAAAGGTGAAGCTGCTTGGGGAAGTCAGTTTCCTCCATTCGCTATCTATAAAGCTGAAAACGATAAGTATGGCGTTCAAGGTTCTCCAACCTTGGTTATCAACGGCAAGGAAATTTCATCCGGTCGTGACAGTGCTTCTTTAGCTAAGGCTATCTGTGGTGCTTTCACTGATGGTAAGGCTCCTAAGGAATGTAGCAATACTTTCTCTAGTGCTTCTCCTTCCTCTGGTTTTGGCGAAGGTACAGCTCCTGCTGCCAGTGGTGGTGCCGCTGCTACTTGTAACTAAGTATTAAGCGAGAATATAAGAGAATATAAAAAGAACTCCGATGCACATCGGGGTTCTTTTGTGTTTAGTGGTATCTGTTGATAAAATGTTGATAAAGTTAAGAAAACACCAGTCTTTTTGAGTCTTTCTAAACTCAGGCTAAATAAGCCTATTATTTTTTGCTTAATCTTGGCTAAATAAAGGCTAGTGCTTAATGCTTGACAGATTTTAAGATTGGTGATAAATTGCCTATTGTCATTAAGAAATTATGAAATTTATCAACAATCGTAAAACGAGTGGTTAAGTACAAGGCTTTTTGAGCTTTTGCTAACCGCTGTCAAGCGGTTTTTTGTTTCTTAATAAGTCCCTTAACAATTAAATAAACAATCCAAACAAGTTAATAAGTATAAAACAAAGTCAAAAGTCCAAGTATTGATTAAAAAACGCCACACTTTTGGAAGCCAAAAGTGTGGGAAAATCTCGTAAGGGTATACGGTGGATGCCTTGACTCAAGAAGACGATGAAGGACGTAGCAGCCTGCGATAAGCTGCGGTGAGGTGGCAAGCAACCTTTGACCCGCAGATTTCCGAATGGGGAAACCTATCTCGATGCAGTCGAGATGCCCGCCAGCTGAATATATAGGCTGGTGAGGGGACAACCCGGTGAACTGAAACATCTTAGTAACCGGAGGAAAAGAAAAAAATAAAGATCTCTTTTTCGGTAAGACAATGCTTTGTCTTTCTGAATAAGAGATTACGATTCCCTGAGTAGTGGCGAGCGAAAAGGGACGAGCCTAAACCTGTTTAACTGAAGATAGTGAGCGGCTTGCCGTAAGCTGTCTGGAAGGAACCGAAACCATATGTTTTTCAGGTGTTGCAAGATTAACGCGTTCGTTTTTCGGATTAAGCGAGCTATATCAAAGCGATTTATTAGTTGAAACGAGCTGGAAAGCTCTGCAGGAAAGGGTGATAGCCCCGTAAATAAAAATAAATTGCTCTATAGTGTGTTAATTCTTAAGTAGGGCGGGACTCGTGAAATCCCGTTTGAATCTGGGTCGACTATGACCCAAGGCTAAATACTTCTTGAGATCGATAGTGAACAAGTACCGTGAGGGAAAGGTGAAAAGCATCCCGGTGAGGGAGATGAAATAGTATCTGAAACCGTATACTTACAAGCAGTCGGAGCCTCGTTTACGGGGTGACGGCGTGCCTATTGAAGAATGAGCCAACGAGTTTGTTGTATGTGGCAAGGTTAATTCGTCCAAGACGAAGAAGCCGTAGTGAAAGCGAGGGTTAATAGCCCGTTAAGTCGCATGCACAAGACCCGAAGCCGGGTGATCTAACCATGGCCAGGTTGAACTTCGATGAAAATCGAAGGGAGGACCGAACCCGTGAGCTGTGCAAAACTCTGGGATGAGTTGTGGTTAGGGCAGAAATTGTAATCGAACTCGGCTATAGCTGGTTCTCCTCGAAATAGCTTTTGGGCTAGCCTCGAGCGCTGATCTTAGGGGGTAGAGCACTGAATGAGGACGGGTTTTACCGTCCTTAACCAAACTCCGAATACCTAAGAAAGAAGCTCGGGAGTCAGACTATGGGCGCTAAGGTCCATGAGTCGAAAGGAAAACAGTCCTGACCGCCAGCTAAGGTCCCTAAATATATACTAAGTGTTAAAGGTGGTGTCGAGACACAGACAACTAGGAGGTTGGCTTAGAAGCAGCCATCCTTTAAAGAAAGCGTAATAGCTCACTAGTCAAGTCTTCTCGCGCCGAAAATGTATCGGGGCTAAGTATATTACCGAAGCTGCGGACTTCATCGCAAGATGGAGTGGTAGAGGAGCGTTCCTACATCGCTGAAGTCGTGTCGTGAGGCACGGTGGAGAGGTAGGAAGTGAGAATGTTGGCATGAGTAGCAAAAAGGCGGGTGACAACCCCGCCCACCGAAAATCCAAGGTTTCCTGGGCAACGAAAATCGTCCCAGGGTTAGTCGATCCTAAGGCGAGGCGTTTGTAATGGGCGCGTAGTCGATGGAAGAGCTGGTTAATATTCCAGCACTACTTTAATTTTCTGATGGGGAGACGAAGTCTCAAGGTTTAAGCGTGTATTGGTTTGCGCGTTGTTAGCAGCAAGGATTAGACCTGGTAAATCCGGTCTTATATATCTCAAGCTGTCGACTGAAGACAAAGCTTTCGGGCGGCGTCAATTTAAGCTGCGTGATTTCCAAGAAAAACCTCTAGGGCTAAGGTTAAAGTATCCGTACCGTAAACCGACACAGGTAGATGAGGCGAGAAGCCTAAGGTGAACGAGAGAAACTTCGTTAAGGAACTAGGCAAAAAAGCGGGCGTAAGTTAGCGATAAGCCCTCCCCACGCAAGTGGGGCGCAGCGAATGACTTTCAAGTGACTGTTTACCAAAAACATAGCTCCCTGCTAACTCGAAAGAGGATGTATAGGGGGTGATGCCTGGCCAGTGTCCGAACGTTAAGGGGAGAGGTTAGCCGCAAGGCGAAGCTTTGAACTGAAGCGCGGATGAACGCCGGCCGTAACTATAACGGTCCTAAGGTAGCGAAATTCCTTGTCAGGTAAGTTCTGACCTGCACGAATGGCATAACAACTTGAAAACTGTCTCAACGAAGTACTCGGCGAAATTACAAGACCTGTGAAGATGCAGGTTAACCATAGCTGGACGAAAAGACCCCGTGAAGCTTTACTACAACTTGATATTGAATTAGGGATGTGCATGTTCAGGATAGGTGGGAGGCCGCAAGGCCAACGGTGAGATACCACCCTTGTATATTTTTAATTCTAACCCATCTCCGTGAATCCGGAGAGGGGACAGTGTCTGGCGGGTAGTTTGTCTGGGGCGGATGCCTCCCAAAAAGTAACGGAGGCGTTTACAAAGGTCGGCTATCTCCCGATGGAAACGGGAGAGATAGTGTAATGGCATAAGCCGGCTTTACTGCAAGTCCTACAAGACGCGCAGTCGCGAAAGCGGAACATAGTGATCCGACCATTCAATGTAGGATGGTGGAAGCTCATCGGATAAAAGCTACTCCGGGGATAACAGGCTAGTCACGCCCAAGCGTCCACAGCGACGGCGTGGTTCGGCACCTCG
>PFAM01000017.1 GCA_002778705.1 Candidatus Falkowbacteria bacterium CG10_big_fil_rev_8_21_14_0_10_37_14 | reverse complement strand
AGTAAAGGTAATTATTTAAAATATTTGAAAGTTTACGGTCGGGGAGGGCAACCTTGCTTAGCTTGTGGAAAAAACTTAGAAAAACAACGCATAGCCGGGCGAGGCACTCATTGGTGTAAAAATTGTCAATCATAATATGTTTAGAGGTTTTTTAATTTTTAGTTTGTTGATGTCGACATTGTTTAATGTTGGTCTTTTAGCTGCGCATGCCGTCGATGATAATCCTCTAGATGCTTTGGCTATTCGCGTCATGCCTAATCTCTATCATCTATCACCACTAACCTGGTATAAAAAAAACGTTGACACTCCTGGCTCACTTCAGTCTGTTGTAGTTGATGGTTATTCTGGTGTGCGTGATGGTCGTACTGTATATATCTCGGCCGCCAACATTGACAATAGTAACTTATACACTAATATTTATATTATTTCTTATAATCAAGAATCAGAGTCCGCTACTACTGATATTTTTGGTCAATTTTTAAAATACTGGAAGTTTAATATCAATATTATAGAGGAATACGGGCAGGGTTATTGCAAACCTCTGTCCGGTGCTCTGTGTTCACTTGATGCAGATTGCGCTAAGAGTGGCACCAACCAAATCTGCCGTGGTGGTGCTTGCGTTAGTTCTTGTTGGTTGTCATCCGACTGCGCTAACAATAGTTATTGTGATAGCCGTAAGGCCCAGATTATTCGCGATGTTAAACGCTTAGCTGATTTGCGCGAAACCTCGGTGGCTATTGATTATTATCGAGGACAAAAAAATCTATATCCCGAGCTGACTTCTGGTAGCTATTTACCAGGAAAAACCATTTCTGTCTGGCCGAGTTGGTCAGAAAATCTTAGCAAGACTGTTGGCTTTGCGTTACCAAAAGACCCTTTAAATCGTTTAGGTGCTTGCGAAAATTTTGACTCGGTTACTTGTTGGAGTGAATCGACTAAAACTTTTGCCACTAATTTTTCCGACCCGGTTTTGCCGCCTGGTAGTTATGCCTTTGTTTATATGTGGGACAAAGGTACTGATGAATATCGTTTGTGCGCTAATTTTGAAACACCTTACGCAAACTTGCCAGCGATGTGGCGTTGTGACGGTTATGTGGACAGTGTTCCTGTCGATAAACCTCAGTTTACTTTAGGTTCTTTAGTTTCGCCGGCCGGCCCTTTTACTGGTTATTTTGCAGTAGACAGTCGTTTTCCAATAGATTTGACTAAAGTTTCCATAGCTCCGCTGGATCCTGATTCTTGGGCTGCTTGGAGAGATGCCGGTTGGGTCTTTGAAGGAGGTGCGACTGCCGGCCTGCGATGGAGTGATACTGCCGTGGCCAATCAGAAAAAATTAACTGCTACTAAAGTTATTTTAAAAGATGGCAAAGCTTTTCAATATTTTAAATTCAGTTTGACGGCTTGCGATAATCACAACAGCTGTGCTATAAAAGACGGAACAATTCGAGTTTGTCAGCCACGAGACTGTTCTGCGGTGGAATGTGGCAAAATTAATGATAACTGCGGCGGGACTTTAATGTGCGGTGATTGTTTAAATGGTCACACCTGTATCAATAATCAGTGCCAATAATTTTATGTCAATATTAAAGCGAGATCGATCTCGACCATTTATTTTGTTTGTTAAATACTCACTTACTGGCGCTTTAGTGACGTCCTGTGAGCTTTATTTATTATATTTCTTAGTAGATATTTCCAAATGGTTTTATTTGCCGGCCTCAGCCCTGTCTTTTGGTCTTGGGCTTTTAGCTTCTTTTTTCTTGCGTAAACTTTGGGTTTTTAAAAATGATGATTGGCATGATACTTTTAAGCAGTTTGGTTGGTATTCTTTTATTTTAGTGATTAATATCGCTTTTAATATCGGCTTGATGTATTGGCTTGTTGAACTTTTAAGGCTTAATTATTTGCTGGCGCAATTTTTCTCGGGCGCTCTTTTGGGTATTTTAAGCTTTCTTTTTAATAAAACCGTCACTTTTCATTTGGTGACTAAAACAGCGACTAATCTACCTAAAGCCTTAGCGGAGCTGAAGCACAAAACGTAGAATATCAGCCAAAAAGATGTGAATTAAACTTTTTATTAAAATAGCTATTATTGGCTATTTTTTGTGCTTTTAGGACTAATTTTGGCAGTGCTATTGACAAAAAAGATAAAGTGTGCTATACTATGGACTTATACTAAAGTGGTATATAAAACAGTTTTTTAACAATATAGGAATTAGAACGATGAAGAGTTCAAACATCGAAGCAGAAACGGCTAAATTAGCTGGTTTGCAAATTGATTTTTTACAAAAATTGCGTAATGGTAGCATTACACTTGAGGGATTTGAACAATTTCTCAATCCGTATCAAGAAAATCTTCAAGCAATTTTCGGTTTGAAATTAAAAGACGTTAAGGCGTCAAAGAAATTTACTTTTTTCAAAAGTTTTAACATTACCGTGCCGGCGGATTATCAGCACGACAATCAACTGTCCAAATTTGCCAAGAATAATAAACAAAAGTTTGGTTATTACAACGATAAGATAAACGATGCTAACTTTAATAAAGTTAGCCATCAGCCAGAATCGGGTAAAACCTATGAAGCTATGATGTGGTTCATTAATAAAAACGAAACACCATCATCTGAAGAAATTTTGCAATTATTAGCAGAAAACAGAATTCTGTTAACTGGAGCTCAAGGTCTCTCTGTTGTCTTTGAACAAAAGCCGGAAGAATTTCCTAAAAACAAATATACGGTATCTTTCGATGAGAAAGATAATTTGTGGTATGCCGATGGCGACCATCACGTGCCCGGCATCAATCGGGATTCGGATGACGCTTACAACTTCAATCTCGGCTATTTCGAGTACGACTGGAATGGCGTCTACTGTGTGTTCGGTCTCCGCGACTTACAGTCCTGAGACACTTAGCTTCTTTGCTAATTAATTCTTTAGTTCCTTTGAATTTTTTTAGAGCATTTGTATTTACAAATGCTCTATTTTTGTATAAAATAATTTTAGGCAGTGGTTAAGATATTGGGCTAAGGCTCAATGCCGTCCTGCCTTTGCTAAAAATATCAGCCAGTTATTTGTTAGGTAACGCTTAACAAGTGAGAGCGACTTTTGGTAAAAAAATCAGATTAGTCGGTGCGATAAACTAAGGAGCCCGGGCTTCGGATAAAATACAACAAGCGACCGGCGTTGCTTGCAGTGTCCAAGATAGTTTATCGCATATCTGCCGATGGCAACCATCACGTGCCCTACATCAATCGGAATTCGGATGACGATTACAACTTCAATCTCAACTATTTCGAGAACGACTGGAATGACAACTACTGTGTGTTCGGTCTCCGCCACTCATTTGATTTCTCCTACTATTTGGCGGGAGTTTTTTCTGCCAAGCTTTTTTTCCAGCCTCCGAGCATCCGCCCGATTTCATCCAAACGAATGATTAAATCGCTATACATTTTGTGAGGAATGATTTTATGCTCCCAGCCAAGTTGTAAGAAAAAATTCAGTAAGTCTCGCTTGCCGATGGCTTGTGATATTAAAGCTAGTTTCTCAAATTTGTCGTAAGCAAAGCTGGCGCGAAATAACAGTTCTAATAAAGTAAGAAAAGTGTCATCAATCCGTTGCCCAACAGTGTATCGATCTATCCGTTTTAAATTAACTAAAAAATTATGCCAGAGCAAATAAGCCTCTTTAGTTTTAATAATAACCAAAGGAAATTGCGTTGGGGGGGGGGTCCACTAAAAGAGTTTTGTTGCATACTTTTGATAAAATTATTGCGTTAAATAATTTATTGATTACTTGGGAAAAATTTTTGTGTGGCAAACGAAGAAAGCAGGATGTTTTAGATTTTTAATTACAGCTTGCCGATAATTTAGTAAACTTGCACAGTAGCTTATTAAACAAAACTTATTGTCATGATGACTATCATGTCTTTAACATCTCCGACCCCAAGCCCCGTATCATTCATAAAGCCACGGTTCGTGATCGCCTCGTCCATCATCTGTTGCATCAAGCGCTTTATGATTATTTTGATAGCCGCTTTATTTATGACAGTTATTCTTGCCGTGTCGGTAAAGGCGTCCATAAAGCTTTAGACCGTTTTAAGTATTTTGCCGGCAAGGTTTCCAAGAATCACACTAAAACTTGTTATGTTTTGAAAGGTGATATCAGGAAATTTTTTGCCAGTATTGATCAAGCTGTTTTACGGAATATCTTAAAACGACAAATTGTAGATACCGATGTATTGTGGTTGATTGAAACCATCTTGGCAAGTTTTCATAGCAAGCAAGTAGGTGTTGGCTTGCCTTTAGGTAATTTAACCTCGCAGTTATTTTCCAATATCTATCTCAATGAATTTGATCGATATATTAAACAAGAATTAAAACTAAAATATTATATCCGTTATGCTGATGATTTTGTGATTTTAGCGGACACTAAGCAAGAATTATTAAACTGCATTCCATTGATTAGAGATTTTTTAGCCAAACAATTAAAACTGGAATTACATCCTGATAAACTATTTATTAAGACTTATTCTTCGGGTGTAGATTTCTTGGGCTGGGTGCATTTTCCACATCACAGACAACTTAGAGCCGTTACCAAGCTGCGAGTTATCAGAAAACTGCAAAATAATCCCAAGCCAGAAACCATCAGCTCTTATCGAGGATTATTAAGCCATGGGGATACTTATAAAATCAGAAAACGACTAGAACTTGTATGAAATATTTAATTAAGTGATAAGTTGAGTTTTTTAGTCCTCTGTGTTAAAATGACATTATGATATCAGAGGCCTTAAAAATGAATAATTTAGGCAATCAAGCCGTGGTTAACCAGTTGGCTTCTTTGGCACATCAGTCCAGATTATCAGGTCTTAATTTGTCAGGAAGCTATATTTTTAGTGGTCCTAGTGCTGTCGGTAAGAAGCAAACTGCTATGTATTGGGCTCAAGGTTTACTGTGCCTATCTAGTCGTGATGGCCACCCCTGTTTGCAATGTGCTTCTTGCCATCAGCTGGCTATTGGTAATCACCCTAATTTGGTCACTTTAGATCGCGAGGAAGATTCTAAATTAGTTGGCATAGAGCCGACCAGAGATTTTATCAGCCACTTAAATCGCAGTGTTGATAGCGATTCTTATTGTTTTGGTTTAATTAACGAAGCTTCTTTGTTAAACGAAGCTTCCGCCAACGCTCTTTTAAAAACTTTAGAGGAGCCGTCTAGGCGCGCAATCATTGTTCTTCTGGCTGATAATCTGGAAGCTTTGCCAAAAACGGTTGTCTCTCGTAGTCAGGTTTTTCGTTTGCGTCCAGCCTCGTCTAAGGTATTAAGTGAATATTTATTAGAAAAATCTTTTGAAAGATCAGCTATCCACGAGGCGGTAGCTATTTCTGGTGGTCGTCCCGCACTGGCCTTGGACTGGCTTAATAATGATAAGCTTCGGCAAAGTCAATTAGCACGCTTGGATTATCTTTTACAAATTGCCGACCAACCACTAAGCGATCGCTTGTCAGCTCTCGATAAATTAAAATATGGCGCAGATTCCGAGAGTGCTACAGAAACTATTGATAGCTGGAAAATTATTGCTCGTGACTGGTTGTTAGTTTCGGCTCAAGCTGATGATTTAGTAGTTTATCGTCGAGGTTTAGATAGCTATAACGCTTTAGTTAGTCGTTTAGGTCGTCAAAGAATTTTAAATTTTAATCGAGCTCTGGTTGAAGCCGATTGGCAATTAAAGGCTAATGTTAGCCCTAAAGCCGTTTTAGAAAATCTAGTTATCAATTTATAATCAAAAATATATGTTCAAGGGGACGATGTTGGCAGTCTTGGTCATTTTGATCTTAAGTTTGTCGGCTTGTACAATCAATTTAGGTGGTGGTAGTGTTAGTGAAAGTATGGCTGGTGGTGTTTTTCGTTCTGATGATTTTGGTCGTAGCTGGAAACAGACTGCTACTGTGTTAAGTCCTGCGGATCAACCAATATCCATCGCTGATTTGGATGTCGTTGAGTTGCGTAGTGATCCTACTGATAAACAAGGTTTATTTTTTGGTTCCTTGTCTAACGGTCTATATTATAGCTATAATTATGGCGATTCTTGGCAGAAAGCTGAACGTTTAGGCAATCGACCCATTGCTAGTCTAGCTGTTGACTTCCAAAATCGTTGTACTTGGTATGCTGTGTCTGGTCCTAGTCTATGGAGGTCAACTGATTGTGGTCGTTTTTGGGATCGTGTTTATGCTGATGCTCGATCTGATATTTTAATGTATAGTGTTGTCGTTGATAATTACGCACCATCCACGCTGTATATGTCTAACGCCAAAGGCGAGATTTTAAAAAGTGAAGATAGTGGTGTAAATTGGCGCACCGTTGGTCGTTTTGAAAGGTCTGTTAAGTCCTTAGTTATGAGTCATTTTGATAGTCGGATCTTATTTGCTCAAACAGATAATAAAATATTTAGAACCATAGATGGTGGAGAAACATGGACCGATCTTAAAGATAAGTTTAAGTCCTTTAGTTTGCTAAATAAAATTAGTACCATTACCACTTCCAATCGTCAGCAAGGTCTTTGGATTATGGCCACTAGTTATGGTTTGTTAAAAACTGTTAACGATGGTGATGATTGGACTGCTATTGATTTAATCACTCCAGAAAAGAAAGCCCAGATTAATGACGTAGTAATTAGTCAACAAGATGTGAACAAAATATACTATGTGACAGATTATGTTTTTTACAGTACTGTGGATGGTGGCCGCACTTGGCAAAGTTTACGTTTGCCAACAGCCCGTCGAGGTTGGCGTCTGGAAACTGATGTCACCCAAGATGGCCGAATTTATTTAGCTACCAGGCGTTGGGATAAATAAAAGTTAATTTAACAAAATATATGAACCAGTTTATCTCTCTTAAGGAGGCTGATTTCCGAGCCGTGCTAGATTTTTTTCAGCGTGACACTGCTACTTTGCGTACGGGGCGAGCTAATCCAGCTATTTTAGACAACGTGTTCGTCGAAGCTTATGGTGTTAGAACACCACTTAATGCTTTGGCTAATATTAATGTGTCTGATGCTAGTAGTTTAATTGTTGTTCCCTGGGACAAGAGTGTTTCTAAGGATATTGAAAAGGCCATCATGACAGCTGATTTAGGACTTAGCGTGGTAAATGAAGGCGATCGATTACGTTTATCAGTTCCACAATTAACCGAAGAAAATCGCAAAGATTTGGTTAAGAAATTAAATGTCAAAATGGAATCAGCTCGTGTAGAAATTCGTAATTGTCGTGACGAGGTTAAATCAGCTATTGAAGTTGGTGAAAAAGATAAAACTATTACTGAAGATGATAGATTCCGTTTTTTGAAAGAATTGGATGAATATGTTGTTAAACAAAATGAAACTGTTAAAGATTTGCGTGATAAAAAAGAAAAAGACATTATGACTATTTAGTGCTGGGTGGTTTAAGAAAATAATAATAATTTATGTTAGCGATTATAGCTTTTGTAATAATTTTAGGTTTATTGGTTTTAGTTCATGAACTGGGTCATTTTATTACCGCCAGAAAGTGTGGTGTAACTTGTGATGAATTTGGCTTTGGTTTTCCTCCTCGTTTTCTTGGTGTTCAGAGAAAAGTGGGTGGTGGCTGGCGCTGGGTTTGGGGTGCACGTGAATTGACCGAAGCTGACACTAAGCATGGCACAGTCTATTCTTTAAATTGGATTCCACTTGGTGGCTTTGTAAAAATTAAAGGTGAATCTGGCGGTGATGGTCATGATAAAACCAGTTTTGTTGGTCGCCCGGTCTGGCAAAGAGCTTTAATTTTAGTAGCTGGTGTGGTAATGAATATGGTTTTGGCTGTCGTTTTATTAATTATTGCCTTTGCTATTGGTGTGCCACAAATGTCTGAAGACGCTGCTCCGGCCGGTACTATTAGTTCTCCAAGATTTATTCAAGTAATGTCGGTTAATAGTAAATCTCCAGCCGACAGGTCTGATGTTAAGCCCGGAGATGTTATTATGTCTATTGATGGTAATGTTTTTGGCACTGTTCCAGAAATTCAAAAATATGTCGGCGATAAAAATAGTCAAGTCTTATATTATCAATTTCGTCGAGGTCAGGATTTAATAACTAAAGGTATTACACCACAGGCTTTGACTGGCACTTCTACGGCTGGTATTGGTATTGGTATTGGGGAAGTATCCATTGTTAAATATCCTTGGTATTTGGCTATTATTTATGGTATTAAGTCGGCTGGCATTCTATTAATTTCCGTCTTGTTGGGTTTTTGGGATTTGTTGTCAGGGCTATTTAGAGGTAAGATGGTGGAGGGCGGAGTGGCTGGGCCAGTTGGTATAGCTTCTTTAACTGGACAAATGGCAACCTTAGGTTGGGCTTATTTAATTAATTTTACCGCAATGTTGTCTGTAAATTTGGCCGTCATTAACATTTTGCCTATTCCGGCTCTAGACGGTGGTCGTTTATTATTTTTATTGATAGAAAAATTGCGTGGCAAGCCAATCAAAGAAACTACAGAAGCTATGATACATAATTCTTTCTTCATCTTGTTGATGCTTTTGATTGCCGCTGTTACTTGGGGCGATATTTCTAGACTAGGTTGTTTAACTTGTCGTATTTCCAGTTGGTTTAATTAATTAACTTAAGTAATTATATGAAGCTAAACATTAAAGCTAGCGGTTTAGAATTAACGCCAGCGATTAGCGATTACATTCAAGAAAAGATGAGTATGTTGGATAAATATCTCGGTGACCTAAAGGTTATTCAAGCTGATTTTGAAGTAGAGTTAACCACTAAGCACCATTTAAAAGGTGAAATTTTTCGTGCCGAAGCTAATTTATCAGTTCCTGGAGATTTGTTACGTATAGAAAAAACCGAAAAGGATTTATACAAGGCCATTGATAAGGTTAAAGATCACTTACAGGATATGATTATAAAAAATAAAGAGAAGATTTTAAATTTAAAGCGTCAATAATTATGAACATTAATAGGAGGGGGCTTACCACAAAGCAAATTTTTTTAGGGTTCACGCTTTTAGAGACCTTAGTTATTGTGGTGGTCGTCGGTGTTCTAGCGTCTTTAGCTACAGTTTCTTTATCTAGCGCCCGGGGTCGAGCCCTGGACATTAAACGTTTATCAGAGATTCGCCAATTACAAAATGCTCTTGATCGCTACCTAAATGAATACGATTTTTACCCAACTGATAATCAGATAATACCTGGTCAGCCATTTTTGTCTTCTGATGGCTTCAAAACTTATATGGCTAAGGTGCCAATGAATCCTAAGTCTCGATCTGGTGGCGGTTGCCCTGACAAAGAATATGTTTACCGCCAAGGCACAGAGGGTAAGACTTATAATATTAACTACTGCTTAATTCAAGGCTTTGCAGATTTAGTTGCTGATAATTGCGTAGCTTTGCCCGGTTTACTATGTGTTCAAAACGATATTTGCTCTTGTGAAGACAACTTAAAACCTTGCTGTGGCTATTGTGCGGTTGGTTCCACTTGTCTACCTTAATAACTTTCATAACCCCCTTATTTTTAGGGGCTTATGTTTATATTTGACTTTCGTTTTCTGTTCTGATACAATAAGTTCATAAGGTCTATAAAGTTTGTAAAGTTAATTAAGTTCTTTGTGTACCACTTCGCGGATATTATACTTGCTTAAGGTTTATGAAATTTAATAAGTTTTAGGACATATTGGTACGGCAAAATGCTGTGGATTTAGGAGTTTTAGTTTTAAAAATTAAATGGAGAGAGTTGTTGTTTCTGTATCAAATAATATAACTGAGGGTTTTGAAAGAATGTCTTATAAGGATTTTAAAAATTTTCTTTTTATATCCAAAGGCTTTTATGGAGAAGTTAGATCGATGATGCACTTTGGTTTAAAATTAAAATGTTGGAGCGAACAAGATATTAAAGATATTTTTGTATTAACCATGGAAACATCCAAAATGTTATCAGGTTTTATAAAAGTATTCTAATAAATGACTTTACAAACTTTAATAAATTTATAAACTTTTAACTTAATTCTATGGGGGATCAAAAACTAACCAAGCGCCAACGCCAAATTTTAGATTTTTTAGGTGATTTTGAAGGCGCCAATGGCTACTCTCCGAGTTATCGAGAAATCGCTGCACATATTGGTATAGTCAGTCCATCTACCATTCATGAGCATATCAAGGGTTTAGAGGAAAAAGGCTTTATTAAATCTGGTCACAACGAAGCGCGTTCCATTGAATTAATTCGTTTTAAGACCAATTGGGCACAGGCTTTTGAGCTGTCTTTAGCTGGTCTCATTACCGCTGGCGAACCGATTGAAGCTGTGGAAGAGCACGATACGGTTACAGTGCCAGGTAATTTAGTTAGCGATCCAGCTAATAGTTTTGTTTTAAAAGTTAAAGGTGATTCTATGGTCGACGATGGTATTTTAGACGGTGATTTAGTAGTTTGCCGTCGCACCGAAGATGCTAGTAATGGCGATGTAGTAGTAGCTTTAATCGACAACCAATACGCTACTCTTAAACGATTCTACAGAGAAGCTGGTCGTATTCGCTTACAGCCAGCTAACAGCCAATATCAACCTCTGTATCCAGCGGTGGTAGCAGTGCAGGGTATTGTCTGTGGACTAATTCGTCAATGGTCATAAAATTAAATAAGGATATTTTTAAAAAAGCAGGTAAACTTGCTTTTTTTATCGTTTTATACTATGGTTTAGAGATAAATTAACCAAAAATATGAGTTTTTTAACCAAATTATTAGGCGATCCGAACGAAAAAGTAATCAAGGAAATACGCGAATCTTACATAACTAAAATTAATGACTTTGATTCTGCTATTTCTGCTTTAAGCGACGAAGAGTTAAAAGCTAAAACTACCGAATTTCGCGCTCGTTTAGGCGTGGAGTTGGTTGACGGAAAATTAACTAATTCTAAAACAGTTGAAGAGGAAGAGCAACTTTTACTGGATATGTTGCCAGAAGCTTTTGCTGTTGCTCGTGAAGCTGGCAAACGCACTATTAAACAAAGACATTTTGATGTTCAGTTGGTTGGTGGTGTTGTTTTGCATCGCGGTCAAATTGCGGAAATGAAAACTGGTGAAGGTAAAACTTTAGTTGCCACTTTGGCTTTATATTTAAATTCTTTAACTGCCAGAGGTGTGCATCTTGTGACTGTTAATGATTATTTATCCCGTGTTGGTGCGGGTTGGATGGCCCCCTTGTTTTATACTTTAGGTCTTTCCACTTCGGTTATTATCCATGACACTGCTTATCTCTACGATCCTGAATATATAGATGATACTCAGTATGATCCACGCTTAGCCCATTTTAAAAGAGTTGGTCGTAAAGAAGCTTATTTGGCTGACATTACTTATGGCACTAATAATGAATTTGGTTTTGACTATTTGCGTGATAATATGGTGCCAACTTTAGAGGCTAGAGTTCAGCGTGATTTACATTATGCTATCGTCGATGAAGTTGACTCTATTTTAATTGATGAAGCTCGTACTCCGCTGATTATCAGTGGCTCCATGGAAGAGTCCAGCGAAAAATATTATAAGTTTGCCGAACAGGTTCGCCGTTTAGAGTTGGATGTTGATTATAATGTTGATGAAAAAATGCGCAGTGCCACTTTAACCGAAGAGGGTGTTGCTAAGATGGAAAAATACTTAGGCGTCGAAAATATTTATGTCACCGGCGGTATCAAAGACATTCATCATATTGAACAAGCTTTGAAAGCTCATGCTTTGTTTAAGATTGATCGTGATTATGTTGTCAAAGATGGCGAGGTGGTCATTGTTGACGAATTCACTGGCCGTATGATGCAAGGTCGTCGCTACAGCGAAGGCTTACATCAAGCCATCGAAGCTAAAGAAGGCGTGGCGGTACAAAAAGAATCTCAGACTCTGGCCACGGTCACTTTTCAAAACTATTTCCGCATGTATTACAAATTAGCCGGTATGACTGGTACTGCTATGACCGAAGCGGAAGAATTCCACAAGATTTATAATTTAGAAGTTTCTTCTATTCCAACCAATAAGCCTGTGTTGCGCTCAGATTTAAACGATTTGATTTATGCTGGCGAAAAAGGTAAATATCAGGCCTTGATTACTGATGTCAAAGAACGTCACGCTAATGGCCAGCCAGTATTAATCGGTACTATCTCTATTTCTAAAAATGAAGAACTGGCGCACCTCTTAGAGTTAGAGGGCGTGCCAGCTCAAGTTTTGAATGCTAAACAGCACGAACAAGAAGCACCGATTATCGCTCAGGCTGGTAAGTCTGGTAGCGTCACGATTGCTACAAACATGGCTGGTCGTGGCGTAGATATTATTTTAGGCGGTTCGCCGTTTGATAAGGCGGAATATGAAAAGGTTGTGAATGCTGGTGGCTTACATGTTATTGGTACCGAGAGACACGAATCTCGCCGTATTGATAATCAACTTAGGGGTCGCGCTGGTCGTCAGGGCGATCCAGGCTCTTCTCGTTTTTATCTTTCAATGGAAGATGATTTATTACGCATCTTTGGTGGCGAACGTTTGAAGGGTATGATGAAAACCTTAAAATTACCAGAAGACATGCCAATTGAAAATAAAATGATTAGTCGTTCTATTGAACAGGCTCAGAAGCGTGTTGAAGGTGACAACTTTGATACCCGTAAACATTTAGTAGAATACGATGATGTTATCAATAAACATCGTGAATCTATTTATCGTAAGCGTTTACAGATTTTAAAAATTAGTGAAGGCCAAGTTTTAGGTGATAATGAACCACGAAGCTTGAAAGAAATTATTTTAGATATGGTTAATAACGAAATTGAGACTGTCGTTAGTTTTCATACCGCCGCTGAGGAAACAGCTGACTGGAATTTTAAAGAAATTAGCGAAGTTGTTAACACTATTTTTAAAGTTGGAGATTTGTCAGCCGACTTAAAAAAATTAGCCGGAGAAAACGACAAGTTGGATAAGGTGCGCGCTCGCAATGCTATTGTGGATCGTCTAACTGCTCTAGCACTAGAAAATTATGAAGTAGTGGCTAAGTTTTCTGATGGCCAGGGCATGCCTTGGGTTCAAATTGAAAAAGCTATTTTACTTCGCGCCGTAGATGATTTATGGATTGAACACTTAGAAACCATGGATTATTTACGCAAAGGCATTGGTCTTCGGGGCTATGGTCAGCGCGATCCTTTAGTTGAATATAAAAAAGAATCTTTTAGGCTCTACAATGAATTAAATGAATTGATTCAAAAGCAGGTCACCTATGCTATTTACAAAGTTGGCGGTATTCAAGAAGTCTTAGCTCATAATTTATTAGACCAAGCTAAAGTCTTCAGCGCTCCAGCTAAAACAGCAATGCCAACTACTTCCAATAATGCTTTCGCTTCAGCTCTTTCGGGAGCTGGGATGATGATAGCTGAGCCGAAGTCTAAAGACCGCGATGAAGAGGGTAATAAAGTGGGCAGAAATGATCTCTGCCCTTGCGGATCAGGCAAGAAATACAAGAAGTGTCACGGAAAATAAAAACAGGCGGATTAGCCGCCCGACAAATATATGTATCTAACAATCTTAAGTGTGCTGGTAGTGTTGGCACTAGCCAGCTTGAGACAAATTAATCAATACGAACGAGGTGTGAAGTTTACTATGGGTCGTTATACCGGTATTGTCGATCCGGGTTGGCGTTTAATTGTTCCAGTTTTTCAAGAGATGAAAAAAGTGGATATGCGCGTCAAAGCGGTTGATGTGCCAGACCAAAAAGCGATCACTCGCGACAATGTTTCCGTGACTGTTAATGCGGTTATTTATTATAAAGTAGCGGCAGCGGAAAAAGCTATTATTGAAGTGGAAGATTTTCGTTACGCTATTTCTCAATACGCTCAAACTACTATGCGTAATATTGTGGGTGAGGTTACTTTAGATGAGTTATTAGCCCAGCGTGATAAGATCGCCGATCGCATTCGAGAAATCGTTGACAAAGAAACTGATGAATGGGGCTTGAAAGTTAACAATGTAGAATTAAAAGATGTTAGCTTGCCTGCTGATATGGAGCGCACTATTGGTAAACAAGCTGAAGCTGAGCGTGAGAAGCGAGCAGTAATTATTAATTCTGAAGGTGAATTGGCCGCTTCTGAAAATATGGCCGCCGCTGCTGCTAAGTTGTCGGCCATTCCTGGGGCTTTACATTTACGCACCTTGCAATCCATTAATGATATGTCTTCTGATCAATCCAATACCATTGTCTATGTCGTGCCAGTGGAGCTTCTTAAAGCCTTAGAAGGCTTTGCTAAAAAAGATTAAAATTCTTGGATAAAAAATATAGCCATCCCAATTTTATTGGGGCGGCTATTTTGTTAGTTGGTTTTTTTATTAACTTTTGGTGCTTTTAGCTCTTCAGCTTCTTGTAAGGATTTGGTAATAATTTTTTGCGCTTCTTCTTGTGCATCAATAATCATCGTTTGTGCCTGTTGTTCAGCTTCTGTTAAGAATCTTTCGTTTTCCTCGGTTTCTTCAGCTTCTTGTATGGCAATGAGTTGATCACGCACGCTGTTTAATCTGGCGCCAACAATTAAAGCTGAAATAATACTGATACTGCCAAATAACATGCCTGGATTTAGCATCCATTTGAAATAGCCGTTGGTAAAAGCACTGATAAACAGCTTTCTCTCATTCATATCATTAGATATGAAAATTGTTGCTACAAACTTATTTATCGCAAATTCAAACAGCACGTAAAACAGCAGTATTGTTGTTATTAAAATTGTTTGAAATAACAACCATTCCCAAATTCGCAGTTTGTTGTTGTTTGGTACACCATCTTTGTTACGACTTTTAAATATTGCCATATTAACAAATTTAAAGACATAACAAGTTAAGGCTGTCGCCGCCAAGCCTAATACCACGTAAGGTATAAGAGCAATGCTCATTCTTGATGCGTATGCTTCCGCATAGCGATCTAGCATGGTGATAGAGTTAGTGGCTGCTAAATCTGTAATACAGTAGGCCACGAGCCAACTGATTAGCAAGGTTAAAGCCGCTATGACTACGCTTACCAATGTGGTTAGTAAAAAGAATTCTAATCCTCGGCCTATCGGTATTTGCTCATAATCATTAAGATTAAAAGCGGTGCCCTTAGCCTTACTTTTTATAGAATTCGAGAATTTGTCTTTTAGACTATTGATGAAAATCATTAAAACCTCCCAAAAATATAAATTTTAAAAAAACGAGATATCCAATTATTATCTTCATAATATCATTATTATATCATAAATTATTAAAAATGTCAATGTTTATAAAAAAACCGACATAAGTCGGCTTTAAGGTGTGAAATTGAAATTCATAATTTTTCTTTTCTTGCTTCTAATGTTATTAACATCTTCACGATAATGACGGCCTCTACAAGGACAAGCCTCAAATAGCCAATCTACAACTTGACAATCAAAATCTAAACTGGATATTTTTTCATTAATCCATGGTTTATCAGCAATACTCCTGTCTATAAAATGTGCCTTAATAATTGATGTTTTTTCTTTAATATTAGCGATTTGATTGCTAATTATGTCAGGTTTAATTTTTTACAAGATTCCCTCCGATCATTTAAAATTAAAAGAACTGATCGAAAATATATATAACACAAACATTATACTATGTAAAGGTCTTGATTTATTATAGGGTTTTGCCGTAAACTTAAACGGTAAATAACTAAATGTAAAAGCCTCTAGCGGCCGGCTTGTTTGCTGTTACCGAAAGGCTTGATACTGACTATGCCAGACACAATCTTTAAAAGAATCTTTCAACCACAAGGTAAAGGTAAATTGTGGTGGGTGTTTGCCGGAGTAATAGCTTTAACCTTAGCTGCGGCAGTTTTTAGTTTTAGCCCTGTTTATAACAAAGCCGTTGATGCTTTAGGTCTAACTTTACCTAAAATTCAAGACAATGGCTTTCGTTTAGGTTTAGATTTAAAGGGTGGGGCTCAATTAATCTACCGCGCTGATGTTTCAGCTGTTGCTCCTGCTGATAGAGGTCAGGCTGTAGAAGGAGCTCGTGACGTTATCGAACGTCGCGCTAATGCTTTGGGTGTGTCTGAGCCACTTGTACAAGTTAATCGTGGCAGTGATGGTGAGTGGCGCATTATTGTAGAATTAGCTGGTGTAGATATCAAAACCGCCATCCAGAAAATCGGCGAAACTCCACTTTTGGAATTCAAAGAACAAAATACCGACAAGCGGGAATTAACTGCCGATGAACAAAAAAAATTAGATGCTGATAACAAAATAGCTCAAAATAAAGCGGCCGACGCTTTAGGCAAATTAATTAAAGGAGGTGATTTTGTCGCTATTGCCAAAGCAGTTTCTGAAGACAAGGCGACAGCTGAAAAAGGTGGTGAGATGGGCTGGGTGACTATGTCTGAAGCTGGCGATCAAGTTCGTATCGCTGCTAAGCTAGCTAAAGGTGAAATGACTAAAGATTTAGTCACTACTCCTTTTGACTATGAGATTATTCGTTTAAATGATAAGCGTGTTCGTCAGGAAGACGGTGCCAATGCTATGGAAGTTCAGGCTCGTCATTTGTTGATCTGTTATACCGGTGCTCAAGGTTGTGAAAGTGGTTTAAATAAAGAAGCCGCTTTAACAAAAATTAACAAATTAAAACAAGACGCCACTAAAGATAATTTTAAAGATTTAGTTAAAGCTAATTCCACAGAACCTGGAGCTAAAGATTCTTTAGGTGAGCTTGGTTGGTTTGGTAAAGGTGCTATGGTTGCTTCGTTTGAAAAAACCATTTTCCCTCAAGCTGTCGGCACTATTTCCGATGTCGTGGAAACTGATTTTGGCTATCACTTAATCTTAAAAGAAGCTGAGCGCAAAGTGGAGGAATACAATATTAGTCGTATCGCCGTTAAAATTAAAACCATTGATGACATTCTGGGCCCGCAATCAGAATGGAAGAATACCAAGTTGACTGGTAGCCAACTAAAGCGTGCCAGCATGCAGTTTAATCCTAATGGAAATTTACCTGAAGTCAGTTTACAGTTTAATGAAGAGGGCGGTAAATTATTTGAGGAAATTACTGGACGCAATGTTGGTAAACCCGTGGCCATCTTCTTAGATAGTGAACCTATCAGCACTCCTAATGTTAATGAAAAAATTACTGGTGGACAAGCGGTGATCAACGGACGCTTTACTGTCACAGAAGTTAAAGACTTGGTTAAAAGATTAAACGCCGGCGCCTTACCAGTGCCAATAGAATTAATCAATCAGCAGACCATTGGAGCTTCTCTGGGTAAGGTTGCGGTCAATAACTCTTTAGTAGCTGGTCTTATCGCTTTGTTGATTATTGCTTTATTCATGATTTTATATTATCGCTTACCTGGTTTGTTAGCGGTAAGTAGCTTGATTGTTTACGGACTTTTAGTTTTGGCTGTCTTTAAGTGGCAGGTTACCTTAACTTTGCCAGGTATTGCTGGTTTTATCATGTCCATTGGTGTTGCGGTTGATGCTAATATCTTAATTTTTGAGAGAATGAAAGAAGAACTGCGTTCTGGTAAGACTTTAACTAAATCTATTGATGACGGTTTTAGCAGAGCTTGGCCATCCATTCGTGATGGTAATATCACTACGATTATTACCTGTGTGGTCTTGTTTATATTCTCTACCAGTATTATCAAAGGCTTTGCTATCACTTTATTGTTAGGTGTCACAGTGTCTTTGTTTACCGCTATTATGGTTACCCGCACTTTCTTAAAGTTGGTTAATGAACGGGTTTTAGAAAAACATCGCTGGCTGATTGCTAGCTTTAAGAAATAATTACCAAAGATATGTTAAGAATTATACAAAAAAGAAAAATTTGGTATAGCATCTCCGCTGTTTTAGTGGGTTTGTCTATCGTGGCTTATATTGCTTGGGGATTAAATCTAAGCATTGATTTCACTGGTGGTAGTTTATTGGAGGTTAGTTTTTCCAAAACTGTACCGGCTGTCGGTGAAGTACAGACTGAATTAGTTAAACTAGATGTTAAAAGTTTATCAGTTCAACCGGCTGGTGATAATAGCTTGGTGTTGCGTTTTCAAAACACTGACGAAGCTAAACATCAGGAGATTGTCACTAAGTTGACAGATTTAGCTGGCACAGATAGCACTGTGGAAGAGTTACGTTTTGAAGCGGTTGGACCATCGATTGG
This sequence comes from Candidatus Falkowbacteria bacterium CG10_big_fil_rev_8_21_14_0_10_37_14, assembly GCA_002778705.1. Classification (GTDB taxonomy): domain Bacteria; phylum Patescibacteriota; class Patescibacteriia; order Patescibacteriales; family Patescibacteriaceae; genus 1-14-0-10-37-14. The sequence goes on along the minus strand of PFAM01000017.1, from coordinate 16,004 downwards.
TAAGGAGTTGGCCAATAATGCTCGCACTTCCATTATTATTGTTATCTTATCTATTATTGCTTATGTCGCTTGGGCTTTTAGACATGTTTCTCGCCCTGTGGCTTCTTGGAAATACGGCCTAGCGGCTGTTATTGCTTTGGTGCATGATGTAATTATTGTAATTGGTGTCTTTTCTGTTCTTGGACACTTTTATGGCATTGAAGTAAATAGTGCTTTTGTGGCTGCTTTGCTTACTGTTTTAGGTTATTCGGTTAACGACACTATCGTAGTTTTTGATCGTGTTCGTGAGCGTTTGCCAAAATCTACAGAGAATTTTGAGGGGACCATCAATACTAGTTTAAATCAAACTATTGTCCGTTCTATTAACACCTCGTTAACGGTATTGTTTGCTTTGCTAGCCATTATTATTTATGGCGGTGAATCGATTCGTTACTTTGCCTTGGCTTTGTTTATCGGTATTTTCTTTGGAACTTACAGTTCGATTTTCTTAGCCTCACCGTTATTGCTTTGGTTTGAAAAGCTCAAGAAAAAAGCTTAAAAATGGCTAAAAAATCTTTTAAAACGTCCCAGCTTAAAAGTCGGGATGTTTTTTTTCACTGTCATTCTTAGGTCTAGCGTTTTTCTTCACTGTCATTCCCGGCCGGAGCAAAGCGGAGGGGAAGGGAATCTAATCCCCGGTAGTTTTTGTCTAATTTTCACACCAGGGTAGGGGGGTTGGCAAATTGTTTAATCAGGAGTATGATATAGATAAGTTTAAGCAAGGTCAACTTCTGCTTTGGTTTTTTGTGAAGTGCGTTACGCTGGAAGGCCCCCTATATATCTAACTATTAAGGACGTTTTTTCAGGAGATTATGGCACAACTATAAATTAATAAAAGACAGCAATCTCATAGCAAATTTTCATTGGCGCTGATTTTAGTGCTGTTTTTTTTATATTTTTTACTATTATGGCGTTTGGTCCATGGTTGGACTTTTGTTTTATTATTTTTAAGTTTACTTAATTTTTGGGCTCTTTTAGCCTATCACAAAGATATTAGCTTACCATTTGCTGAAGCTGTTTTAGCTAAAGAATATTTACGAGTTAAAGAGCATTTAATCTCTCTGTCCCTGTGGACAACTTCTAAGAGCAAGTTTTGGCTAACTATTAGTAAATCTTTAAGATTAATCACAGGACAAATCTATAAAGATATTTTGAAATATCTTTTGCTTCTTTTTCTCAGTTCCCAGCGGAGTTTTGATCTATTTATTGGCATTAAGTTTGACGCTAATAAACAAACCTTAGCGATTAAGACTAAAAAAGTTAAACAAAGCTATGAGCAAGAATTTTTAGACTTTCACAAAACTTATAAGAAGAAAGTAGCCATCTGGTCACTAGGTACTTCCACAGCCTTAACCATAGGAATTATTTTAATAGTCGTGGCTTTACCTTCGTTTCAACGCCTAAACGCTATGACTTTTGGCTGGACACAAACTGATTGGAGCGGATTGGCTTCACCACTTTTAATAGCGCTACATCCGGATGATAAAACTACCTGGACTAATTACTATTCTAAAAGCGCTAATTTAACTACAGGCACCAGTCTAACGGCTGTTGGTGCTTCAACCTCTACCACGGATACTTTAGATGCCGATTTTCAATCCGGCACCACCACCAATGCTTATAGCTCTGGAGGTAAAGTAACCATGCTTAAGCCGAGTGGCGCCACATGCTCAACTGGCGTGGAATGTTCCGGCGGTGCCTGTCTTGGAATTGGAAGTATTTGTTTTAATTGTGGCGTAGACACGGTGGCCGGAGAGGGCGGTCCTTATGATGCTAATGGCACAACGCAAACAACTGGTGGTTATTACCGCACCGTGCTCATCGGTAATCAATGCTGGTTTAAGGATAACTTAAATGTCGGCACAATGATTAGCGGAGCTTTGGCTGATAATACTACTAGACAAGATCAAACTGATAATGGCGTCATTGAAAAATGGTGTTACGCTTATAAAAAACAAGATGATGCAGCACAAATAGCAACTGGTGTTAGCAATTGTAATATTTATGGTGGCTTGTATCAATGGCCAGAAGCTGTTCAGTATGTCAATGGGGTAACTTTAACTAGTAACACACCTGTTGGACCTGGTAATATACGCGGTATTTGTCCTAGTGGTTGGCATGTTCCCAGTCACACTGAATTCATAACGCTAGCTAATTTCTTGGGTGGTTATACTGTCGCCGGTGGGCATATAAAATCTTTAAATCTTTGGAATGCTCCTAATACTGGAGCTGATAATTCATCTGGTTTTACAGCTTTGGCTGGCGGTCGAGCGCAAGATTCTGTTTCTAATATGTTTGTAGATAAAAATACTAATACGTTTTTTATAACAACTACGCTTTTTGCAAGCACTGTTTTTAGGATTGTGTTTTTGGGATACACAACTACTGAGTTTCAGGGAATTAACACTTACAGTACTTCCCCTCGATTGACCGGGTATTCTGTCCGTTGCCTCGCTGACTAAATATTTCCTCTCCGCTTGTAGTGAGTTCATCGAACTATGTCTGAAGGAGAGGGTTGGGTGAGGTAAGAAAATTTATATTATGTTTAAGTCGATAAAAATCATTAGTCCATCTAAATATCAACACCAACTTCAGTTGACTGAAAAGTTGGGTAGAAAAGTTGGGTGAGGGCGTGGGAGGAATTTGGAGGAAAACTGGGATATTTGAAAAATAGTGCCATAATATTTCTCAATAAGCCTATTGGGTTTTTGTTTTAGTCTTTGACAAAAGCCTATTTTTTGTGATATAATGCCTTATATGACCACTCAAACTTTTATCAAAAAACGGCCTTATTTGTGTTGGTATGTTAAAGACTTGTCTAAGTTATCTGACAAGTCGGTTTTGGAGCACACTCTAAATTACGGCACCATGAGCGATGTTCAGTCGCTCATTAAATTGCTGGGTATGAATAAAAGCTCTAAATTATTTGCCAGTTTAGCCAAGGCTAAACGGCAAAACTTACGGCCCCAGACTAAAAATTATTTCAAATTATATTTTGCTCAATATGACAAACGTTCTAAATAAAAAACAGCAAGCACTTTGGCCATTGCTTTTAAAGTTTAAGAATGGCTACGGTTTAGTAGGTGGGACAGCTATCGCCTTACAACTACAGCATCGTAGGTCTATAGATTTTGATTTGTTTTCTGTCAAAAAAATAGATCGAGCGATGATTCGGCGACATATTGTTAGCTTGGGTTTTAAGATTGAACAAGTCTTGGTTGATACCCCAGAAGAATATACTACTATAGTTAATGGCGTTAAGCTAACTTTTTTACATTATCCTTTTTCTATTAAATTTACCATTACTTATCAAGGTTTGCCCTTAGCGGATTTGGAAACTTTAGCCGCGATGAAAGCCTATGCTTTGGGTCGGCGAGCTAAGTGGAAAGACTACGTAGACATTTTATTTATTGCTAATCATTTTGACGGCTTGTTGCCGATTGTTAAAGCAGCTAAAAAAATCTTTGCCAGTGAGTTTAACGAAAAGATTTTTCGTGAGCAATTAGCTTATTTCAAAGATATTGATTACAGCGAAGAAATTGAATATTTACCAGGTCAAGCTTTAAGTGATTTATTGGTAAAAAAGTCTTTACAGAAATTAGCCATAACCACTATCAAATAGCTCTCAAAAACAGCTCCGACATTACGTCTGAGCCGTTTTGTTTATATTTATCTCTTTGACAAAAGCCTATTTTTGGGGTAGGATAGCCATGAGTTAAAAACTATTTTATTTACCATTTATAAAACTATGCGCCTAAGTCAATTGTTTACGAGAACACTCAAAGAAAATCCAAAAGACGAAACCAGCTTAAATGCTCAAATATTGATGCGAGCTGGTTTTATTGATAAAATTGGCGCTGGTATTTACACTTTTTTGCCTCTGGGCTTGCGTGTCCACAACAATATTTGTCGAGTTATCCGTGAAGAAATTGACGCCATTGGCGGTCAAGAGATTTTAATGCCTGCACTCACTCCAAAAGAATACTGGCAAATTACTGGACGCTGGGAAAACTTTGATGCGCTCTTTAGATTAAAAGGTGGAGATAATCGTGATTACGCTTTGGGTGCTACACATGAAGAAATTGTCACGCCAACTGTTCAACGCCATGTTTTTTCTTATAAAGATTTATCGACCGCTGTCTATCAAATACAAACCAAGTTTAGAAACGAGCTAAGATCTAAAGCTGGGCTACTTCGTGGGCGCGAGTTTTCCATGAAAGATTTATATTCTTTTCATACTGATCAAAAAACTTTAGACGCCTATTACGAAATTGCGCAGAAAGCTTATTTTAAGATTTATGAACGTTTAGGTTTATTGGATATTACTTTTTTAACCTACGCTTCTGGTGGGGCCTTTTCAAAATACAGCCATGAATTTCAAACAGTTTGTGATGCCGGCGAAGACACTATTCACATTTGCGATAAATGTAAGGTAGCTGTAAACCAAGAAATTATCGAAGAACAGTCAGCTTGTCCTTTATGTGGTAATGTCGAGCTTCGAGCTGAAAAAGCTATTGAGGTTGGCAATATTTTTAAACTAGGCACACGCTTCAGTGAACCGTTTGGTTTTAATTATTTAGACGAATCGGGCACAGAAAAACCGGTTATCATGGGTTGTTATGGTATGGGTCCAAGTCGTATTATGGGCACTATCGTAGAAATCAGCCACGATGATGGCGGTTTAATTTGGCCGGAAGAAGTAGCTCCATTTAAAGTTCATTTAGTTAGCTTACGACAAAACGAAGCCACCGATTTGCTCTATGACAGATTACAGAAAGCTAAGATCGAAGTAATTTATGATGACCGTGATTTAGGGGCTGGAGAAAAATTGGTATCTGCCGATTTAATGGGCTGTCCTTATCGTGTTGTTGTTAGCGCTAAAACCTTAGCCGAAGGTTCTGTTGAGATTAAAAAACGCACCAGTCAAGAGGTGGAGTTAGTCAAATTAGGAGAATTGATAAATTATTGGACTAAATAACTTATGTTTTCTAAGTTTTTCGGTAAATTCAGTAAAGATCTCGGCATTGACCTGGGCACGGCCAATACTTTAGTGTGCACGCTTGATAAAGGTATTGTGATTAATGAGCCAAGTGTAGTGGCTATTGATACTCGTACTGATGAAGTGTTAGCCGTTGGAGAGGAAGCTAAAAAAATGCTCGGGAAAACCCCGGCCTATATTCAAGCTATTAAACCGCTTGCTGACGGCGTGGTATCTGATTTTGAAGTGGCTGAAAAAATGCTTAAATATTTTATTGATAAAGTACACAGTGAAAACTTTACCTTGGTTCCGATGCCTAGGGTGGTTATTGGTATCCCTCTAGATATTACCGAGGTAGAGAAAAAAGCTGTGGAAGATGCTGCGAAATCAGCTGGCGCTCGCCAAGTTTTTTTAATAGAAGAGGCGATGGCCGCAGCCATTGGCGTTCGTTTGCCGGTTACCGAGGCCGAGGCTACAATGATTATTGACATCGGCGGCGGAACTACCGACATCGCGATTATTGCTTTGTCTGGTTGTGTCAACTGGAAAAGTCTGCGTATCGCTGGTAACACACTCACTCAAGATATTATTGATTATATTCGTGAAGAGTTTAATGTTTTAATCGGTGAACAATTAGCCGAAAAGATTAAAATAAATATTGGTTCTGTCACTCCGCAAAAAGAAATGTTAGAAATGGTTGTCCGTGGTCGTGATTTAATTTCTGGTTTGCCTAAAGAAATTCGCGTCACCGATGGTCAGGTGCGTGAGGCTATTTCCCGTAGTATTCATCGTATTATTGATAATATCAAATTAATTTTAGAAACCACTCCGCCTGAACTGGTCTCGGATATTTGTGAATCAGGCATCGTTCTAACGGGTGGTGGCTCTTTGCTTCGTGGTTTGGATAAAGAAATTGCCACTGCTACCCGTATTCCTGTTCGGGTAGCTGACGATCCTTTAACCTGTGTCGTGCGTGGTACCGGTATTCTCTTAGCCGACAATGAACTATTGTTAAAAGTGGCTGTTCCTAGCACGAAAGAACTCTAATTAAATACAATGTTAAATTTCCAATTTCCAATATCCAATTTTGACATTTGGATTTTGTCCCATTGATTTGACATTGGAAATTTGGATTTTGATATTTTATGGCCTTCCCTTTCCGTCGTTTCAAGAATACTCGTTTAATCTGGCTCTTAGTGGTGGGGGTTGTTTTGTTGTTTGGACATAGTTTTGGTATCTTAAGGCCTGTAGAAAGTTTGTTGGCCAGAGTCTTGACTCCGGTTATGCGTTCAGTTACCGATCTTAGTTCGGTGTTTCATAAATCTTATTCTGATTCAGGAATTAATAATTATCCTGAATTATTATCCACTGCTGAAGCTGATCGTCGCCGACTAGTTATGGAAAACGCTGGTTTACAATATCTGCGTGAAGAAAATCGAGTTTTGCGTAAATATGTTAATTTGTTTGACGAGATTAGTCATAAATACGTTTTAGCTCGTGTCGTTTCTCGTTTAGCTCCTCAAAACAAGGCTTGGGAAAACGATCGTTTAGTTATTGATCAGGGCAGTAAACAAAAGATTATTCCTGGTCTTTTAGTTATTAATGAGGAGGGCTTAGTTGTCGGTAGGATAGTTAGTGTTAAAGATTCACTGTCTGAAGTAGCTTTATTAACCAGTCGTGATTGTCGCTTGTCGGTGGCCGCTAATTCTAGCCAAAAAACCATCGGTATTGCTGAGGGCATTTCTGGCCTAACAGTGGGTGTTAGTTTTATACCACAGACCGAAAAAATAGAAGCCGGGGAGCTCTTGGTTACCTCTGGTCTAGAGCCAGATATTCCAGCTGGCTTGGCTATTGGTAGAGTTACTAGAGTAGATAGATTAGATAATAAAATTTGGCAATCGGCGGTTGTAGAGCCTTCGGCTGCACTGGATGTCTTGCGGATTGTTTCAATTTTATTACCGGCTTCGGATAATCATTAATATGTGGTTAGTAATTCTTATTAACGCTATTTTAATTTGGCTGGTGCTTTTAGCTCAAACTGCAGTTTGGTCTTTGCCGGCCGGTTTTAATTTTTTAAATATTGTTTTGGTTATTTTGATTTATATTTTAGTGATTTTTGGCCCACATCGTGCTGCTTGGTGGTTTTTGGCTTTTGGTTGGTTTTTAGATATTTTTCAATTTAATGTTTTTGGGGCCAATCTTTTAGCTCTAGGTTTATGTTTTGGAATAGTTTTTTTTCTATTGTCTAATTTTATTACCAATCGTTCATTATATTCAATTTGGCTTTTAACAGTCGTGGCCACTTTTATTTATGATGGCGTCTTAGGATTGTTTACTGCTTGGCGTTTTAATGATTGGTCTATTTTTGCTTCAGTGCACGGTGAGTTGTGGCGCTTGATTGCCAATTTACTTTTAGCCACTGTTTTATTTTATTTTTTTGGCGCCGTTAGCAAAAGAGTTCGTCCGGTTTTCCTAAAGGATTTTAAGCGATTTTAATATGGCTAAAAATATTTTTAAAAAAGATAGTAGCAACGTCTTTGGTCCAAGGCCTCTTGGCGAACGTCTTCATCAACCAGCCGACCGCAAGTATATGATAGAAATAGGTGAGGGTGCTAAATTTCTACAAGCCACTAATGAACGATTAGGTCGTAATTTTAACTTTAAAATTAGTCTTTATTTAAAGATTTTTTTAACTATATTCTTGGGTATTTTAATTGGTCGAGCTGCTTGGTTGCAATTAGCTAAGGGCGTTGAATATCGTCAGCTAGCCGATGGTAATCGTCTACGCGTTAAACGAGTAGAGGCTAGGCGGGGTATTATTTATGATAGAAATAACATTCCTTTAGTACGTAATGTGGCCAATTTTATGCTTTATCTTATTCCGGCTGATTTACCAGTTACACCTGAAGATCGTCAAGCCATTCTTAGTCGTTTAGCAGATTTACTCGATTCTGACTTATCGGAAGTCACTAAGGGTTTAGATGTTATTCAGCCTCGTTCTTACGAGGCTTTTCAGCCTTTGTTTGTAGCAGATAATTTGCCGTATGACAAAGCTATGTTAATTTATTTAGAATCAGCTAAAATGCCTGGTGTCTTTTTAGATTCTAAAAATCGTCGTGAATACAGCTTAAACGCTATCAGTTTATCACATATTTTAGGTTATACTGGAAAAATAAATGCTGAAGAATTCAAAAAATTAGATGGGCGTTATTCAGTTTTGGATTACATAGGTAAAAACGGCTTAGAAAGTTTTTGGGAGTCTGATTTACGAGGCACGGTCGGTTTAAGGCAGGTAGAAGTAGATGCTTTAGGTAAAGAAAAAAGAGTTATTAGTCAAAGTAAAGTAGTAGATGGTTTCAATTTACAATTATCTGTTGATGCTACAGCCCAAGCCAAATTAGAAGAATTTCTAAAAGAAGAATTGTTTAAAGGCGGCTTTAAGAAGGCTTCTGCTATTGTTAGTAATCCTAATAATGGCGAGATTATCTCGCTTATTAGTTGGCCAGCTTATGATAACAATGTTTTTGCTAGAGGTATTAGTTCTGCGGAGTATAAGGCTCTTTTAGATGATCCTGATCAACCCTTCTTTAATCGTTCGGTGACCGGGGAGTATCCGTCTGGCTCGACTATTAAAATTGTCGGCGTTTCAGCCGCTTTAAACGAGGGAGTGATAGACGAAAACCAAACGGTTTTAAGCAATGGTGGCTTAAGGGTTGGGGAGTGGTTTTTCCCTGACTGGAAAGCCGGTGGACACGGGCTGACTAATGCCCGTAAAGCCATTGCCGATTCGGTCAATACCTATATGTATTATATCGGCGGAGGCTTTCAAGATTTTCAAGGTCTGGGCGTGGAGCGACTCACTAAATACTACAAACTTTTTGGCTTAGGCCAAGAAACAGGCATTGATTTACCAAATGAAGCCAACGGTCTTGTTCCGTCTAATGAATGGAAGCTTGCTACCAAAAACGAACGCTGGTATGTTGGTGACACTTACCACATCGCTATCGGTCAGGGCGATTTAATTGTCACGCCCTTGCAAGTTAATTACTACACGATGTTTTTTGCTAATGGTGGTAGTTTTTATCACCCGCATTTAGTTCATGCTTTGTCAGACGAAAATAATAATGTAATTAAGGTAGTGGAGTCGCCAGTTGTAGCTCCTTCGCCGGTATCAGAAAATGCTATTAAGGTTGTCCGTGAGGGCATGCGTCAGGCCGTTACTTCGGGCAGTGCCAAGCGCTTATCGACTTTACCGGTAACCGCCGGCGGTAAAACTGGTACGGCGCAATTTTCCACAGTTAAAAAACCACACGCCTGGTTTACTGGTTTTGCGCCTTATGACAATCCTGAAGTGGCAATTACTATTTTAATTGAAGAGGGTATCGAGGGTAGTAGTTCAGCGACGGCGGTGGCTGATAAGTTTTTACGCTGGTATTTTGGCGATCGCCTGTCCGTTACCAGTACAGCAACTAGTACCCCTCAATAAAGTTGTTAATTAAAGTGTTTATTTTTTTTGTTTGCGCTATACTTATTTTATACGCCTCACAAAGCTACTCACTCAAAATTTTCAGCTTTTACTCTCATTGAATTATTAGTCGTCATCGTCATTATTGGCGTCTTGGCCACTTTAGCGACCGTGGCCCTGTCTTCGGCTCGAGGTAAAGCCCGCGATGCCCGGCGTAAGTGGTAATAACAACAACAATGGCACGCTTATTGGGGCTACAGTTAATACTGTAACTAGTACAGGACGTTTTAGTTAGGCTGATGGTGTTTATGTTTTTGACGGCGTTGACGATTACGTTGATTTAGGAACTAACGCCTCCTTAGATTTAGTCAGTGAGTTCACAATTGATTGGTGGAGTAAAGGCGCTGGAGATATTTTTGGTGCAAGATCTCCAAATAAAACAAGAATTTTTGTTAGCAGTAGCCAAGTCGGAATGCTGTCTAATATTCCGGCTCTATGGACGACTTGTTATAAGACTCATAACATAGATCCCTCTGCCAATTTTTATCATTACACGTTTACAATAAAAGATGGCGTTGGTCTGTGGTATGTAAACGGTGCTCAAATTGGCTCTTGTGCTAGTTTAGGGTCTCTAGCTTTTTATTTCGATTATATAGCTTATACTTATAATTGGGCTGCTAAGTTGAATGGTTCTGTTAGTAATGTCCGCGTATACAATAAACAGTTAAATAATACCGACGTTTTAAATCTTCATAACGCCACCAGACCCTAGATAAAATAAGCAATTTTCGCAATCTTGACTTACTAGCCTAAATAGTCCATATTTAGGCTAATATAATAATCAAAATCTTCTATGCCCGATTATAATCACGAGTCTATAGAAAAAAAATGGCAGGCGCTCTGGCAAGAGTCGTCTTTGTATAAAACCACTAACATAAGCCAGAAACCTAAGTTTTACTGCTTGGATATGTTTCCATATCCTTCCGGAACTGGTTTACACGTCGGCCATCCTAAAGGTTATATTGCTACGGATATCGTGGCTCGTTCTAAAATGATGCAGGGTTTTAATGTTTTACATCCCATGGGTTGGGACGCTTTTGGCTTGCCGGCCGAGAATTATGCCATTAAAAACAAAACTCATCCCTCTGTTGCGGTCGCTAAAAATATTGAAGTTTATAAACGGCAGTTAGAAATACTTGGCCTAGCTTTTGATTGGTCACGCGAGATTAACACCACTGACCCCGAATACTATAAATGGACCCAGTGGGCCTTTGCCGAAATGTTTAAGCGAGGTTTGGTTTATGAATCACACGAACCGATTAACTGGTGCCCAACTTGCCAGACAGGGCTCGCTAATGAAGATTTAGAAGATGGTAAGTGCGAACGTTGTGGCACGCCAGTGGAAAAGAAACCACTTCGCCAATGGGTGATTCGAATTACTGATTATGCCGAAAGCTTGCTCGCCGACTTGGAAACTTTGCCAGATTGGGAAGATTCCATCAAGGAGATGCAAAAGAATTGGTTAGGTAAATCTGAAGGCTCTTTAGTTAAGTTTGCTGTGGGTGATAAATCGATAGAGGTTTTTACTACTCGCCCCGACACTTTATTTGGCGCAACTTATTTGGTAATTGCTCCGGAACATAATTTTGTTAATGATAATCAAAATTTGATTAGCAATTTTTCAGAAGTCGAAAGCTATATCAAAGCCGTTAAAAATAAATCAGATTTAGATCGTACCGATTTAAATAAAGATAAGTCTGGTGTGGAATTACAGGGGATTAAAGCTATTAATCCAGTTAATAACGAGGAGTTGCCGATTTTTGTGGCTGATTATGTTTTAGCAAGTTACGGTACTGGCGCTATTATGGCGGTACCAGCCCACGATGAAAGAGATTTTGAATTCGCTACTAAATATAATTTGCCGATTAAACAAGTAGTAGCTCCGCTTGATAACGCCAGTGTTGATGGCTGTTTTACTGATTATGGTCTAGCTTGTGATTCCGATTTTATCACCGGGCTCTCGACCGTTGAAGCTAAGACCAAGATGATTGCTTGGTTGGAAGAAAAAAATATCGGTCAGAAGCAAACCAACTGGCGTTTGAAAGATTGGGTATTTTCGCGCCAACGTTATTGGGGTGAGCCGATCCCGCTAATTTTCTGCGAACATTGTAAAAGTAATCCGAGTAATAAAGGTGAAGAGCTGAACCCAGGTTGGATAATTGACGAAAACTTGCCAGTTACTCTGCCTAAAGTGGATCATTACGAACCAACCGGCACCGGTGAATCGCCTTTAGCTAACATCGATTCTTGGGTGGACACCACTTGTCCGCGTTGTGGTGGTACAGCTAAGCGTGAAACCAATACCATGCCCCAGTGGGCTGGCTCTAGTTGGTACTATTTGCGCTACGCAGATCCGCACAATAGTCAAGAATTAATCAGTAAAGATTTAGAAAAATATTGGAATCCTGTGGATTTATATGTCGGTGGCGCCGAACACGCTACTCGTCATTTAATTTATGCTCGTTTTTGGCACAAGTTTTTACAAGACATTGGTGTTGTTAGTTCCTCTGAGCCTTTTAAAAAATTGCGTCATGTTGGACTGGTTTTAGCTGAAGACGGTCGCAAGATGAGCAAGCGCTGGAATAATGTGGTTAACCCTGATGCGGTGGTGGCCGATTTTGGCGCTGATGCTATGCGTGTTTATGAAATGTTTATGGGCCCCTTTGATCAGGCGGTCGCTTGGAACACTAACGGCGTTATTGGCGCGCGCAAGTTTTTGCTTAAAATTTCAGCTCTAGCTGATAAAGTTACCAATGAGCCAGCTCTGAACCCGGCCAGCCTTTCTTTGTTGCACAAAACCATCGCCAAAATCACTTCTGATATTGATAATTTTAAGTTTAACACCGCAATCAGCGCTTTGATGATTTTAGTTAACAATCTTACTGAAGCGCCTGCTATTGGTCGCCACGAGCTGTCTATTGTGCTTCAGCTGGTCGCCCCCTTTGCTCCACACCTAGCTGAAGAATTGTGGCAATCTTTAAATAACGACACTTCTATTTTTAAAAGTATTTGGCCGACAAGTAACCCAGAGCTTGCTCGTGACGAAACCGTTACCATTACCGTTCAAATCAATGGCAAAGTGCGTGACCAATTAAGTTTACCCGCAGATTTATCTAATGAAGAAGTTGAAGCCGCCGCCAAGAGCAGCGAGAAAATCCAACCCTGGTTAGCGGACAAGCAGATTGTTAAAGTCGTTGTCATCCCTAATCGTTTAGTTAACTTTGTAGTCGTATAGCAATATAAAATATCAAATTTTTAATTTCAAATTTCTAAATAATTTCTTAATGTTTAAAAATTACAAAATTAAAAATTAAAAATTATTTTTCCCCTATGTCTCGTCGCGAATCCTCATTATTAAAAGAAAGTAAAGACTTAGCCGAACTTTACGGCATTAAACCGCAAAAAAAGTTCGGTCAGAATTTTTTAATCGACGATTTAACCTATATTGATATTATTGAATCAGCTGATTTAGACAAGTCTGATCGAGTTTTGGAAGTGGGTCCAGGTCTTGGCTTTTTAACTATGAGTTTAGCCGAAAGAGTAGCGGAGGTGGCGGCTGTGGAGTTGGATAGAAAATTAGCTAAAGTGTTGCCAGAGCGCTTACAATTATTTGGTTATAATAATACGCATGTTCACCAGGCTAATATTTTGGATTTTCCTCGGATTACTGGTTTGGAAGATTTTTTTGATAAGCCTTACAAAGTTGTCGCTAATTTACCTTATAATATCACCAGTGTTTTTTTGCGTAAGTTTTTAGAAAGCGAGCACAAGCCAGTATCTCTAACTTTATTATTACAAAAAGAAGTGGCCCAGAGAATTTGCGATCGCCCGGGCCAAATGAGCTTGTTAGCCTTGTCGGTCCAATTTTTTGCCGAGGCTAAATACTGCTTTGCTGTGGATAAAACTAAGTTTTGGCCGAAGCCTCAAGTTCAAAGCGGGGTGGTGCATTTGGTGGTTAAAAACAAATTGCCGTTGCCAGAAAAATCTTTAAAAAGCTTTTGGCGTTTGGTGCATATTGGTTTTTCGGCTAAACGCAAGATGTTAAAGAAGAATTTGGCCGCTGCTCTTGATTTAGACACCGAAGATTTTGCTAAAATCTTAGTGCAAATTAAGATAAACCCCGAGGCTCGGGCTCAAGAATTGTCGCTTGACAACTGGCTTAAACTATTTGCTCTACTAGAGCATGGTGTGCTATAATAAACTCAGCTACTCTAGCTGAGTTTTATTTTATTTATTTTAAAAATTTAAAATTAAAAATTCTGCCCAATGTTTCTATGGCTCAAGCTGCGAAGATGCCACCAAATAATTTAAACAAGGGTTTTTTTACCGACCTTAGCCGACAACAAAAAATTGGTGTGGTTATTTTGTTGTTGTTTAGTTTACTGATTATAGTTTTTTGGTTTATTCAGCTTCGCCAAAACATTCTTTATGCCCCCTATGGAGACATTGCTATTAAGCAATTAAATCAAGTCCCTGTAGTTAATAATAGTGCTAACTTAACCCTAGACACTGATAAAGATGGTCTCACCGACATTGAAGAAATGACGGTTTATAAAACTTCTCCCTATTTAAGCGATTCTGATGGTGATGGTTTTGACGACCGCACCGAAGTTAACAATAAAACCAACCCTAATTGTCCCGAAGGTCAAGATTGTATCCAGACTGGTATTTATAATTCCAGTTCCGCCACTACCGAGCCCCAAACAATTACCAGTGCCACTATCCCAACCAATATAACATCTCCTAGCTTGCCTTCCACTCAAGCTGCTGTCTTACAACAAGCTTTTGGAGCTACCCCTGATGTGGCAGTTTTACGTCAGACTTTATTATTGGGCGCTACTGACGAAGATAAAGCCGTGTTAAATAGTTTAAGCGATGCTCAATTGTTACAACTTTATAATCAAATGATTAATGGCCAAAGCGATCCAGCTGCCCAATAGTCTTTATGTCTAATTTTATTAAAAAGCCCTTGCGTTATCTAATGTTTTTTTTGATAGTGTTAACTATTTTTAATGCTTTTGCAATTAATCATACTCAAGCACAATTGCCTGGTGTTCCTCAGCCTGTTATAGTTGTAAACGATGTTACTGCTGAGGTGGTAGATACTAGGAATTGGCTAAAAAAATCTTGGGATTATTTGAAAAATAAAACAGCCACCATTTTGTTTCAAAATACTATTCGTAATATTATTAATGATTTAGCTAAAGACGCTGGCACTTATGTTGGTTCTGGGGGGCAAGGGCAAACAGCTTTAATGGTTACTGAAAAATGGGGTAATTTTTGGCAAAATGTCGGCGATAAAGCAGTCGGTGATTTTATTGAAACCTTTGCTAACACTGTAGTTAATGATATTAGTGGTCGTTCTACAAGTAATGAGGCTAGAGCTAATTGTGATGCTGAGTGGCAAAAGTGTCTGATTAGTGAAACAGCCACACAACAAGAATGTAATGATCGACACGTTAAGTGTTTAAGTAATGCTAGCGATAGTTTTAGTGAAGTTGATTGTAATGATCTAGTTAATCGTTGTCAAATAGGATGCGCTAATAAAGAAGGGGATTTTAATTGTTATGATAATTGCCAGGCACTTGGTGATAGTTGCGGTAAAAATCGTAAATCACCAATGTTAGGTAAAAACGCTAAAGGTTCGCCTTTGGTCGGCATAAACATGTGTAATCCTAGCTTTGATGTTGATGTTGCCATTGCTATTGGCCTCGGATTAACCCAGTATAATCAAGAATATCAGCCGGATTGTAGTTTTAGTGAAATGGTTAGTAATTGGCAAACAGAGGTTGATCGTATCCGCAGTCTATCAGCTAAAGATTATTTGAAAAAACTATCGACTAATTTTAATCCGTTAGCTAATGATTTGTCAGTCGCTTTAGAAGTTAGTCAGCGTTTAGTACAATATAAAAATAGTCAGGTTCTGGTTTCAGAAAAGGAAACCATTGCTAATAAAGGTTGGCTGGATGTTCGTAATTTCGCTGGCGATTTAACTGGTACACCTGGCGAGGCCGAGGCTAGAAAACAACTAACCGATCAAAAACTCTGGGATAATTTAGGCACCGTAACTGGTGATATTTTAGTCGATGCAGCTAATATCTTTTTAAATCAAGCTGCTTTGGTCGGTTGGCAGACTTTAATGGGAGGGATTAACGAAAGCGAATTTGTTAATTTAGCTGATTATCGTGGTCATGGTAGTAACCGCCAGGCCATTGAAGCTAAAATCAGCCGAATGACCGAGCCGGTTTTTTCTGAGCCCGGTCGCCTTAATGTTTTATCAGATTTAAGCACTTGCTCTAATCCTAAAAATCCAGGTCCAACCGAGTGCGTTATCAGCACCCGTTTTGGTGATGCTATCAACTCCAAGTTAACCGTCATCGACGCTGTTAATAAAGGCTGGCTTATTGGTGATCAACCTTTTGGCTTTACTTCACTAGGTGAAGACACTATCCCTTATGATCA
>PFAM01000023.1:97231-133579 GCA_002778705.1 Candidatus Falkowbacteria bacterium CG10_big_fil_rev_8_21_14_0_10_37_14 | reverse complement strand
TTCGATTCCCCACTGTCGATATTATATAAATAAACAGAGCAACGCTTATCTGCGTTGCTCTGTTTATTTATGTAGCCCGTAGGGGAATCGAACCCCTATTACCAGGATGAGAACCTGGCGTCCTAGCCGTTAGACGAACGGGCCATCTTTATAAAATTACTAAATCAATATATACAAACATTAATCACCAGTCAAGATTAGCCTAAAATCTGACCAATTAAATCTTGGTGGCCATTGATAAAAGCCTTGGCTGTTACTTCATTTTTACTTTCTAACTTAAGCCGATTGATTAATAAAGAATCTTCGCCACATTGTACGGCTAGCATATTGTTATATAAAAAGGTTTTGCCGACTTTGTAGGTATTGATTGGTAGTGTCTTTGGTTCGGCGGCCGTGATTTTTAATTGGCGGCCATTTAACCAAGTCCAAGCAGTTGGCCAAGGAGACATAGCACGCACTAGCTTTTCAATGGTTTTAGCTGGTTTATTCCAATCAATTAAGGCGTTTTGTTTTTTGATTAAGCCAACATAAGTAGATTGAGTATGTTCTTGTTCTCGAGGTTTAATATCTCCGGCGACATAAGCCTTTAATGTTTTTAACAACAAGCTGCCGCCTAATTGGCTTAAACTTTCAGATAAAGAGCCAGCGGTTTCGTTTAGTGATAAAGTAACTCGGCTTTGTGCTAAAATTGGTCCAGTGTCTAAACCTTTGGCCATTAACATAATTGTTACTCCACTTTCTTGGTCGTTATTTAAAATTGGTGCTTGAATAACCCCGGCTCCTCGATAACGAGGAAGAAGTGAAGCGTGAACATTAATCCAGCCTAGGCGGGGAATGGCTAATAAATCTTCGGGAATTAGTTGGGAATAAGCAACAGCAACAATAACATCTGGTTTAATTTCTAGTAGTCTAGCTTTTAGTTGATTAATTTTTTCTGGCTGAGTCAATGGTAAATTAATTTTTTCTGCCAAAACTTTAATAGCTGGTTTAGTGAATTCTAAACCACGGCCAGAGGGTTTATCAGGCTGAGTAATAACTAACTTAATAGATAAGTCGGTGTCGCGCACTAAAGCAGTCAGGCTAGGGCAAGCGAAGTCGGGCGTTCCAGCAAAAACAATTTTGAGTGGTTTATTTGACATTACAGCGTGTTTACTCCTTCGACGATGTCTTTAGCAAAATCTATAAATAATTTGCCGTCTAAGTGATCAGCCTCATGTTGAATGACGCGAGCCAATAAGCCTTGGGCGGCTATGTTTTTTTGCTTGCCCGTAGCGTCAATAAATTGACAGCGAATACTTTTAGGGCGTTTGACGCGACCAAAAGTTTGAGGAATAGACAAACAACCTTCTTCGTCCCATTCTTTAAGAAGGGATTTTTTAGTGATTTCTGGATTAAACATGGCTAAAGGACCTTGTTTGGTATTTACTACTACCATACGACGACTTTGACCTACTTGAGGGGCGGCTAAGCCAACTCCATCTTTGGCTAACATAGTTTCAATCATATCTGTAATGAATTGTTGGGTCTTGGTGTTAGTAATTTCTGCCACCGAAAAAGGTAGGGATATTTGACGCAAAAGAGGATTAGGGTGAGTGATTATTTTAAGTATAGACATAGAATAAAATAAATAATGGCCAAGATATTTAATTGCTTAGCGTTTACATTAAAGCATGATTATTAATAAAAGGCAAGAATTGGCCAAATTTAAGAAGTTTTTAGCACTCTCTTGACATGAGTGCTAAGTGGTTATATAATAGCAATGTTTTTAAAACAGAATTATGCTAAATGAAAGAAAAAAGCTAATTTTAGAGACAATTATTCAAGAAAACATTAAGAGTGGCCAACCGGTTAGTTCGGTTTTGCTAGTGGATAAGTATGCTCTAAACTGTTCTTCGGCCACGGTGCGTAATGAAATGTCTGTTTTAGAAGAAGAGGGTTGGATTTATCAACCACATACTTCGGCCGGTCGATTACCAACTGAAGAGGCTTGGCGATGGTTTATAGCTAATACAAAAACCGCTGAATTGTCTCAGGAGTTATTAAATAAATTAGCCGAAGCTTTAACAGGTAAAAAAGAGGAAGACTTTAAGCGAACCGCTAAGTTAGTGGCCGCTGAAGCTAATGTGGCTATCTTCTGGGCCTTTCATCGTCGCAGTTTATATTATACTGGCATCAGCAATTTATTATCTCAGCCAGAATTATCACAACCTGGACTGGTTTGTAAATTTTCTGTAATTATTGATCGTTTAGACGAAATAATTGCTGATAAATTTGATAGTTGGCCGACTGAACCGGCTGTTTTACTGGGAGAGAATTGTCCTTTTGGACCGCTTTTAGGTGCTGTTACAGCTAAATATTTTACCGGTGGGCAACGAGGACTGTTTGGTATTATTGGGCCTCTGCGTCAAGATTACGCTATTAATTTAGCTATTATTAATAATTTATATCAATATTTAAATTATGAAAAAAAATAATTTAGAAGAGGCTAATCTCTCAAACGAAGAGCAAGATATTGATTTGACAACGAAGTCGGATCAGTCAACTTTGTCGGATCAATCAACCTTGGATTTTGAGGCTAAATATAAGCGTGCGTTAGCAGATTATCAAAATTTACAGAAACAGACAGTTCGTGAACGAATTGAAACAATTCAATATGCTAATGCTGGTTTATTATCTGATCTTTTGCCAATTTATAATAACTTGAAAATGGTAGTAACTGAGGCTGGTGCCAGCACTGATGCTTGGTTGGAGGGGGTCCGTCTAGTAGTTAAGCAATTTAAAGAAATTATTACAGTGGCCGGAGTGGCTGAAATAGATACATCTGGAATTTTTGACCATAATACAATGGAAGCGATTGGAGAAGAAGTAACAGAAGATGAGAAACTAGATGAGGCTGTTTTCAAAGAAGTGATGCCAGGATATTTATTAAATAATAAATTATTAATACCCGCCAAAGTGGTGGTGTATAAATTAAAAAAATAATATGTCACTAATCAAATGGACTCCGTTCATTGATCCCTTTGAGGAGATGGACAGGAACTTTAATTCAATGTTGCCAGCCAGTTGGCAAAACCAAGATAGCTTCGTGCCATCAATCGATATGTATGAAGGTAAAGAAGCTGTGATTGTTGAGGCGCAATTAGCTGGTATCGATCCCGAACAAGTAGAAATATCTATAGAGAATGATGTTTTATGTATTAAAGGTGAATCAGAAAAAAAGAGTGAAGTAGAGGATAAAAATTATTATCGTAAAGAGATTCGTCGTGGTTCTTTCTTTCGTTCTATTCAACTACCGACTCATGTTTTAGGCAGTGAGGCTGAAGCGGTAGCAACTGATGGAGTTTTAAAAATAAGTATTCCAAAAGCACCAGAAAGTAAACCGAAGCAGATTAAAATAAAAACTGTGAAAAAATAATTAATTTTATGTATAAAGGCTATGTTGGTTTATTAGTTATTTTAATCACGGTAGTAATTATTGGTTGGCTCTTAGTTACACAGATGGAATATTTACGAGGTTTTGGTAGTGTAACTGAGCAACAGACTATGACTAGTACTTCAGAGAGCTTGAATAACGAAAATTTACAAAAAGTAACCTCTACTGAAGAACAACAGTCAATTATTCAGAGAGCTAAGGATTTACAAATTAAAAATGATGCTCAACAAAAAGAAGATCAAAAGATTATAGACGGATTTTGATAGAAGGGTAAAGTTATTGTTAACAATTTTAATTACATTAATTGCAGTAGAATTATTGCTACTGCTTGGAGAGCTTTCCGCATTTGTGGAGATAAAATAAAAATAATATGTCAAAAATTTTAGGTATTGATTTGGGGACTACTAATTCGGCTATGTCTGTTATTCAAGGCGGTATGCCAAAGATTCTAGAAAATGCTGAGGGGGCTCGTACTACTCCATCAGTTGTAGCTGTAACTAAAAATGGTGAGAGATTAGTGGGGGCGGCGGCTAAGCGTCAGGCTGTAACTAATCCAGAGAACACAGTATTTGCTGTTAAACGTTTGATTGGTCGATCGGCTGGCGACAGTGAAGTGGCTCGTGATATTAAGTTATATCCATATAAAATCAAATCAACAGGTGAAGCTGTAAAGGTTTTAATGCAGAGTAAAGAATATAGTCCGGAAGAAATTTCAGCGATGATTTTGTCTAAATTAAAGGCAGATGCTGAAGCACGCTTAGGTGAGACTATCACTGAGGCAATTATTACCGTACCGGCTTATTTTAATGATTCTCAAAGACAGGCTACTAAAGATGCTGGTCGTATTGCTGGTTTAGATGTAAAGCGTATTATTAATGAGCCAACCGCAGCTGCTTTGGCTTATGGTTTTGATAAAAAAACTGGTCAAAAAATTGTAGTCTATGATTTAGGCGGTGGTACTTTTGATGTGTCGGTCTTGGATATTAGCCCAGAAACTATTGAAGTAAAGGCAACTAACGGCGATACTCATTTAGGTGGTGAAGATTTTGACCAATTACTGATTGCGTATATCGTTGAAGAATTTAAAAAAGACTCAGGCTTAGATTTAACTAAAGATCCGCTAGCCTTACAACGCATTAAAGATTCAGCAGAAAAAGCGAAGATTGAACTATCAACAAGCATGGAAACTGAAATCAACCAACCATTTATTTCGGTGGATGCTAGCGGTCCTAAGCATTTAGCAATGAAGATTACTCGTGCTAAGTTTGAATCATTAGTTGGTATGTTGGTAGAAAAAACTCTAGAACCTTGTAAGAAAGCTTTAACTGATTCTGGTTTAAGTATTAGCGATATTAATGAAGTTGTGATGGTTGGTGGTATGACTCGTATGCCATTGGTTCAAGCTAAAGTTAAAGAATTCTTTGGTAAGGAGCCCAACTTAAGTGTGAACCCTGATGAAGTAGTGGCGATGGGGGCTGCTGTGCAAGCTGGTGTTTTACAAGGCGAAGTTAAAGATGTATTGCTTTTGGATGTTATTCCTTTGACTTTAGGTATTGAAACTATGGGTGGAGTAGCTACGCAGATTATTGAACGCAATACCACTATTCCCACTTCTCGTTCGCAAGTTTTTTCTACAGCCGCTGATAGTCAACCAAGTGTGGAAATTCATATCGTACAAGGTGAACGCCCCATGGCTAATGATAATAAGAGTTTAGGTCGTTTTATTTTAGACGGTATTCCTCCAGCACCACGGGGTGTGCCACAGATTGAAGTATCTTTTGATATTGACGCTAACGGTATTTTGAATGTTAAGGCCACTGATAAGGGGACTAATCGTGAACAAAAAATTACTATCACCGCCAGCTCGTCTTTAAGTAAAGAAGAAGTGGAGCGAATGCGTCATGAAGCGGAAGCTCACGCTGATGAAGATAAAGTTAAGAAAGAAAGCATTGAAGTTCGCAACCAAGCTGAAGGTTTAATTTTTCAATTAGAGAAATTAATTAAAGATTCTGGGGATAAGATTAAGAATGAAGATAAAACTAGCTTAGAAGCTAAAATTGCCGAATTAAAAACAGTTAAAGACAGTGGTTCTGTTGAAGACTTAAAGAAAAAAATTGAAGAGATTAATCAGATTGCACAAACCGTTGGTGCGGCGATGTATTCTGCTCAAGCTGCAGCTGGGGCTAACCCAATGGAGGATATGATGAAGGGTTCGACAAATTCAGATCAGACAGGCTCAGCCCAGAGTGGGACTACTGAACCAGCTGGGGATTCTGCGACAAGTTCAGAACAAGCAAAGGCCAGCCCGATTGAAGGAGAAGTGGAGAAATAAGCATTTTAAGTTCTTAAAGTTTTTAAAGTTTATTGTGTATCCATTTGCGAATTTTATTTATTTTTTGAATTTTAACTTTATAAACTTTTAACAGATACATATGGCTAATGAACCACAGGGGCTAAAAATTGCTGACAATTTTTCTGGGGCTGAATATACCAACCTGGCTAATATCAGTCATAACAAAGAAGAATTTCATATAGTGTTTGCTAATGTTATGTCACCATCAGGACGAGTGGTAGCGAAACTAATTTCTTCACCTGCTCATTTTAAGCGAATGATTATGGCCATGAATGAAAACTTAAAGCGTTATGAAGATGCTTTTGGGAACATTCAAGAAGCGGATTTAATGATTGAGAAAGAGATAGGCTTTAAAGAGTAATAAATTTTCTGGAGAATTTTTAATTTTGTAATTTCAAAATAAACAAAACCAAATTTTAATTTTTAAAAAATTAGTTTTTGTTTGGAAAATTATTTTAAAATTTAAAATTTGAAATTTTTCTGCGCATGTTATGTCTAAGGATTATTATAAAATTTTAGGTGTAGATAAATCAGCTAGCGCTGAAGAATTAAAACGCGCCTTTCATAAATTAGCTCATCAACATCATCCTGATAAGGCTGGTGGTAATGAAGCTAAGTTTAAGGAGGCGAATGAAGCTTACCAGGTTTTGTCTAACAAGGAAAAACGGGCTCAATATGATCAATTTGGTCAAACCTTTAGTGGCGCTGGGTCTAATGGAGGTGGCTCTAGATCAGGTTTTGGTGGTTTTAATCCTGGGCAAAATGGAGCGCAGTTTGATTTTGGTGATTTAGGCGATATGTTTGGATCATTTGGTGATATGTTTGGTTTTGGTAGTGGTGGGGGCAGACAATCAGGTGGGGCTGACATTGAGGCGGTTTTAGAGCTAAATTTTTTGGAAGCAGCTTTTGGTGTAGAAAAAGAATTGAGACTTCGTAAGGCCGTAAACTGTAATCGTTGTAGTGGCACAGGTGCGGAACCAGGAGCAAAGATTGATACTTGTAGCACTTGTCGAGGTAGTGGGCGTGTGACTAAAATTCAACGCACTATTTTAGGTAATGTACAAATGGCCGCGGTTTGTGACGATTGTCTAGGGCGAGGACGTAAGGCTAGTAAAAATTGTTCAGAGTGTGGCGGTGAAGGTATAAAAAATGATGTTACGAGCTTGTCTATTAAAATTCCGGCTGGTGTTGGGGATGGAGAGAGTATTAAGTTTGTCGGTCAAGGTCAAGCTGGACCACACGGGACACCAGCTGGTGACCTATATTTAAGAGTTAGAGTGCGAGCCGACAAGCGTTGGAGCCGGTCAGGAAATGATATTAAAACCAAATTAGAAATAACGTATAGTGAAGCTGTTTTAGGTACGAAGAAAGGAGTTGAGACGATTGATGGTGAGGTAATTTTAAAAATACCGGAAGCGACGGTGTCTGGACAAGTTATTGCAATTCGTGGTCGAGGTATCCCAAGATTACGAAGTAATGGGCGAGGTGATCATTTGGTGGAAGTAGTAATTAAAGTGCCTGGAAAATTGTCACGCGATCAACGAAAAATTTTAGAAGAATTAGCTAAAGAGGGATTATAAAATTATAAGCGACTAAAAACCTTAGTCGCTTGTTGTTATTTTTTTAATCATCCTTCTAGTTCAGTATACTAGTATACTGAACTAGAAGGATGATAGAGAATTATGAGCTTATCAAAATTTTATATTTTTACCATGGGGTGTCAGATGAATAAGGCTGATAGTGAGCGTCTGGAAGCTTATTTAATTTCGGCTGGCCTGACTTCGACTGAAGGCCCTGAAAACGCTGAGGTGGCTATTTTAGTGACTTGTGGTGTGCGTCAGTCGGCTGAAAACCGTATTAAGGAGCTAGCTCCGCGATGGAAAAAGGTTAACCCTAATCTAAAAATTGTTTTGACCGGCTGTTTGGCCTTAAGACCTGATGTTCGTGATTATTTAGCAGACTCGGTTGATATTTGGTTGCCAATAACTGAGCTAGCAAAGCTAAAAAATTTATTGGGCTTGGAGGATAATGCGCCAAGTGGTAGTTTGGATTATCTGTCTCTAGAAGCTAAATATAGTTCGATGGTTAGCGCTTATGTACCAATTGGCAATGGTTGTAATAATTTTTGTGCTTATTGTGTGGTGCCTTATGCTAGGGGGCCAGAAGTTTATAGACCGCATCAAGAAATTATTAATGAAGTAAAAAATTTATTACAGAGAGGTTATAAAGAAATAACCTTAATTGCTCAGAATGTTAATAGTTATAAAAGCGATGGGTTGGATTTCGCGGATTTATTAAAAAAAATAGATGAATTAGAGGGTGATTTTTGGTTAAGGTTTTCAACTAGTCATCCAAAAGATTTGTCAGAAAAATTAATTGCTACAGTGGCTAGAGGAAAACATACAGCACAGTATTTTCACTTAGCAGTGCAAGCCGGTGATAATGATATTTTGCGAACGATGAATCGTCGATATACAGCTGAACATTTTTTATCATTAATAAAAATGATTCGAGACTATAGCCCAGAGGCTTTAATCTCTACTGATATTATTGTGGGATTTCCTGGAGAAAGTGAGCAGCAATTTCAAAATACAATTACATTAATGAAAAAGGCTAAATTTGATATGGCTTATATTGCTAAATATAGTCCACGACCAGGGACAGTAGCTGAAAAAATGACAGATGACATAACACTAGAGGAAAAACAAAGACGAGAGATAATTGCGAATGATATTTTAAAAAGCACAGTAGTAGAGAATGCCCAGCGTTTGGTGGGACGAACACTTACAGTATTGGCCGATGAAGTAAAAAAAGGAAAAAATACAGTGAGTGGAAAAACGAGAGATTTTAAAACAGTATTATGGACTGGCGAGGGAGAGATTGGAAAATTTTATGAGGTAGAGATATTAGAAGTGAAGCGATTTGGATTAAAAGGCAAGATAAAAAAACGACTCGTAGGGAGTCGTTGTACTAGTTAATAAACACAAGCGTTGTTAAATAGGAATACCATGTTGCGTTCCATCTCCCGTCTTAATCGGAAAGAGCGAAAGGCTAGACCAGTAACATAATTGTGACTAGCTGAACTAATGTTAGGTATTTGAATGTGTTCTGGTCGTAAGCCAGATCTAAGCAGCTGTTCGTTAATAACACTTTGTAGGTTGAGACGATTATTAAAGTAATGCCCAGGAAAATTAGCACCGTCTTTTTCTCCAAAAATGTAATGCTCAAAATCGATGCCAGGCCATACTGTAGCAATTAAATCCTCTGCTTCAAAACCTACTTCACAAATTTTTAAAATGGCTTTTCTCGTGATACTTAAGCGACAACCTCGCCAGCCACTGTGAATAATAGCTTGCAGTTCACGACTAGGATCTGTTAAGATAACAATTGGACAATCACCAGTGTTACACAGTAACATTTTAAAGTGATTTTTTCCAAAAGCGATTAAACCATCGGCTTGATGATAATTAGCTTCAGAATAAGAGTTTTTATTTAAAACAATTATTTCGTCTTGATGCTTAACTTCCAGTTTATGGTAACTAATAGCTGAAAACGATCGACTAAGGGTCAGATTAAGCTCTTGTTCTTGTTCTAGATTTTGATAGCTAGTATCACCAAAAAGATTTGTGGTAATGCCAGATAAATGGAAGTTATTTTTAAAGAACAAAAGCTGTTTATTATCGGATAATAGCAGGTGTTCGGAAATTTCATTCACGATACAAACTCCGTTTAATTGAACATACTAACATAAAACTAGCATTAAACATAAAAACATGTCAATAACCTTTACAAATATGAAAAAACTAATTGTTGTTTTAGGTCCAACAGCTTCTGGTAAGACTGGTTTGGGTATAAAATTAGCTAAAAATCTGGAAGGTGAGATTATTAGTGCTGATAGCCGACAGGTTTATTTGGGTATGGATATTGGCAGTGGTAAAGACTTGGGAGATTATGGGGGAGTACCTTATCACTTAATTGATGTGGCTAAACCTAATGAACAATTCGATTTAGCTCGTTATCAGCGACTAGCTTATGAAGCGATTGAAAAGATATTTGTAAATAAAAAACAGCCAATCGTGGTTGGCGGTTCTGGTCTCTATCTACAAGCGGTGTGTGATGGCTATGTAATGCCTAATGTGCCAACTAATAGAGCCTTGCGTGAAGAATTAGAAGCTAAAACAGTCGAAGAGTTGCAAGAGTTATTGAAAACAGCTAATGCAACATTTTTTGCTAAATTAAATAATAGCGACTTAAATAATAAAAGACGGTTAGGGCGTTATGTAGAGTTGGCTGTGGCTAAAACTGAACCAACGGCGAGAGTAAACCGGCCGCGGTATGATTGTTTGTTGATTGGTTTGGTTTGGCCAAAAGAAGTCTTGGATACACGGATTAAACAAAGATTAATGAGCCGACTGGATCAAGAAGACATGATTGGGGAAGTAGAAAGATTAAATAATGAGGGGGTGACCTGGCAGCGTTTGGAAAAATTTGGTTTAGAATATAAATGGATAGCTAGATATTTGCAAGACAAGGTTGAATATGATGAAATGGTGGAAGCATTATATAAAGATATTTGTCATTTTGCAAAAAGACAAATGTTTTGGTTTAAACGTTGGGAGAAACAAGATGTAAAGATACATTGGATTAAAACAATTGATGAGGCAGATGAATTAGTAAAAAATTTTTTAGGTGACGGCTAATTAAAAACCTCCCAATAGATTATTGGGAGGTTTTATTGATAGCTGTTTATTGAATCGGAGCTATGGAAACTGGTCCATAGCTAGAGGCAGCTATTAATTTATTACTGCTAGCTGAAAACTTTAGGCTAGTCCAATTTCTTATCCCGGCACCTGTTAAGGCTGTCCAGCTAGTGCCGTTATCAGTTGAGAGATAAATATAGCCTCCGTTAACTGCAGCTGCTATAAAATAACCTCCAGAGGAAACGTCTATGGCTGACCAAGCTCTACTACCAGAAGATGTTTTTTCTGTCCAAGTAACGCCACTGTCAGTAGAAACCCAGATATAACCACTATTTATTGTGGCGGCTACCGTTGAACCACTATTAGAATTAGCAATGCTGGACCAAGCTCTAGTTTGTTCAAATAATTTTGGCATCCATGATTTTCCTCTATCGTGAGAGATGTGAAGAAATCCGTTGATTTGATAAACAAAGATTTTTAGGCCATCGGAAGACATAGACGAGCCACCACTAATCGAAGAGAATGATGAATCTGATTCTGCCCAATAATTTTGTCCTATAGGCGCTGGTGCTCCATTTTCGTAGTTATATATTTGGTAAAATAAACGATATGATCCACTGATATTGTTATAGGCGGCATTTGGGACTGAGAATAGTTTTTTCCAAGTAGTAAGATCGTTAGAGGTGTAAAAACCTCTATCTGAGCTAGATTTAATGCTGAATGAAGCGTGGTTGGTATCTTCAGACATAATTACAGCTTTTCCAATAGAGTCTTGTTGGTATGATGAAAAAACACGAGCCCAGGTTGTACCACCATTAACGGTTTTAAAGAGAGTTGTAAAATGAGGGAGATTTGGATTAGAACTTGTTAGTGCTAAGGCAGTGGATCCGTTGGAATTAATAGCCACAGCTGTCCAATCATAAGGATAAAAAAATGGGGACCAGGTTACGCCATTGTTAGTTGATATTTGCCCACCGCAAATAATTGAACCATCTGTGTAATTAGATGATAAATAATAAGCGGTGGTTAAAGAGTTGGTATTAACTTTACTATAATTAGTGCCGGAATTAGTTGATAAATAGAAATCGCCGCTAGGAGCGGTAGTTATTTTAGTAAGACCTATCTTAGTGCCGTCAGAAGAAACTGATAAAGATGCCCAAAGTCCATTATTTCCTGAAGTAAAAGTGAGGCCTCCATCAGTGGATTTATAAACAGGGAAATTAGCATTTATTATTGCAAATAGTTTAGTGCCATCGCCAGAATAGGCTAACTGTGCCATATAACTATTACCGCTGTAATCGTTAACTGTTAAAGTATTATTCCAAGTAGTACCACTATCAGTCGAAACCCAAACTGCATAGCTATTAGTAAATTTACCGATAGCGGCCATTTTTGTGCCATCAGAAGACATTGATACTGAAAGCCATAAGGCTGTGCCAGGAGTGGCAATTGATGAAAAAGTTGAGCCGCTGTTAGTTGATAAGCTAAGTTTAGAAACGGGGGTGTTGGCGACTAAAACTTTTTGTCCATCATTAGAGGTTGCGAGAGCGCGGGTGTCTGTTGAATAGATTTTACTCCAAGTGGAGCCACGATTAATTGATTTAGCGATGCCGGGTTGGTTATAACTGCTATTGGCATACATGCCAACATATAAGGTGCTACCATTATTAGCAGAGGCGACATCATAAGGTTTGCCAAATGTAAGGGTACTTGTTTTTGTCCAGGTGGTACCGTTATCATTAGAAATATACACCGAGCCTCCAGACATAGAGGCTACTAATTTGGTATTATCTTGTCTGTCACGAGCTACGCGATATAATTGTCCTTGGCCAAAGACTTCTGTCCAAATGATGAAAGGTTGAGTGCTACAAGTTCCACAATTTTCGCCACAAACACCAGGGAAACAACCGCAAGTGTTGGCTACACCAGCACCACCACAAACTTGAGTGCCAGAGCAAGTACCACAAACTCCACCGCAACCATCGTCTCCACAAGTTTTTCCAGAACAATTTGGAGTACAGCCACAAGTGTTGGCTACACCAGCACCACCACAAGTTTTTGGAGCAATGCAAGAACCACAGCTAGTTGTGTTACAACCACTATCGCCACAGGTTTTGCCATCACAAGTGTCACAAGCAGCTACGGTTCTAGAAATACCACAATTATCAAGCGCTGTTAAGGGACCGCAGGTTTGATTATTTCTGGTGCAAAAAGCAATATTAGTTTCAGAGATACAACCACAAACTCCGGTGACACCAGCTCCGCCACAGGTGTTAGGGGCAGAACAATCTCCACAAGAGCCACCACAGCCGTCATCACCACAGTCTTTATTGGAGCATTGTCGTGTGCAACAAGTGTTATTGAAACAAATTTGCCCAACTGAACAGCAAGTGTTGTTGCAAAGGCCTAAAGAAGTAATGCCTGAAGGGTTGGCTACATAGCTTATTTGACTGCTACAATTGTTAATACTGGATTTATTAAGACAATATTTATAGTTATATGATAGGCCATTGTTAGTTACTGTGTAGGTGTAATCACTGATTGGACAGTTGGCTATTTTACCAGATTGAGTCGGGCCAGCTGAAAGAAATGTTTTTCCGATAGGGCTGATAAGTGGTTGACCAGGAATTAGAGTAGATGGATAAAAACCAGTTTCTATTTTATAGGAATTAAGTGCCGTCTGGACATTAGTAACGGCATTAAGATAGGTAATATCTTCGGCGTTTGTGCGTAGTTTAGTAACGATAACTATGGACACGCTAACGATAATAGCGATTAAGCTAATTGTTGTTAGTATTTCTACTAATGTAAAGGCTTGTTGGCGTAGAGACAACTTTAAAATGGACGCATTTTTTTTTAATATTAACATTTAGATTTGTTGATAAATGACCAATTAGATAAAATTATTCTGAGGTGTTTTGTTTAAGAGTTGTAGAACATAAATTGATTATTTTTTCAACTAAAACAGGATTAGCTTTGCCACCGGACAACGCCATCACTTTGCCGACAAAAAATTTAGATAGAGCTATTTTTCCTGTTTTAAATTCTTCGGCTTGGCTGGGGTTTTCTTTTAAAACCTGTTCAACTAAAGTTTTTATAGTCAGAGTGTCGTCTAATTGCTCTAAACCTAGTTGACGCATAACACTTTTTGGTTCGCCACCAGTTTTAAAAATTTCAGCCATGATGGTTTGACCGGCGGAGGAATTGATTTGTTTTTTGTAAATTAATTTAACTAATTCGGCAAAATTTTCTGGAGTAATAGGGCAAGCCTGAATACTTAAATTAGCACTGTTTAATAACTTGTTTAATTCTGTGTTAAGCCAATTGGAAGCAGTTTTAGATAAAAGTGCATTTTGTCTTTCCCAAGTATCACCTTCAGCAATAATCCAAGCTCGCAGTTCAGAAACAACATTTTCAAAATAATCAGCTATAGTGGTTTGATTTATTAACAGTTCGATATCATTAGCAGGTAAACCGTATTCGATAGCAAAACGACGATGTTTATCGGCTGGCAATTCTATAACTAACTGCTTGGCTCGAGAGATAAAAGAGTCGTCTAAGTCTAATGGAGGTAAGTCTGGTTCAGGAAAGTAGCGGTAATCAGCTGAAGTTTCTTTGCGTCTTTGGGCTTTAGTGCCTTTAATTTTTTCATCCCAGCCTCTGGTTTGAGCTTTGATATTTTGGCCTGCTTCGAGAGCTTTTGTTTGTCGTGTAATTTCAAAATTAATAGCTGATTCTAAAGCTTTAAAAGAGTTAATGTTTTTTACTTCTACTTTGTGATTAAGCGGTTCATCTCCGGTTGGCTCTATTAAGCCGTTGTTGTAGTGCCAGCGACCGGGAGTTTGCAAACTAACATTAGCTTCACAACGCATCAAACCTTTTTCCATGTCAGCGTCAGAAATATTTAAATAACGTAAAAGCTGCTGTAATTTTTGAGCAAATAATTTAGCTTCTTCAGCGGATTTAATTAAAGGTTCAGTAACTAACTCAAGCAAAGGAACTCCGGCACGGTTGTAATCCATTTTGGCTCCGAGAGTAGTGTGGACTAATTTGCCAGTGTCTTCTTCTAGATGCAGGCGAGTTAACAGAATATCATGATTAGGACTGATATTCAAAAAACCTCCCCAGGCTAGTGGTTGGTCATATTGAGAGATTTGATAGCCTTTAGGTAGATCGGGATAAAAATAGTTCTTGCGGTCAAATTTAGATTGTTGATTAATTTTGCAATTAAGAGCTAATGCTAAAAGGCAACCAAGTTCTACAGCTTTTTCATTAAGATTTGGTAGCGTGCCTGGATGTCCTAAACAGATGGGGCAAGTATTAAAGTTGGCTCGGGCGTTATTATTATTAGCGCAAGAACAAAACATTTTGGTATTAGTTTTGAGTTCGGTGTGAATTTCTAAACCAATAATAACATCGTAATGTGGCATAATGTAGGTTGTAACTTCATATGGATGAAGTCTTT
The DNA here is from genome assembly GCA_002778705.1 of Candidatus Falkowbacteria bacterium CG10_big_fil_rev_8_21_14_0_10_37_14. Taxonomy (GTDB): domain Bacteria; phylum Patescibacteriota; class Patescibacteriia; order Patescibacteriales; family Patescibacteriaceae; genus 1-14-0-10-37-14. Next base: position 118,628 of record PFAM01000023.1, on the reverse strand, counting down.
CTAAGAAGTATTAAATTGTTTGTTTAGCTAAACATAAATGTTGTTGCCTTTGTGGGCTGCCTCTAGAGTATAGCTATTTCTGTTATTTGAGCTAATCTTTGCTTGTTGGCAGGTAGGTGCTCATTCGTAAGGAGTGATACCAGCTTATTATAACCTAAAAAATGGGACAAAACAACAGTTGACAAAAAAAGCGTTTAATTTTATATTATTAGTAGCTCTTAAAAATAATAGGTGAGGTTCATAATGAATTTATGGTGGTCTTATTGGTTGGTCGGATTTTTGTGTAGTGGACTCTTGTGTGTTTTGATTATTAGGCTTACTTTAAAAAAACCCTTTTGGGATATTTTTTGGAAGAGCTTGTTTAGTATCTCGGTTTTAATAATTTTGTTACTGTGGTGTTATTTTTTACAATGGATAGTGCGTCTATTAATTGATTTAATATGAAACTGGTTGGATTAAATGTAAAACCATCCCAATAAAAATTGGGATGGTCCTTTTTTATCTTATAATGTTATAATCCGGTGGATCCAAAGCCTTGATCAGAACGAGTGGTATTGATAGAAACTTGAGCTAGTCTAGGGGTAGGTAGTTTTATTGGCTGGATAAGCAGTTGGGCAATTTTTTGACCGAGCTGTACTTCGTAGTTAATTGAGCTTAAATTGAAAACTGTTATAAGTAGATCTCCTCGATAACCAGCGTCTATTACGCCAGCTAAGCAATGAAGACCTTTTTGAGCTAAGCCAGATTTGTCCCAAACTAAACCAACAAAACCATAGGGAATAGCTAATCGAAGGCCAGTTTTAATGAGTTGTTGCTGGTTAGCATAAATTACAACGGTTTCATCTGCGTACAAATCTAATCCAGCGTCGTCGGCATGAGCCCTAGTTGGCAATTTAGCGGTTGGGGTTATTAATTGAATGTCTAAAAACATTTGATAGTAATGGTTTTATTAAAGCGTCAATTTGAGTATAGAGAGAATCAAAATCGCCGTTGTTGTCTATTGCTAAAGTAGCCTTGGTCATTACTAAGGGGATTTCTCTATCGGCTTCGGCTTGTTCGTCGGCTTGAAAAGCCGCTAAGGTTTTAAGCTGATCATCGGAGTTTTGACTACGTTTTAAAAGACGATTATAACGTGTTTGTTCTTTGGCATCAATTTTTATTAAGATAAAACCTGGTAATTTAGAAGCATTTTCAATATCTGATAGGCGACGAATACCATCTAGAACTATTAACGGAGAGGAGTCATCGGCGATATCTGCCATAATAGCACAACTGATCAAATCATTACCAAATTGAGTTCGTAAACAATTAGACAGGTTGGCCAAATTTTTACGAAGTAGGGGTAAATGCAAACGTTTAATAATATCACGTAAAGGCGAGCTAAAACCATAAACAGTAGCGTTGTAGTTTTCTTTTAGATAGTCAGCAACAGTGCCTTTACCACTAACCATAGGGCCAACTAAACCGATAATTAATTTTTGAGGCATAAACCTATTTAATAGAATTACGATGTTCGTGATGTTTTTTAATACTTTCCATAGCCTCTTTAACTTGTTTTTCTAAAGCAGGCTGATCACCGTTGTTGTCGATAATATAATCAGCTTGGCGACCAACTTCGTGAATAGCCACCTCGGTAAGCCTAGCCTCTTCGGCAATAAATTCTGGCCAGCTCATTTTATCTTCTCCGGCTTTTTCCTTACGAGCTTTGGTGCGTTCATAACGAATTTGCATATCAGCCGTGACATAGATGAGATAAAAATTGCGACCATAACGTTCTAGAAAAGGTTTAACATCATCATGCATACGGATGCCATCAGCAATAACAATTGGACTAACGGACTTATCTTCAATATTTTGAATTAAAGAATTAATAACAACGGCAGCTCCAAACCCCTCTTTTAGCACTAGGGCTAATTTAATGAAATTGTCGCGAGTTAGATCTAAATATAAATCGCCAATAGTACGTTTTAAAACTTTGGAAGTACCGAAATGTTCAGCTCCGTAATTAGTGGTTAAGTAATCTGAAACCGTGCCTTTACCAGCACCTTTTTCGCCGATCAAGCCAATGATAATTTTTGGTGTCATAAATTAAAAGTTGTATTAACTAAAGCAGTATAAATAAAAATTAGTTTTTAGTCAACGATAGAAAATAAAAACGGATTATTAAAGCAGAGCTATAATAATCCGTGTTTTTTAAGGGGCTAATAATTTGTAATGAACACAGTGCCAGATGTCTTTATGAACTGCGCTAACAGGTTGATTAGCGTTGATAATTTCCCATTTATACAAATAAGCTAAGCGTAAATGGTTAGCTCGACAAACTTGAGTTAATCGATAATCTTGTTCATGAGAATGATTTGTTTCAATGGATGTTAAAAAGCGTTCACCGTCTAGCAGAATAGTTAAATCAGCCTGACGTAATTCTGAGTTAACATATTCAAGTTTATTTCTGGGCTCACCATAACTCATGCCCCAAGCGATGCTAGTGCCGATATAGTCTTCAGATATAATGTTGATACCGTCGTATAGTTTGTTCAGTAAGGTGTCTTGGTATTGATAACGATTAAAAGCAAATAAAGTTTGAGCTTCTAATCGTTGAACACTGTAGTTTTTACTGTTATTACGTAAGTAATCATCAAGCATGGGACCACTAGGCTTTAGATTATAAATTGGGTATTTAAGAGCTTCAACCGGAAGTTTAAGTTCAGAAGAAATCCGTTTAACGAGCAAATCTTTTTGAGTTGTTTTGCCAACATTATTAATTCCACAAAGAACGATTAATTTACCAATCACAATAACCCCCCTATAGTTTATTTAAGATAAGTGTTGGGCTTATTATAGAGGCAAGTGCTCAATAAAGTCAAATATTAATGGTTCTATATTAATTAATGCTTTTTTTGAGATAAACTTGATTAAGTTAGTATTCTTAGAGAAGAAAAGTTTTGGTTTCATTTTTCTTGATATCTATTTTTTATAGCCTAAATTAATAAAAAAAACGAACAAAAGCTGTTCGTTTTTTTGATGATATTTAAAGTGGTAAATCAGGGTTATAGTTGAATTTTGATACCAGGGCCCATGGCGGAGGTAATCACGCAGTTTTTAATGTAGGCACCTTTGGAAGAGGCTGGTTTAGCTTTGCGAACAGTGTCCAAAACAGCCGCAAAATTTTCAGCTAATTTAGCAGAGTCAAAAGAAACCTTGCCAAGTAAGATGTGTAAATTAGCGGTGTCATCGTTTTTGAAGCTAATTTTACCTTTCTTTAGTTCACCCACAGCTAAGCTAGGATTAGTTGTAACAGTTTCGGTTTTAGGAGAAGGCATTAAACCACGGGTACCTAAAATTTTAGCAATCTTGGATAATTGACGCATTATCATTGGTTCGGCAACAGCTACTTCAAAATCAGTTTTTTCAGATTTAGCGATGGTTTCAATTAATTCTTCACCGCCAACTAAATCAGCTCCAGCAGTGCGACAAGCGGCTTCATTTTCAGGCATAACAAAAGCAGCAACACGAACAGTTTTGCCAGTGCCATGAGGTAAGGAAATGGCAGCACGAATTTGTTGATCACCTTTTCTAGGATCGATACCTAATTTGAAATGGACTTCTACAGAAGCGTCAAATTTACTAGGGGATAATTTTTTGGTTAATTCGATAGCTTCGGCCAAAGGATAAGCCTTGCCAATTTCTAAACCAACTTCTTGAAGCTTAGTGGCCTTGGCTTTAGTGCGACGGCCGTTAACAATAGTTTTTGTCATAAATTTTAGTGGTACAAACCCCTTCGATAAACTCAGGGTCCCACATTAATTAATCATTATTTAATTTGGACTCCCATTTGACGAGCGGTACCAGCAATAATCTTTTTGGCGGCTTCGACATCATAGCAATTTAAATCAGGCATTTTTAACTGAGCGATTTCTTCTAATTGGGCATCAGTTAAAGAACCGACTTTTTGAATTAGAGGAGAGCCAGAGCCAACTTTAATTCCAGCATACTTTTTTATCAACTCAGAGGCTGGAGGAGTTTTTAAAACGAAGGAATAGGTACGGTCAACAAACACAGTGATTTCCACTGGAGTTAACTCGCCCATTTTATCCTTAGTCGCTTCATTAAAGCGAGAACAAAATTCCGCAATGTTTAAACCATGTTGACCTAAAGCTGGACCGACTGGAGGAGCTGGGTTGGCTTGACCGCCACGAATCTGCAATTTAATTTTAGTAACAATTTTTTTAGCCATATTATTATAATCTTTTTCCCTAGAAGCACCGATAGCGGAAAGCAAAAAGAATTTTTAATTTTTAATTTATAAATAATTTCCTAATTTTTTAAAATTTTATTTTGTTTGTTTACAAATTTAAAATTATAAAATTTGAAATTATTGCTCTATATTTTTTTAATCTGTAAAAAGTCTAACTCTACTGGGGTTTCGCGACCAAACATAGAAATAGATACTTTAATTTTGCCTTTTTCATGATCGACCTCGGTAATTTTACCTTCCAAATTTTTGAAGGGGCCATCAGTAATACGTACAGGAGTGTCAACGGCAACATCAATTTTAAACTTTGGTTCATCTACCCCCATTCGTTTTTGTAAGCCTTTAATTTCTTCTTCAGAAATTGGGGTAGGAATAGTACCAGTGCCAATAAAACCAGTAACATTTGGCGTGTTGCGAACAGCATACCAAGTATCATCGTTAACAATCATTTCAACTAGTACATAACCAGGAAAAATCTTTTCTTCTACAACTTTACGTTTACCGCCTTGAATTTTTATTTTTTTCTCTTTAGGGACCAAGACATTGAAAATGCGATCCTCCATGTCCAAGGATTCGACTCTCTGACGTAAGTTCTGAGCCACATTCTCTTCGTAACCAGAATAAGTGTGCAGAACATACCAGCGACGACCTTGGTTTAATGTCTGTTTTGCCATATGTTAAATAATTTTACTTACAATTTGGTTAAACACGGCATCCAAACCGCCTAAGAATAGGGCTAAGCCTAAAGACATAGCAATAACAGTAATAGTGTATTGAGTAACTTCGCGCTTATTAGGCCAAGTTACTTTACGTATTTCTGCTACAGAGTCACGGAAATAATTAGTAATCCATTCCATATAGGTTTCAAAAAACAGCCCTTTTGGGCTATTAAAATTATGCTTATAGTGTATCACTAACTAAAATACTTGTCAAGAAAGATATTGGCAAACATCTTTTGTCTAATGTAAGCTAAAAAATGTTATATTTTAGACTATTTTATTTTAAGTTTGGCTTTAAATTATTAAAAATTTTGATTTAAGAGTGTTTAATAAAATTAGTGTTTGATATTGATTAAATAGCAAGATATTAAAAAAGTGATTGATGTTTTTTAGAGAAACTGTTTTATAGTGTGGTTATTAAAAATTTAGAGAGTGGTTTTAAGACTACGCTTTTTTTATTTAGCCGAGCGTGGTATAATAGAGATGAAGATTTTTTATCAATTATTTTAAGAAAAGAAACACAAATAAAAAACTAAAGAGTGAAAAGAAGATAGCAAAGAGTGAATAATCATAAATTTTAATTAACCGAGCTGTGGTAAGGTCAAGAGACTCCCGCATACACCACGGCAAAAGGCGTTTATGTCGAAAAGTTTTATTTATTACGCAGGGCGTTTAGTTTTTGATTGGCTAGGATCTTTATTGTATTTCCCTTTATGGTGGTATGGTAAAGGTCTGTGGTCGGCAATTCGAGGTCTAGTAAAATTTTTAGCAGATGAATGGCAGTGGCTTAATCCTGGGGTTTGGTTTAAAAATTTGTTGGTGCCAATGTATGGTCAACGAGATTGGGTTAGTCGTTTAATAAGTTTTTTTGTTCGTTTGGTACAAACCATCTTAAGATTTTTAGCGTGGTTGTGTTGGTTAGCTGTATGTTTAGTGGCTGTAGTAATTTGGCTGGTGTTGCCAATATTTTTAGCTAGCCAAATTTTTTATCAATTGTCTTGAGAAAATAAATATAAAAAACGGTGGCGAGTAGTTTAAAATCGCTAATTTTAATTAAGTTAATTGTGGTAGAAGCGTTATTACTATCTGGAGAGTTTTTAAACGTGGGTTTCAGCCTTCGCTAAGATAAACTTTCGTGGAGATAAAATGCACATATGCTGAAAAATATAACCGAGCTAATTCCAGTGCGTTGTGTGATTTGCAATGGATCGGGACGAGTGGAAAATAAATTGTGTGCTGTTTGTCACGGTCTAGGCAATGGATTGATTTGTGGCGATGTGGTTTATTATTTTTCTTTGCCGGTTACTCGTGGGTCCATTTTTTTGCGGCGTATGAGGGAGCGAATTTATAGTTTTTTGGATTTTTTGTTGATTGTTATTGGTTTAAGCGGGGCGTTTGCTTTAGCTTGGTGGTTGTATAAAATTAGTAATACTAATTTAGATTTTCAAAATATAGTAGAAGGTAAAGATCCACTAGTTTTGTGGTTTTGGTTGACCGGATTTTTAGATTTATTTATTGTGTTTCGTTTGTATGTGCGAGAGCAGGAAGTTATTAAAATAAAACAAACAGCGACCAATGCTGTTTTAGATGAAACGAGAGATTGGAATAGTATTAGTGGAAAAAAACTAAAGAATGCAGCCGATTGTTTATCTATGGAGTTGCTGAATAGTCTGGAGAAAGCTTATGTTTGGGTCGGTGATTTGGGACAGTCTAAAGTGACACCATTACATTTTTGGTTTGTAATGCTTGGAGAAAGTATTCAGGCTAAACATTGGTTATCGCGTTTAACTTTTGAGCCACAGGTGTTAGCAACAAAACTAAGACATCAGGTGGAGCTTTTAGGGATGTCTAGCGGAGCAATAAATTTTGCGCCTGGATTTGACAGAATTATTTTACAAGGTTTGGCTTCTGCGCTTAGAGAAGGACGTCAACAAATTGAAGTTGTTGATTTGTGGTTACCGGCTATGGAGGCGGATCCAGTTTTGTCTGAAGTACTCTATGATTCAGGAATTGAACAAAATAAATTAAGTAATTTAACGCAGTGGTTTAATACTCAAGAGAGATTAAAAATTAATTATAAATCTTTTAGGCATGCGGCGCGTTTTAAACCTGGGAACACCATGGACCGTGCCTATACGGCTTTAGCGACACCGCTGGTAGATAGTTTGGCCGAAGATCTAACGGTGTCGGCTAAGTATGGTCGTTTGCCGTTGTGCGTTGGGCGTGAAACAGAGTTGGAAACAGTTTTAACCGCAATGGCCAGTGGACAAGCAGGATTGTTATTGGTAGGACCCCCTGGAGTTGGTAAAAGAACCATTGTAGGTGGTTTGGCACAACTAATGGTTTTAGAACAAGTTCCATTAGAGTTTAGAGATAAACGATTACTGACGGTTGATGCGGCTAGATTGTTAGGGGGGTTAGCTCCAGAAGCGGCTGAGCAACAGTTAATTAGGCTAATAGATGAGGTAGCTACGGCTGGTAATTGTATTATTCATTTGCCGAATTTAGAAGAGTTGCTAGGTTTAACAGCTGGTGGAGCTTCTAGTTTGGATGCCGCTGGAATTTTAGCCGATGCTTTAGATCGTCGATTGTTATTTTGTGTGGCTACTGTTAGTGAAGAAAATTATCGACGTTTTGTGGAGGGGAGCGCTTTAGCTAGATTGTTAATGATGATACCTATCGAAGAGCCTGAAGCTAATAAAGCTATTTGCATGTTGGAATCTAAGGTCAGCTTTTTAGAAAATCATTATAAAGTGTTTATTAATTATGAAGCGATAGCTGAAGCAGTGCGTTTAACCGCTAAATTAGAACATAGCGAGTATTTACCGGCTAAGGCCTTGGTAATTTTGGAAAAAACTGTGGCTGGTGTAGCTCATGAGCGTGGGTTCAAAACAACGGTGACGGGTGAAGATGTAGCGGTATTAGTTAGTCGTGATTTAAAAGTTCCGGTGAGTCAGGTTAATCATGAAGAAGGGCAAGCTCTTCTAGCCTTGGAAAATAAAATGCATGAGCGGATTGTGGGACAGACAGAGGCGGTGTCAATGGTCGCGGAGAGTTTGAGGCGGGCTAGGGCGGAATTGCGTGATAACAAGCGACCGATTGCTACTTTTTTATTCCTGGGACCTACTGGTGTAGGTAAGACAGAATTAGCTAAAGTTTTGGCAGATAACTATTTTGGATCTGAAAGCGCCATGATTCGTTTGGATATGTCGGAATATCAAGGTGAAGATGCAGTGATTAAAATGATAGGGACACCTAATGGATCTAAGGGTTATTTAACTGAAAAGGTAAGGCAAGCTCCATTCGCTTTAGTTTTATTAGATGAATTAGAAAAGGCTAATCCGGGAGTATTTGATTTATTTTTACAAGTGATTGATGACGGACGCTTGACCGATGGACAAGGGAATACAGTTGATTTTACTAATACTATAATTATTGCTACTTCTAACATTGGATCACTGGCGATTAAACAGGCTGTAGAATCTGGGCAAGATTTAACGGCTTTAAAACAGCAACTTATTGATCAAGAGCTAATGAAAGTAATGCGACCAGAATTAGTTAATCGTTTTGATGGAGTGGTGTTGTTTAAACCGTTAGCAATAACTGAGGTTATAGCTATTACTAAACTTTTGATTGATCAATTAGGAAAACTTTTGGCGAACAAAGGTATGCGATTATCGGTGGACAAGAAGGGATTAGCTATTTTAGCTGCTAAGGGTTATCATCCAGAGTTTGGTGCTAGACCACTACGACGCCTCTTGCAAGATCAAATAGAAAATGTTATAGCAAATAAGATTTTAAGTGGTGAACTGGCACGACGAGATTTAGTGGTTATTAATGAAGCTGGTGAAGTCGTGGTAGAGAAAGCCAAATCTTTATGATTATAACTTATATTGTAGGAAGTTTACTTAGTTTTTTGTTGGCGGCAGTTTTAACTGTGGGAATAGAGAAATTGGCTTGGCATTATAAATTATTGGATTGGCCGAGAGAACGCCATGCACATAGCAAACCTACGCCACTGGCTGGTGGTGTAGCAATTTTTTTATCGACTGTGATAGTTTTAATTTTGAGTTATAGGTATGTGTCAGCAGGTAACTTAACAATGTATCACTGGCTAGGAGTTTTGGCGGGTGGAGGTATTTTAGTGCTGGGGGGAGTTTTGGATGATAAGTATGAATTGTCACCAATGAAGCAATTAGCTTTTCCACTTTTAGCAATTTTAGCAGTCTTAGCTGGTGGAGTGAATATTGAAAAAATTACTAATCCGTTTGGCGGTTTTGTTTATTTAAGTGATTGGTTAAGTGCTTTAATTATTTCTTTGTGGTTACTAGGTATGATGTACACCACTAAGCTATTGGATGGCGTGGATGGATTGGTGTCTGGAGTGGGTGTGATTGGAGCCTTGATAATTTTCTTGTTTACAATAACCACAAGATGGTATCAGCCAGACATTGCTTGGGTAGCTTTGATTTTTGCTGGTGCTGTAGCCGGTTTTTGGTTACGTAATTGGGCTCCAGCTAAGATTTTTTTAGGAGAGAGCGGATCGCTTTTAATCGGGTTTGTTTTAGGGGTGTTATCTATTATTTCTGGCGGTAAAATTGCGTTGGCGTTATTAATAATGGGAGTACCAATTTTAGATGTAGCTTGGACTATTATTAGACGTTTATGGGCTGGTAGCAATCCTTTTCGGTCGTCAGATCGTAAACATTTACATTATCGTTTAATGGATGTTGGGCTATCACCTCAGCAGACTTCTTTAGTTTTTTATGTTTTTGCTTTATTTTTTGGCTTGTCAGCTTTATTTTTACAATCTAAAGGTAAATTAAGTGCCTTAGGGCTGTTGTTATTGGTGGCAGCTGGGCTAATTATAGGCTTAAACTGGTTGCTTGACAAAAAACGTCAAAAGAGTTAAATTATCTTAATCAAATCATAAATATCAAAGATATGGCTAAAATGGCAGTAATTAAGACTGGTGGCAAACAATACAAAGTTAAGGAAGGCCAGACAGTTAAAGTAGAAAAATTAGAAGGCGACGGTGGCGCCAAATTGAAACTGGAAACTTTATTGACCGGTGATTCTGAAAGCGGAGAAGTGCTTTTGGGTCATCCTTCATTAGGTGAAAAGGTTGAAGCGGAAATTGTGGAACAAGGACGAAGTGATAAGGTTTTGGTCGTGAAATACAAGTCTAAAGTTCGCTACAAGAAAAGCGTTGGTCATCGTCAAGCTTTTACCAAGATTAAAATTAACACCATCGCGTAATTTATTACCAATCTTAAAAATAGCTTCTAGATATTAGGAGTTATTTTTTATAAAAAGACACCCAAGTCTGAAAAGATTTGGGTGTTTGATTTATTGGCACAAGGCCTGATATTCAACATTATAGCGTATAACTTGACTGTGAATATCATTACACTGAAGTTGAAAACTTAACTGTTTTAGTTTGATAGAAGTCAGTAAGCTTTCTGTGGCTGTTAACAGTAACTGGTCGCTAATTTCGTTACCGCCTAAATCGGCGATAGTTTGCTCATAAATTAATTGACGGTCTAATGCATCGGCAATAGCTAATAAAATTTTAATACCAGTTTCTGTGAGTCGTTGACATAGTTGTCTGCTTAATGGTGATAGAGCTTCTGGAAGTATGGACAACTCTAAAGCGATAGCGTTAACACTACTTTGATAAAGATAATCTCGGTCGATCATTGTAAAGAGCTCCTATATAGTTAAAAACTTTCCCAAGTTGATTGATAATCTTTGCGATTATGAAAGGCGTGTGCCAAAGTATTTTCATCGGCATATTCTAAGCTAGCCCCAGTCGGTAAACCACGTGCTAACCGAGTGAGGCGAACAGGGAATTTTGATAAAAGTCGGGATAAATATAAACAAGTGGTTTCGCCATCAATATCTGGATTTAAAGCTAAAACAACCTCAGTTATTTGCCCTGAGCTAATTCTTTCTACTAATTTTTTTAAGCCACTTTCACTAGGGGCTGTATGACGAACACTGTTAATAACGCCACCCAAAACATGATATAAGCCCTTAAAACGACCGGTATTTTCTATGGCTAATAAATCTTTAGTTTCTGCTACAACGCAGAGTAGGTGTGGATCACGTTGATTATTGGTACAAATAGAACAGGGAGATTGATCGGTTATGCGACGACAATGTTGGCAGATAACTAAACCTTGTTTTACAACCTCTAAGGCTTTGGATAAATCACTTAAGTAGCCTTGAGGCTGTTTAAGTAAAAATAAAGCATAGCGTTCGGCAGTTTTAGGACCAACTGAGGGCCAATTACTTAAAAGTTCTATTAATTTTTGGATGGAAGCGGGGTATAACATTTAATTGTGAGCCTGTGTTATTTTAATAAATCGGAAAGACCTGGCATATTACCCATGGATTGCATTTTTTTAGCCATGGCTATTTGAGTTTTTTTGATAGCTTCATTGAAACAATCTTTTAAATTGCTTTCTAAATTATTTTTGGCTTGTTCGCTAATGCTAATTGACAAGACCTCCATATTGCCGTTGATTTTTAAAGCGATGCCTTTGTGGTTAACATTAATAATCTCTTCAGCTAAAGCGTTTTGCATGGTTTTAGCTTGATTGCGTAAGTCTTTGATTTGTTTTAGTTTGTTGAACATAAAGTAAGTTTATAAAGTTTATAAAGTTTGTAAGTTTAGAAATCTGGAATGTCGTCTACTATGCCGAGACGATTGGCGTCATTTTTAAAGCTGACGGTATTTTGATCAAAGCGGACATGAACTTTGCCGACTGGACCGTTACGGTGTTTGGCGATGTGAATTTCAGCAGAAGATTTTTCTTCTTCGGTTAGTGATTCGGCGTCAAAATTACGATCAGCTAGTTTGCGATAAATAAATAGTACCACATCGGCGTCTTGTTCGATAGAGCCAGACTCTCTTAAATGCATTAATTTTGGAATAGCTGGCTTGCTTTGTTCTACAGCACGAGATAACTGAGATAATGCTAAAATTGGAACATTTAATTCACGAGCAATTATTTTTAAGGATCGAGAAATTTCTGATACTTCTTGGACACGATTATCTTTATAATTACCGCGACCTTCCATTAACTGCAAATAGTCGATAATAATCAAACCGAGACCATGTTCCATTTGGAGACGACGGGCTTTAGTGCGAATCTGCATAATATTAGCACCGGCAGTGTCATCAATAAAAATAGGGGCTTCGGCTAGTTCGCCCATACCGATACCAATTTTAGAAAAGTCGTTGTTATCACCAGAATCAGATAAATTACCGGTACGCATTTTCCAAAGAGAAACGCCAGCCTGAGCACAAAGCATCCTGTCCACTAATTGTTCTTTACTCATTTCCAAACTAAAAACAGCTACAGGAGCTTTGTTGATAACAGCAACTTGGCGAGCAATATCTAAAGCAAAAGATGTTTTACCGACGGACGGTCTAGCGGCCAAAATAATTAAATCAGATTTTTGTAAACCAGCTAAGAGTTTATCAAGATCGGCAAAGCCGGTGGCTAAACCTCTTAATTTACCGGCCTGTTTGTGTAGGTCATCGATACGATCAAAAGCACCAGCTAATAAATTGTCAATTCCAATAAAACTCTGTTTTAAAAACTTTTGACTGACATTAAATAGTTTTTGTTCGGCGGAATCTAGAAGTTTATCTAAGTCTTCGTCTTCATCGTAACCCATCTCGGTAATTTCGGTGGCGGCACGAATTAATTTACGAAGAGTAGCTTTTTTATGAATAATTTCTGCGTGGTATTCAATATTAGCCGAAGTACCAACTGAAGAAGCCAAATTGGCAATATAGGCACGACCGCCGACACCTTCTAGACGATTACGCTCTTCAAGTCGACCAGTTAGACTTAAGAGGTCGATTGGTTCGTGCTTACCGTAGAGCTCAATAATAGCCTCGTAAATTTGACTATGAGCAGCTTTATAAAAATCATCAGGTAGGATAACATCAGCTACCTTAATAATAGCCTGTTGATCAATTAATAAACCACCTAACACATAGTGTTCGGCGTCTAAATTCTGTGGTGGTAATTTCCCTATAGATTTATCAGGCATAAAGGATTTTGAAACGTTTTATTATCTTACAGCCCTTATGAATCTTTTTCAACCTTGACAACTTGTCCTAAAGCAAGTATATTAACCTATAATTTTAGTAGGATATGAAATTATCAACAAAAACTACTTATGGATTAAGAGCTTTAGCTGTTTTGGCCAGATTATTCCCAGAAGGATTATCGGTGGCTGATTTAGCAAATCAAGAGAAAATGTCAGTGAAATACCTAGAAACTATCTTGTCTAGTTTAAAAAAACAGAGTATTTTATCTAGCACTAAGGGGTCGGCTGGTGGATATTCTTTAGCGCGAAATCCTAAAGAAATCAATTTGTGGCAAGTGGTAGAAGTTTTAGAAGGTGGCTTGGCAGTGGCGCATTGCGTGGGCAATCGTGGTAAAGTTTTTTGTGGTGATCATTGTGATTGCCGAGTAGGACAAATATTATCTGAAATTGAAGTCGTTTGGGCCAGTTTACTTCAAAAGCGAACTTTGGCAGAATTAGTAAGTACTAAAAACTAATTTTAATTTTTAAATTTTTATATATATATTTATGTATTCACAAAAAGTGATAGATCATTTCAAAGCACCTCATAATCAAGGTGTAATTGATGACGCTGATGCGATTGGTGAAGAGGGTAATCCGGTGTGCGGGGATATTATGAAAATCTATATCAAAGTGGCTGATGACCGCATTGCTGATATTAAGTTTGAAACTCTTGGTTGCGCAGCGGCAATTGCTGTGTCATCGGCTTTGACAGATTTGGCTATGGGAAGAACTTTAGATGAAGCGTTAGCTCTTAACAAAGATGCAATTGTGAAAGATTTAGGTGGTTTACCGGCACCAAAAATTCATTGCTCAATGCTTGGTGTAGAGGCTTTACACAGTGCGATAAATCAATATAAAATTGCTCATAAAAAATAATATTTAATTTTATGAAGATTGAGGAAAAAATTAAAATTGAATTGGAAAAACTGCGACCAGCCTTGCAGATGGATGGTGGTGATGTGGTGTTTGTATCTTTTGCTGAAGGTGAGGGGGTGTTGTATTTAGCCTTGCAGGGGATGTGTAGTCATTGCCCAATGTCTTCAGTGACTCTTAAAAATTATATTGAGTCGGAATTGGTAGCCGTGATTCCGGAAATTAAAGAAGTGAGATCAGCTTAAATTAGTTTGTAAAGTACAAAATAAAAATTAACTTTAAGAACTTTATAAACTTGATAAACTTTTAACTTATATGTCTATATATTTTGATCATAGTGCGACAACGCCGATGGATTCCAAAGTTTTAGAGGCGATGCAACCGTATTGGCAAGAACATTTTGGCAATGCCTCATCTATTCATAGTTATGGCGGGCAGGCGGCGGTGGCTGTCGATATGGCACGTGCTAAAATTGCTGAGATTTTACAGGTAAAGCCGACAGAAATTATTTTTACTTCCGGGGCGACCGAGGCTAACAATTTGGCTATCAAAGGTTTGGTTAACGGTTTGAAATTACGCGGAATTATTTGTCCACACATCATTACCAGTGCGGTAGAACATGATGCAGTCTTAGAGCCACTTAATTTATTGGAAGCTGAGAAACAAATTACTTTAACTATTTTACCAGTTAATAAACAAGGAATTGTATCGGCTGAAGATTTGCGTCAGGCGATTAAGCCTGAAACTGTTTTAGTGTCTGTTATGTATGTTAATAGTGAAGTTGGCAGTGTTCAGCCGATAACTGAGTTGAGCACGGTTGTGAAACAAGCCAACAATGAAAAATTGGCAAATTGGTCTCATCTGTCAGTGAGTGAACGTGGTGATAAGCCACAGCTGATTTATTTTCACTCAGATGCCACCCAAGCCCCGAACTACTTTGATTGTGGCTTAGAAAATCTTGGTGTGGATATGTTGTCGTTATCGGCTCATAAGATGTATGGCCCGAAAGGTTCAGGATTGTTGGCCGTTAAAGGTAATGTGCCTTTGGTGGCTTTACTGCATGGTGGGCATCATGAACGTAACTGGCGTTCAGGAACTTTAAATGTACCAGGGATTGTTGGCTTAGGCGAAGCTTTAGCTTTGGCCACTCTTAACAGAGAAAAAAATGCTGTTAAAGTAGCGGAAGTTAGAGATTATTTAGTGAAGCGGATCGTAGAAGAAATGTCAAAAGTAGTGTTGAATACTCCGCTCGAAAATAATTCTCCTAGTCATGCGCACTTTTCTTTCTTGGGGGCTGAAGGGGAGTCAATTTTGATGGCCTTGGATTTGGAGGCCGGCATTGCCGTTTCGACTGGTTCGGCTTGCGCTTCCAATACTTTGGGGGCGTCTAAAGTGTTACTCGCTATGGGGATTAAAGTGGAAGATACGCACGGAGCAATTCGTTTCACTTTAGGTAAGCATAATACTCGTGAAGATATCGATGAACTAATGAAGCATTTGCCGGGGGTGGTGAAGAAGTTTCGTGATATGGCACCAGATTTGACACCGTATCAAGGTAAGGGTGTTACGGCACATCACTAATTATATGTTTTAGATTTAAAAACCTTTTTAAAATCGAAAAGGTTTTTTTGTTGCTGTTTTTTAGGTGTTTGTGCTATAATAGTTGTATGATAAAGCAGTCAAAAAATGACCGGCGTCGTATTGGTATAGACGCCAGGTTTTATGGGTCTATTGGTAAAGGTTTAGGCCGCTACACTCAAGAAACTGTTGATCAAGTTATTCGATTAGATCCACATAACGATTATGTGATATTTTTGCGTTCAGAAAATTGGGAAGATTTTAAAATTAATCAATCTAATGTTAAAAAAGTTTTAGCTGATGTTGCTTGGTATGGCTTAGCGGAGCAGATTGTTATGCCGTATTTAATCGCTAAAGAAAAATTGGATTTAATACACTTTCCGCATTTTAATGTGCCTTTACTGTGTCAGACAGCTTTCGTAGTAACGATTCATGATTTAATTTTGTTTCATTATCCAACACAACGAGCCAGCACCTTAAGTCCAGTATTATATTGGCTTAAAAATTATGCTTACAGACAAATTATTAATCGAGCTGTAAAAAAGGCTAAAAAAATTATTACCGTTTCGGAGTTTACTAAACAAGATTTAATAACTTCTTTATTAATACCAGCCGACAAAATTAAAGTAATTTATGAGGGTGTAGCCTCTTTACAGTCCAGTGAAACAGTGAACTATTCTAAAGTATTAGAAAAGTATGGTATTACGGAACCTTATTGGTTGTATGTTGGTAATGCTTATCCACACAAAAATCTAGAAACTTTAATTAAAGTTTTTGCTGATTTTTGTAAAATAGAAAGTGAGGCTAAACTAGTTTTGGTCGGCAAGGAAGATTATTTTTATAAACGTTTGAAAGCCAGTGCTTCGGAAATGCAGCTATGGCATGATCAGCCAGTGACTAATAATAGCGTAATTTTTGCTGGTTTTGTGCCTGACGCTGTTTTAGCTTATTTATATAAACATGCGGAAGCGTATGTTTTCCCGTCTTTATATGAGGGGTTTGGATTACCACCACTAGAAGCAATGTCGATGGGTACCCCTGTATTAAGCTCTGAGAGAAGCTCTTTGCCAGAAATACTTGATACAGCGGCAATGTATTTTAATCCAAAGCAACCTCAAACTATTTTAAAGGCGATGCTTGATTTATATAAAGACCAGTTTTTGAGAGAAAAAATGATTAAACTTGGTCGAGAACGAATTAAAAAATTTAATTGGATTGATTCAGGTGCGGAGACATTAAAAGTCTATAAGCAAGTTTTATGAGACATTTTAAGATTTTAAAATGGATTACTTATTTTGGCTGGCTAGAGGCTAGGGTTTTGTTTTGGCTATTAAAGAAAACTTTAAAGGCTGTGTATAGTTTGGGGTACATTGTGCATACAATCGTAGTTTGGAATAGTAAATTAATTTGGCAAATAATTAGTCGGCCCTTTAAATTGATTAGTCAAATAATTAATGTTGTAGCACGAGGTTTAGAAATCATGGTAAACGAAGCACAACGACAAAAGATTTTAGCTAAGCGAAGTTTTAATAAATATCGTAAACATAGTCAGTTAGCGTGGTATAAACAAAAACAATTTTTGAATAGCTGGCATTTTAAACTCGAAGTTAAGTTAGGTCGAGCGGCTTTATCGTTTGTTATAATGTTGATCGTGGTATTAGCTCCAGCTGGTTTGTATTATAACTATCGGGGGTTGGTAGTTTTTAAAAACAAATTATTTACAGCAGCTTCAGCGGCTATGAATGATCTTAAGTCTGCTAAAGATGATGCTACAAATAAAAACTTTAGTGAAGCTAGTAATAATTTTAATCAAGCTAGCCATAGTTTTTGGAATATGCAGAAGCAAATTGGTGAAATTAACAGTTGGCTGTTTGAATTAGCGGCGATGATACCTAATGAAAAATTAAAATTAGCTGGTTCGGCCCCGATTATTGCTGAAGCTGGAAGGCAATCGGCTTTAATGGGGGCTGCTTTAACGGCGGCAATGGATGATTTGTTGGCGACTGGTCCTTTAACTTACCGTTTAGATAATTTTATAACTAAAGGTTATGAAGCTTTAGAGGCGGCCGGGGAAGTTAATGCTCAAATCGGAAAATTAGATTCGTCGGCAATTCCGCTTGAATATCGGGACACTTTTTTATTATTAAAAGAGAATGGGGTTTGGGTTAAAAATGGTTTAGCAGAATTATTGGATATCGCTGATAAATTATCTTTGTTTTTAGGTAACACCACCAATAGGCGATATTTATTGGTTTTTCAAAATACAACTGAGGCGAGAGCTACGGGGGGTTTTATAGGAAGTTTTGCTGTCGTAGATTTTTCTAAGGGTGAGATTAAACAAATACAAACTCCAGGAGGTGGAACTTACGATGTGGAATATGGCATGAAGCGGTTTATAGCGGCCCCAGAGCCTTTAAGGCTAGTACGAGGTCGTTGGATGATGTGGGATTGTAATTGGTGGCCAGATTGGCCTACATCTGCTCGTAAAATCATGTGGTTTTATGAACAATCAGACGGTTCAACTGTGGATGGCATTATTAGTTTAACCCCACAGGTGGTGATTGACTTATTGAGAATTGTCGGTCCAGTTAGTTTGCCGGCTTATAATGAAGTGATAACGGCTGATAATTTTTTAGATGTGGTGCAAAAATATGCTGAACAAAAAGAAGCTGTAACGAATAAACCAAAGGCGATTATTGGCGACTTAAATCAAGCCTTGATAGAAAAATTAGGCCGAGTGACTAATCAAGAATTATTAATGAAGATGCTTTCAGCGCTTATTGATAATTTTGATAGTAAAAACATTTTATTATATTTTAATGATGTAGAGTTACAAGATAAGGTAGTGGAACAAGGTTGGGATGGTGGTGTACGTGCAACAACCGGAGATTATTTACAAGTGGTTAATACTAATATTGCTGGCGGAAAGAGTGATAGAACTATCCTAGAAAGTATAAATCATAAAGCAGAACTAAGGACTGACGGATCTGTCGTAGATACAGTGACTATTAAGCGAGAGCATACGGCAATTCGCGGGGCCTTATTTACTGGTGTGCGTAATGTTAATTGGATGAGAATATATGTGCCTTTGGGGTCTGAGTTATTGTCGGCTAGTGGTTGGAAAATACCAGACGCTAAATTATTTGATTTGGTTAGTAATAGTTGGGAAGTTGATGAACAATTGATTAATGAAATATCAGCGGAAGTTGAGCCAGTAAGTGGTACAAAAATTTATCGGGAGCAAGATAAAACGGTGTTTGCTGGTTGGTCGATGGTTGATCCAGGAGAAGTGACAGAAATTACTTTGTCATATCGTTTGCCATTTAATATTAAGGCTTTAAATCAGACAGTTACCAACGGTGAAAAGCAGCGCCAGTGGTTAAGAGGGGAGACTGGTGAGCAACTTTATAAATATACACTATTGGCACAAAAACAAGCAGGATCAATAAACAGCAGACTGCGTTCTGAATTGATTTTACCAGAGAATAAAACAATTGCTTGGCAATATCCAACTGTATCCAACTTACCATATCGTCAATTATTAAAAGATCAGTATTGGACTTATTTGATAAAGGAAGATTAAGAGGATAATGTCAAATTTCCAATTTCCAATGTCAAAAAATAAGACAAGGATGAGTGATAATTTTGTTAATTATAAGATAAATAAATCTCTACTTTTTGGCGAGACCCCCGCATACGCGAGGGTAAATGCAAAAATATATATGCCACGCAACAAAGACATAGATAAGCTGAGCAATGATATTACTACAGCTGTTAAAAAAGAAAATATTAGTGACGGTTTGTCGGAAATTTATCAAGATGATAATGGCAAACAAGTTGATGTTAGCCGTCTAACTATTAAAAAAAGTTTTGGACCACTAACTAAAATAATTTTAGGTTTATTTGTTTTGATACTTATTGTTGGTGCTGGCTTTGGTGTTTGGCAAAAATTTAGCACGGCTAATGATATTACTCAGGTGTCTTTAACTATGGAAGGGGAAAAAGCCCCTCAAGCCGGCAAGGAAATGGAGTATGTTATTAAGGTAGTAAATAATAGCGGCAGAGCTTTATCAGAAGGTACTATATCGGTGGCTTATCCTGAGGGCTTTGTTTTCATAGATGCTACTCCTATGCCTAGTAGTAATAATAATGTTTGGAAATTTAATAATTTGGCTGGTAAGGGAACCGCAGAAATTCGTTTACGAGGTAGGATTTATAACCTAATCGGTAAAAGTAATTTATGGTCAAGTGAGTTGTTGTATAAGGCTGAAGGGTTTTCTACAGAGTTTAAGAAAAATACAATTTTAGAAACAGTAGTGTCTGATAGTGGCTTAGCCATACAGTTAATTAAGCCTTCTAGTGTTTTAAAAAGTGAAGACCAGGAAATTGTTATCAAATATCGACAAAGCTCTGGTAGTGTATTAGATAACTTTCATTTAACTGTAGAGCCGTCAGATAGCTCACAATTGGAATTTTTGAGAGAAGAAGTTCCTAATTTAGACGCTGTTTTGATTAGACCTTGGGTGTGGCAGGTTAATAAAATAAGTAATGAAGAACAGGAATTAAGAGTGCGTTTTCGTTTTTTGGATAAAATTGGTGATATTGTATCTTTGAAGTTTAAGTTTGATTATGATAAGCAAGGTATGGCCACTTCATCGATATTAGCAAACACATCTTCAACTCCGACAATTGTCAGTAGCGATTACTTACCTTTGTATGAAGAGGATGTGGATTTAGAAGTGATTAAAAATGATTTAAGTTTATTATTAAATTTAAACGGACAGAGCAATGATCAGAGTGTAGATTTTGGCCAAGTTTTAAAATATTCAATTAACTATAATAATGTTGGAGATTCACCAATGGAAGATGTGGTTATTTCAGCTGTTTTGGAAGGTGATTTGTTAGCTCGAGCTACTTTAATAGATAAAAACAAAGGAGAGGTTTCTGGACAAACTATTACTTGGTCTAAGCTGCAGATTCCTGAATTAGCACAAGTAAATAAAGGAGAGCGGGGGACAATTGAATTCTCTATAAAGGTTAAAAATCTATCAGAATTACCTAGAGATTTTAGACAAGATATTGCGGTGGCAGCACGCTTTGAAATGAAGCGATCTGGTGATATAGCTAGTATTTTGGCACAAATAAACAAGAGAGATTTAGAGGCGGAAGCTAAAGACTTAAACTTAATGACTACTAGTACCACATCAACGTCAACGCCTGATAATTATTCTAATAAAATCATTGCTAGAGTTAATTCTGATTTGGCTTTAGGTTCAGTAGTGCGCTATTTTAGCGAGGATAATATGCCTTTAGGTAGCGGTCCTTTACCTTTGGAAGTGGCCAAAACCACTAGCTTAAAAGTTTTTTGGTCTTTGAATAATACTTTACATAATCTGTCCAAGGTGCGAGCAGTGGTGACTATTCCGAGTTATATTGAGATAGCTGATTTATCCACGGTGTTTGGACAATTAAATTATGAACCAGTGATGAGACAGCTAGTTTGGGAGGTGCCGGTGATGGATAAATTGTCTAACGATTTTGCGGCGCAGTTTACCATTAAAGTTTCACCGACCGGAGAGCAACGCAATCAACTTTTAATTTTATTACCGGCAGTTAAATTGACAGCACAGGATGATTTTAACGGTTCAACTGTTAAAAGAGAAAGTAAGCCGAAGACATCTAAATTAGAAGATGATGATGTGGCGATTAGCACTGGAATAGATTTGAATGGGGGGCTGGTTAAGTAAGTTAAAAGTTTATAAAGTTGAATGTGGTAACGGGTAGTAAATTTGTAGGGTTTGCCCCCCCCCTATTCATTTGTGATACAATAGATAGGTTCAATAAATATATTAGACAATTTCAC
>PFAM01000023.1:0-97187 GCA_002778705.1 Candidatus Falkowbacteria bacterium CG10_big_fil_rev_8_21_14_0_10_37_14 | reverse complement strand
TCTAAAAATCTAATTTCCCAAACAGAAGCATTTTTGCACTCTGTTGTTTTGTTTAAAAAATTAAAATCTTATGCTTTTATAGATGGTTATATAGCTGATGTGCGTGTTTATAATAAAGAATTATCAGATGAAGAGGTTAAACTACTTTATAATGCCACAAAACCTTGACGGTTGACGCTTGACTGCTACAATAAGGTTCTATGATTAAACGTCAATCAGAATTGGAATCCATGGGGTCGTTGTTTTCCAAACAACTAGTTAAACCTAAGGTTAAACCGCCGGCTCATGAATGGCAGGATTTTGCTTTAGTCGTCATTAGGGATCTAAATATCCCTAATTTTAAGCGTGCTAGTGTCTTTCAGGCTTGTAAAAAACATTCTAAGGCGGTGATTGAAAGGGCGGTGACGGATACTAAAGAGTTGTGTAAAGATGGAGAGGCTTGGAAATATTTTTTTAAAATTTTAACTAATCTAGGTAAGCCGGCTCCGGCACCGAAAGTATATCCGCCAAATTCGTGGCCAAAGAAAACAAAAACTAAAAACAACTTTGATTAATCAAAGTTGTTTTTTATTGATAGATCCCGTAGAGCCAACCGACGCCGACCGGTTGTTCGTAGCCCAGTAATTTAAACTTATCTTCAAAATTAGACATTATGCCCATCATGATGACGATGTTATATAAACCACATTCTTGAACATCAGCAACTACTTCTGGATTAATAGCGTTTAAGATTTCCCAGTCATTCTGCTTTAAAGCGTTTATAACTTGCTTGTCAAACCATTTACCACTGTGACTAAAGCCACCTGGTGAACCACGCGTTAAACGATGTGACAAGGCAACAGAAGAAATAACGGCAATAGCTTGGTGACTTTGGCGGATATAATTTCCAAGCCAACATCCAAAATTATAATGTT
Organism: Candidatus Falkowbacteria bacterium CG10_big_fil_rev_8_21_14_0_10_37_14; assembly: GCA_002778705.1. Classification (GTDB taxonomy): domain Bacteria; phylum Patescibacteriota; class Patescibacteriia; order Patescibacteriales; family Patescibacteriaceae; genus 1-14-0-10-37-14. The sequence continues at coordinate 96,273 of PFAM01000023.1, read as the reverse complement.
CAGTTAAATTATCAGTAAGACAAGGATAGGTTGGCAAAACTGAAAAGTTAAGCTGACCAATTAAAGTAACTAGCGGTATAGCAGAAGCGTAATCCAAAGTCTGACTGCAAGCCTGAAGTTTAAATTCAGGAAAAGAAGCTTTAAGTAAGTCGTCAGCCAAAAGACTGTCGCCTTTAACTTCAAACTTGGTGGCTAAATCTCCAAAATTGCTAAAATCCACCTTAAACTCTTTTTGAATATTTAAAGTGGGCCCCAAAGAACTAAGTGGTCCGTGCGGAGAAAGTATAATAACAGATTCCGGGTGGCTATTATTTAATTCCTTAAGAATGTGAGTCTTATAATTAAGGGCTGGTTGTAAAATAGGTAGATGACTAGTGGCTAGCCCAGGTAAAAGTGCTGATGAGTGACCGGTAATGCCGGCAAAAACTAAAGCCATATTATTGAGATCCGCCTAAGCTGTTGCCTATTTGATAGGTCATAAATAATCTAGGACTGATAATAATGACATTGTTAATTTTGTAACCTAATTTTTCAAAAGCTGTTTGAGAAATGATAGGGCGAAGTAAGCCGTTTTCAGCTACATAAATAGTAAAACCGTTTTCTATCTTAACTAAATCGCCATCAACAAATTTAACGGGTTGAACTGTTTGATATTTTTCTAATTTGGCTGGTGTGGTGGAAATTATTTTTTTGTTCTTAAAACGGGTTTTTAAGAAAACGGCGTCAGGAAGTGGGGCCTTGGTTCCAGCTTGTACAAAATAAACGCCGCCGGTTTTGTTGTTTTGTAAGAGAGCTCCGGTTGGATAAGCGTCTTCTGCAGTAATCGGTTCGCCATAGCTATAAGAAAGTAAATCGTTGTCGGTAGCCAATAACACTTCTTCTGGATTGTAGCCAAGTTTTTTGAAAACAGTTTTATCGGCAAAAGGTCGTTTGGTGTCGTCTACTAAAAGATAGAGTTGGTCAGCTGGGGAACGAACTATTGAATATTGCGGAAAGCGAATTGGTGCACCAATTGGATAATGATTAATTTCGCCTTTAGCGACAGTGATAACCTTACTGATATCAAAACGAGAAACTAAAGCACCTTTAGCTAAAAAGGCACGACGTTGGCCGTTTTGAATTAACCAGACGCCAGGTTCATCTACAGTTTGGAGCAGGGTACCGTTAGGATAGGCTACAGAAAAAAAATAACGATGCCATAATTTCCAAAAATTATAGTTGCCGTTATAAACATGAGGAGTGTAGTTATATAAAGCGGCGGTTCCGTCATTAGTGGGGGTTACCTGAACAGTGCCTTTAATGGTGGTAGAATAAGGATTGCTAAAATCGTAAGTTTGACCCTTTTTATAAGTATAAAGATTTGGGTTTTCTAAATAATCACGAAATTGTAGAGAAGCTGAGTTGATTTGTTTCCATAATCCACGCCAGCGATCGTTACAGCTTCCACCATCAGGACAACCATAACCAGTAGCCCAATCTAATTGGCTTTGTTTAGCCGAAATAGCTTCTATCAAGCCTTGTTCTTTTTGAAGTAATACTAAAATAAATCTGGCATTAACTCGATTAGTTTGAGAAATCTCATAAATTGCCTGAGAAGCCATTAGTTGTCGATTATTTGGATCGGTAACGATGTAATTACTTAAGTAAGAATTTTTACTAACCAAGAATGATTGAATTTGTTCGGCTGTCATTGTCCCGTAACTTAAGATATCATAATCGGAAATGATGTAATTAGGGTTAAAATTAGGGTCTGGTAGGCTTTGTGCAACTACTGAAAGAGGTAGGCAAAAGAAAAGCAACAACCAGAAATAGTAGCTTATTTTCATAGTTTCAAGTTATTGTTTCAGTATAGGTCATTTTTTAAAGAATGTCTAATTATAAGTTTATAAAGTTTCAGAGAAAAAGTGAAAGACAGACTTAAAATTTTAAAGCTGTCTTTCTTTAATAGAATACTTTTCGCTGTTTGGATAGACTTCGGTGGATGCCGGATGTCAATATTCTTTAACGCACAGCAAACTCTACTTTGTTTTTAAAGCCGATGGTAATAGCAACATTGTCGCCGGCTTTAATTTTGCCTTCAATAATCTCCATGGCTAACTCATCTAAGATTAACTCTTGAATTTTACGTTTTAAAGGTCTAGCCCCAAAGGTTTGATCAAAGCCTTTATCAGCTAACATGGTTTTAACTTTTTTGTTGATGCGCAAAGTTATATCTTTGCGACCTAAACGATGTTCTACTTTAGCTAATTCTAAGTCAACTATTTTAGCTAAGCCTTCTTTGGATAAATGACGGAAGATGACAATTTCATCAATACGATTTAAGAATTCTAATTTGAAATGACCACGTAAAACTTTATCAATTCTTTCTTTCATTTCGCCACGGCGTTGGGTGTCAGCCTCTTGCTTATTTGTGGCGTCTGAAAAGCCGATAGAGAATTCAGAAATTACTTCATTGCCAAGATTGGAAGTCATAATAATAATACTGTTTTTGAAATTAGCTAAACGACCGTTAGAATCAGTTAACTGACCGTCGTCTAAAATTTGCAATAATATATTAAAGACTTCGGGGTGAGCTTTTTCAATTTCATCAAATAAGATAACGCTGTATGGTTTGCGACGAATTTTGTCGGTTAGTTGTCCACCTTCGTCATGTCCGACATAACCAGGTGGCGAGCCTATTAATTTAGCAACGCTGTGTTTTTCCATAAACTCACTCATATCAAAACGAATCATGGCTGATGGATCATTAAATAAGAAATGAGCTAACACTTTAGCTAATTCGGTTTTACCGACACCGGTGGGGCCGACAAATAAGAAAGAACCAATCGGGCGCTTTTCTTCGTTAATCCCAGCACGACTGCGACGAATAGCATTAGATACGGCTTTAATAGCACTGTCTTGATCGACAACATTTTTAGCCAGTTCATCTTCTAAGCGAGCTAGTTTTTTAATTTCAGACTCTAGCATTTTAGAAACTGGTACGCCAGTCCATTTGGCGACCACTTTTGCAATACCTTCGGCGTCAATCTCTTCGGTTAAAATCTTTTGACCAGCAGATTGGATTTGAACTAATTCGGTTTCGGCTTGTTTAATTTGTTTTTCTAAGTCTGGAATACGACCATAGCGAATTTCAGCTACCTTAGCTAAGTCTTCACCGCTTCTTTGATAAATATCAGCCTGAGCTTTTTGTTTATCAATTTCCTGTTTAGCTAAACGAATTTTAGAAATAATAGTTTTTTCATTTTGCCAATGTAAGTCTAACTGGTGGGTTTGTTCTTGTAATTTTGCTAGCTTAGTGCTAATAAGGCGAAGTTTAGATTGCAATTTCTTTTTTTCTTTACTTTCGGCTGTTTTGATTTCCTGTTCAGTGCCAGCTTTACTAATCTCTAATCTTTTAGTTTCACGCTTAAGCTGGTCTAGTTCTTCTGGGCAGGAATCAATTTCCATACGCAAAGCAGAACAAGCTTCGTCCATTAAGTCAACAGCTTTGTCTGGCAAAAAGCGTTCAGTAATATAACGACTAGATAAGTTGACGGCAGCAATAACAGCGGAGTCGGTAATTTTTACGCCATGGTGAACTTCATATTTTTCTTTGATGCCACGCAAAATATCAATAGCGTCTTCTAGTGAAGGTTCGTTAACGACAACCGGCTGAAAACGACGTTCTAACGCAGAGTCTTTTTCAATGTATTTTTGGTATTCTTTAGTAGTAGTAGCTCCAATAGTGATAATATCACCACGGGCTAAAGCAGGTTTAAGCATGTTGGAGGCATCCATAGAACCTTCGGAGGCACCAGCACCAACAATGGTGTGTAATTCATCAATGAACAGAATAAACTTACCATCAGCAGCTTTAATTTCTTTCAAGACAGCTTTTAAGCGTTCTTCAAATTCTCCGCGAAATTTGGTACCAGCAATCAAAGCTCCCAAGTCTAAAGCAATTAAAACTTTGTTTTTTAAAGTTTCTGGTATGTCTCCAGCGATAATGCGTTGAGCTAGACCTTCGACAATAGCAGTTTTACCAGTGCCAGCTTCGCCAATTAAAACTGGATTGTTTTTAATACGACGAGATAAAACCTGCATAATGCGACGAATTTCTTCATCACGACCAATAACGGGATCTAGTTTACCGGCGGCGGCCATGTCAGTTAAGTTCACGGTGTATTTTTCTAAAACACGATATTTATTTTCTGGGTTATGAGAATCTACTTTTAAATTACCCCGTAAATCTTTTAAAACGACCAAAGTTTTTTCAAAATCTAAACCAAAATTTGTTAGAATTTGCTTACCTTTGTTTTTAGCAGTTAAGATGCCAAGTAAGATGTGCTCGGTAGAAATAAAATCGTCGCCCATTTTTTCAGCATGAGCACTGGCTCCGTCTAAAACGGCGGCCATTTCGGCGGTGCCTTGAACCATTCCCACACTGGACTCTACCTGCATTTTAGGCATTTTTTCAATTTCAATTTCAGCTCTTTCTAAGACAGCTTCTGGGCTGACTTTGAATTTTTCTAAAACAGATCGAACTAAACTGTCAGATTGCTCGATTAAAGAAATGAGCATGTGAAGGGATCCAATATGTTGTTGACCAAATTCTTGAGCAACAATTTGGGCATTAATGATAGCTTCCTGGGCTTTGTTAGTAAATTTATCAAACATAGAGTATAAGTTTATAAAGTTCCTAAAGTTTATAAAGTTGGGAACAATAACTGTAAGTAAACAGTATAAAACTGTTAGCAGTCTTAGTCAAGGACTGCTAAATAATTATAATAATTTGAGGTTATAAAGTCAAGTTAAGAGGTTGACAAATATGTATAATAAATATAGATTGATAATAGTTCTTAATAAATGGAGAGTAGGCTAATGTTAAGCAAAAACACAGCTAAAATAATTGCTGAGACGCCGCTTAGTGCTTTTAGGATAGATATATCAGGCCCTTTGCCGCCGTACTCTAAAGTTGGAGTTACTGACAATGATATGATCGGTGGTTATGCTCTAACGATTATGATAGAGCAATATGGAGAATTACGAGAGTTATTAAGTACGGATTATATTTTTGTAAAACGTGATAAAGCGGCGAATTATTGGTCTGAATTACTGGTTTATGCTAGTGTCTGGTGGCAAACTGAACGTATAAAACAGCAAGCAGAGAAAAGATTGAGGCAGTTAGAAAAAATACCTCATAATGAAGTTCAGGACAAATTGCTTTGGAGTCAAAATATAGCAGGCGGATTTTAAATATAGGGACTTGTTTTTTCAAGTCCTTTTTTGCTTGTTTTTTTTAGGACCTTAAATTATAATGGCTTTATGGATACAATTAAAATATTGGGTACAAAAATCTCGATTTTAACTAAAGAACAAATAGTTGATAATGTTTTAGCATACCTAAGGGGGTCTGAAGCTAGACAAATAGTGACGCCAAACCCAGAATTTTTATTAGAAGCTTTGCGAGATGAAGAATTTGCTGTAGTGTTGAATCAAGCTGATTTGGCGGTGCCAGACGGTTTTGGTTTAGTAATTACTGCTGCTTGCAAGGCGAAGAAGTTAGAAAGATTAAGCGGAGCGGACTTAGTGCCGATAATTTTAACAGCTTCGGAAAAAAATAATTTAAAAGTGGCTATTATAAATTGGAGTGATAGCCTGTCTGATGAAAAAGTTATTACAAAAGTTTTTAATAAAAAATATCCAAAATTAAATTTTAAAATTTGGTCTATTGATCGTGGTGATGACTTAAAATCTAGTTTTTATGATTGGCAAGCTGAAGTGGTTTTAGTTGCTTTAGGTGCACCTTGGCAAGACATTTTAGCGGCTAAATTAAAAGCTAATGGTAATGGTTTAAAATTGGCGATAGGTGTTGGCGGTTCTTTAGATTTTTTAACTGGCCAAGTAAGACGAGCACCAAAATTAATGCGAGCAATCGGTTTGGAGTGGTTGTGGCGATTAATAATTAATCCGTCAGTAAGAAGTAAAAGAATTTTTAATGCAGTGATTAAATTTCCATTGATTTTTGTTCGTCATGATATTATAAATAGATTTTTTTATCGTCCTAGTGTGGTAGGCTTTATCTATAATAGTCACAGAGAAGTTTTAATTGTTAATTCCAATAAAGAGCCAGGGCGTGATTTTTGGAAGTTACCACAAGGTGGTAGAAATTACGGAGAATCAGATGAGCAAGCTTTAAAGAGAGAAATGCTAGAAGAATTAGGTACAACTGATTTTAATATCATAAGAGTGTATCCTAAAATCTATAAATACTTGTGGCCGAAAGGTTATTCATTAGAGGGCTACAAAGGTCAAAGACAGAGTTTGTTTATTTTAGAATATACCGGCAAGCGACAGGATATTTATTTGTCAGCAGAAAATAAGGCCTATAAATGGGTGCCAATTAATGAATTATTAAAGGCGACAGACTCAGTGGTACATCAAGCGTATGAATTGTATTTAGAAAAATATCAGGAAACTTTAAAATGAAAAATATGAAAGAAGTAAGATTGCGTTTAGCACCTAGTCCCACAGGATTCTTACATATCGGTAATTTGCGTACCGCTTTGTTTGGTTATCTTTTAGCTAAGTCTATGAGAGGTCAATTTATTTTACGGATTGAAGATACTGATCAGAAAAGAGAAGTGGTAGGGGCGGTGGACAGTCTGATTGAGATTATGAATTGGATAGGTCTCAAGTTTGATGAAGGACCACATATCGGAGGAAGTTATAGTCCTTATATTCAATCTAAGCGTTTGGATATTTATAAGAAATATACTAATGAGCTATTAAATAAAGATGGAGCTTATCCGTGTTTTTGCTCGGCTGATGATTTAACAAAAATGCGTAAAGAACAAACTGATCGTCATGAGGCTCCACGCTATAATCGAAAGTGTCGTCATTTAAGTCAGGCAGAAGTAGAAGAAAAAAAAGCTAACGGTTTACCGTTTGTTATTCGTCAAAAATTACCATTAGATGGAGAAATTGTAGTCCATGATGAACTTAGAGGAGATATTAAATTTAAATTAACCGATTTAGAAGATCATGTTTTAATTAAATCAGATGGCGTACCAACATATCATTTTGCCAATATCGTTGATGATCATTTAATGAAAATTAGTCATGTGACTCGTGGTGATGAGTGGCTACCAAGTTTTCCTAAAAATATTTTGTTATATCAATCTTTTGGTTGGGAAGTGCCAAAGTTTATTCACCTGCCCCTTATTTTAAATAAAACTGGCGGTAAGTTAAGTAAACGCCAAGGTGATGTGTTTGTGGAACAATATAAAGATAAAGGTTATTTACCAGAGGCTTTGATTAATTTTTGTGTGCTCTTAGGTTGGCACCCTAAGCACGATAAAGAGATTTTAAGTTTAACCGAAATGGAGCAAGAATTTGCTTTAGACGGGATGGGTGTTAGTTCGGCAGTGTTTGATATAGATAAACTTGATTATTACAATGGGGTATATATTCGGGCTAAAAGTGACGAAGAATTGTTAGCGTTATTAAAACCATTGTGGAATACTTGCGCGGAAAAATCATTAACAGAACAACAAAATGATGAATATTTACTAAAAATAATACCGACTATTAAAGAAAGATTAAAGACTTTAAACGATATTAATAGTTTAACTGGTTTTTATTTTGGTGAGAAGATTGAATTTGATAATGAATTAATTTTGTGGAAAGCTTTGACGGCTGAACAGACTAAAAATAATTTAGAAGAAATCTCAATAGAGCTAGAAAAAATTAGCGAAAAGGATTGGCATAAAGAGTATTTAGAAAAAACTATGGTGGGGTGGTTAAAAACCAGCGAAAAAAAAGTTGGTGATTATTTATGGCCTTTGCGTGTGGCTTTAACAGGTTTAAAGGCTAGCCCAGGACCATTTGAAGTGGCTGGAGTGCTAGGCAGAGAGCTCACTTTAAAACGTCTTAACCAAGCGGTTCTAAAAATCAAAACTTTAAAATCAAATCTCTAAAACAATTTTAAAAAATGGCTACTCCTGTAAACTAGTATGGGTGAGTAGCTATTTTGTTTATAAGTTATTCTTAGGATGTTTTTTTTTAATTTTAGATATGCTATACTAAGAATATGAATAAACGATTATTATATATTGTATCATTCGTAGTTTTATCGACTGGCGTCTTTTTTAGTTTGAGAGTGTATAACGCTTTTAGTCAGGCGGTTGATACACCAAATTTACCAACCATTATGGAAAGTAATGCTGAAATTAGCGACCTCAATCAAAATATCTTGCAGAAAAAAAACTCTATCGATGAAATTAAAGCTAAACAAGATGCTTATAAACAAGCCTTAGCTGAAAAACAAGCCGAGAAAGCAACCTTAGAAAACCAGCTGGCTATTTTTGATAATCGTATATCTGCGATGGAACTTAATATTGAAGATGTGCGTTTAAATATGGAAGCAACCGAGTTGGAAATTAGAAAAATGGATTTGCAGATTAAATTGCGTGAAGAAGATATTAATAAACAAAAAGAAAGAATTGCTGCTGCTTTAGGTCTGCTTTATAAAGAAGGTAACAAGAGTGAATTAGAAATAATTTTGCTTAATGATAATTTTTCTGATTATGTTGATCAAATTAAACACATTAAGGATATTAACAGGGGATTAGCTGATGATTTAAATAAACTTAAGTCTTCTAAGGAGCAATTAGAGGCTGATCGCAGGCAGACTAATATCAAAAAATTAAGCTTAGAACAACTACAGGTTAAGTTGGAAAGTTCTATGGCTAGTTTAACTAATGAAAAATCTTCTAAGGTGGCTATTTTAGACCAAACCAAACAATCAGAAAATGAGTACCAAAGATTACTGGCCCAAGCCAAAAAAGAACAACAAGATGCTGCTTGGGATATCGCTAATTTAGAACGACTAGTTCGTTTAAAATTAGCGGAGAGTCAAAAATTACAAGATTCTACAACACCTGGTTCGACGGACATGATTTGGCCGGTACCAAAAAATACCATTACAGCTTATTTTCATGATCCTGAGTATCCCTATCGTAGTGTGATGGAACACCCAGCAATTGATATTAGAGCCAAGCAGGGCACAACGGTAGTGGCTACAGCTGACGGTTATGTAGCTCGTACTAAGGCTGGAAATGACGGAAGTTACGCATATATTATGATTGTACACGCCAATGGATTGTCAACGGTCTATGGTCATGTCTCTAAGATTTTTGTATCAGAAGAGCAATTTGTAACCAAGGGGCAAACTATTGGTTTGTCAGGTGGAATGCCAGGAACAGCTGGCGCTGGGAAAATGACAACGGGTTCACATTTACATTTGGAAGTGCGTTTGAATGGCATTCCGGTTAACCCTTTGGATTATCTTAACTAAGCTTGAAGTATGAGAAAAAGATCTACCAATTTGACTGCATTGTGGAATGCGTTTGAATAGCATTCTGGTAACTCTCAAGATAAATATATTTGACAATTCTCTTTCAAAGATTACAATGCTCATAGTTAAACAAAAAAAGGAATAGTACTTTGAAAGTATGGTTATGGTTACTGGGAATAATTAAGCGAAGGTTTAATTTCCTACAGAATGCCAATTTAGAAATTAGACGATATCTTATCGTTGGTTTGGGCGCTACTGTAATAGATAGTGGCGTGCTTTATCTTTTAATGACTTATACTGACTGGAGCCGTTTGATAGCGGCGCCTATCGGTTTTACGGCCGGTCTAACCTGGTCGCTGATTTGGAGTATTTTGTGGGTTTTTCCGATGTATAAAAAACGTCCTTGGTGGCAGGGATTGGCCGGTTTTGGCGTGATAGGTATCTTTGGGCTATTAATCAACGAAGCAATAATAGGGGCAACCCCTAGCTCTTATTTGTGGCTTTCTAAAGTAATATCTATTGTAATGGTGTCTATTTGGAACTTTATTGCCAAAAAGGTAATATTGTTTAATAATTAGCTAAAGTAAACCAAAATAAGATAGGTAGGGGATTAAAGCTCTAGTATTAAGGTATTTTTACCATCTATTGACATTTTTGTTAATTTGTGCTATACTTTAAGTAGTTTATTTAAAATTAAAGGGGAATTTGAGATGAAACTTCAAATGTTAGAAGACATTACTAGCAAAATAAGATTAAGTTTTTATGGCTCAGAGCGTCAAAAAATTGATAATCTTTGGCATAATTACAAAGTAGCCTTGGTAGCTTGGCAGTCAGCTTTCAATAAAACAGCTGGCGATAAAGAAAAACAAAGGTTGATAAGTATTCAGGTCTGTAGCGCAACTAACGCTTTTATGGTTAGCTTAAAATTGTTTTTAGGAGAAAATAATCAATACTACAGAATTCTAGGGGAGTTGATTAGGTTGGTAACCCAAAAACAAAATCAGTTAAAAGAGTGTAATCATTTACGAGTTTATTGTGCAAACATTCATAGTGCCGGTCAATTACTTGATCAAACTATATAAAACAATAAAAACCGCCAATATAATATTGAGCGGTTTTAATTTTATGTAAAACGGGGACAAGTAGGCAGGGAGTACTAATTTTAATTGCCTTAGCTGGGGCAGGATGATTATTTGTGGATAGTGTGGGTAAATATAACTTAATGTTGTGTCGCACAATATAACTTATGCGACACTAATACTATAAAACTATTTAACCTTAGCCAACTTTAAGTTAAAAGTTTATAAATTTTGTAAAGTTGTTAAAGTTAGATAAGAACCCTAACGAAAGTTTCCGACTGTTAAAGCGGCACTTTTAATCACTAATCCAAAGACTTGGATCGCTGGGTTAAATAATAAAATGATTTTTACCGCTAGTAGAAAAAATCCAACTATTACTAGGCAGAAAATGACCACGGCCACGGCAAAGATTATTTTAAAGACTGTTTCTTGATTCATAGTTACTTTTATTATTTTTTGGCTAATATTAAATAATAATACCCCTATTGTAATTCAGCTTCTTTGATAGATTTCGATGTGTCGTAAAATATTATAGTACTTATTTATAAATAATGCGTTCAGAATAACGTAGATCAATGTATTGTTGCTGATTAAAGATAACGCCATCACGCAGTTCGTTTTTTCTAAGGTGTTCTAGCTTGTTTAATTGTTCGCTGGGGCTAGCTAGTGTATTAAATAGTAATAAAGGGCCAGCAGTAAGTTTAATTTTTAAGCAACGAACCGTAGTGTCAAAGACAACTTGTCTAGCACTTAAGCCACGGCTGTTATTTTTTAAAGATTGATCAAGCTGATTGGCAAAATCTAGGTAATCAGGATCTATCATAATTTGACGACCTTGTTTTAAACTTGGTCCAGGATTGTTGATTAGTAGTAAGTCTGGTACGGGGCTATCTTTGGTTAAAATAATATCACCAACAGTATTGATATAATAATAAAGGTTACCCTCCTGCCAAATATAAGTATAATCCTTTTCTGATAATTTGATAAGTAGTTTGGTTGGCCGTAGTTTAATTTGCGCGTCATTTAATTGAAAATTATCATAAAGCGCTTGTTTAAAAGATTTTTTATCAAAAAGCCAATAATTATCTTGAGGTAAATATAGGTATTTAGAAGACAGCTGTTTGTCAGCTAAGGCACGTATATCACAATAAGCCGAATGACGATTGCCAGTGATGTCCACAGTGGTTAAGCGAAAAACTGGTGATAAAAATAAAAACCAGAATACTCCACCGCCTAATAATAAAAAAATAACTAACCAAAGAAATTGTCGGCCAGAAGCTTTTGCTTTGCCATTACTAACCACTCGATTAGTTCGCCTAACTTCAGGGGGGCTCTGATGTCCTTTCCAAAGTCCTCTGCTTTTATGTCTTTTAAATTTGAAAAGCCCTCCAGCCATGATATTAATTATTAAAATTACAAAACTTGTTTGTTGTCCAAATATGGTTGTAGTGCTTTTGGCACTTTAATACTGCCATCAGCTTGTTGGTGATTTTCTAAGATGGCAATTAAACCACGAGTGGTGGCAATACCGGTGCCGTTTAAGGTATACAGATAATTGCGTTCAGTGCCGTTGTCGTATTTGATGTTTAAACCACGAGCTTGATAATCGGTGCAGTTGGAAGTTGAAGTGACTTCGGCCCAATCTCCATTCGTTTCATCTTTGGCTGGCTTACCAGGCATCCAGGCCTCTAAATCAAAGGTTCTAAAGCTTGGGTTGCCTAGATCGGCTGTGCAATGATCAATTACCTTGTAAGGTATCTCTAAGCCGTTAAAAATTTCTTTTTCAATGTCTAAAATTTCTTGATGAATACTTTCAGCTACTTCAGGTTCAGCAAAAACAAACATTTCCACTTTGCTAAATTGGTGGACACGGAATAAGCCTTTAGAAAACTTGGAGTAACTGCCAGCTTCGGTGCGATAACAATGGGAAAGGCCAACATATTTTTTTGGTAGTTCAGAGGCTTTTAAAGTTTCGTCAGCATATAATCCACCTAGAGTAATTTCAGCTGTGCCGATTAAAGATAAGTCACTGTCAGCCAAATTATAAACCTGGGTGGATTCACCGCGTGGGCTAAAACCTAAGCGGTTGATTAGGTCGGTTTTGGCTAAATCTGGCGTGGTGACAAACTCATAACCATGTTTAGTAATAATGTCGATGGTATAATTTATTAGCGCCAGTTCTAAGCGAGCTAAATCCCCTTTTAAATAATAAAACTTGGCGCCGGTAACTTTGGTGGCGCGATCTAATTCTAGCCAATCATGTTTTTCGGCTAAAGCCAAGTGATCAAGCGGAGTAAAATCAAAAGCTGTTGGCTCCCCTACTTGCTCTAGAATAACATTGTCGTCTTCGTTGGTACTAATTTTAACTTCATTATGAGTTAAATTTGGAACGGCTAAAAGTAATTCAAATAATTTTTCTTGAACGACAGTAGCGGCATTTTCTTGGGCTTGAATTTGGTTACCAATAGTTTTCATTCGTTCAATAATTTCTGGAGTTGGTTTGGTTTTGGACTGAGCATTGCGTTCTTCTCGTAGAGCTTGGGTGGTAGCTAAGCTAGCACGATAGTCGCTATCTAATTTTATAATCAAATCGATATCAACTTTAGCTAAACGGTTAGCACAGTTAGTTTTTATTTCTTTAACATGTTCGCGTAAGTATTTAATATCCAGCATAGATTTAATTATTTCTTAAACTTGTTGAGACAGTTATCTTGCAATGTTTGATAAAGACTAAGATCGTTTGGACACACATAGGACAGTTCGCATTCTTCAGAGTTACCTTTGTATAAACCTTTGTCAATTTGTATTTGGCATAAAGACGCGGAGTTTTCGTCAACGGCACAAATTGGTAGTTTGATGTCAGAACACTTAAATTGCCAAAAAGCTAATTTGGAGAAGTAAGCTATTTTGCAAGTGAAGACAGTTTTTGTGTAATTTTTATCAAGTTGTGCGTCAATTGGTAAACTTAAGCCACAAATATCAGCGACAAGGTTTTTTTCTTGATTAACTGTCCAAAGTAAACGACTAATAGCGATAATCATTAACAGTAAAAAAAGTGTAATGACAAATTTTCTCATATGAATATTTAGTTTATAAACCTAGGTCATTGGCGATGGATTGCATGGCCGATAGGGCAATTTCCATGAGATGTTCTTCACTTAAGCCAGCTTGTGTGCATTCGGCAATTCGCTTACGACTGCAATTAGCGGCAAAAGCTTTATTTTTATATTTCTTGAGTAAACTACTTAAAGACAGGCCAGATAAAAGTTTGTCAGGGCGAATTAAAGTAGCGGCTACGATTAAACCAGATAAAGTTTCAGCTGATGTTAAGAGATGCTCAACGGCTGATTTACGCTCTAACTGCTGATAGGCACCTGGTTGACCGTAACAATGAGAGATAATGGTATTAATCAACCATTGGCTAGCACCATGCGTGCGTAAAATAGCGGCAGTTTTTACAGAATGTTGTTCGGTATTAGTTTTGGTTTCTTGCCAATCTAAATCGTGTAATAGACCGACTATAGCCCAAGCTTCTTCATCGGCTTGTAATTCTTTAGCTAATTCACGCATAATAGCAGAAGTAGCTAAAGAATGACTTAAAATGTTAGGTTCGGTGATATGCTCGGCTAAGAGTTCTTCGGCTTGTTTGTAAGTTAGTCCAGTGTTGCTGTCTTCTGAATTTGTTTCAACGACCTTTGTTTCAAGTGGTTTAATCAGCTTAATGGCCGAAGGATTATGTTTTGGTTTTAGTAATGGAAAAATCTGACATTCACGTACAGTTTTGTTAGCTAAGAAAGAAAAAACTCTTTCACTCATGCCGTAACCGCAAGTTGGTGGCATACCGTATTCTAAAGCTTCTACAAACTCTTCGTCTTTCATTTGAGCTTCATCGTCCCCTGCTTCACGCAGTTTAGCCTGTTCATTAAAACGTTCTAATTGATCTAGAGGATCATTTAATTCGCTATAACCGTTACCAAGTTCAGAACCAGCAATAATTGGTTGAAAGCGTTGAGTGAGTTCTGGATAAGTGTCATCACGTTTAGCTAAAGGTGAAACAGCTACTGGCACGCCAACTAAAAAACCAGGTCCGCTAATTTGTTTGCGACAAAATTTCCAAAGATTATCAATAGCACGAGTAATGTTAAAACCCTTGCGGTCATAGTCAATTTTTAGTTCAGCTAACTTTTTCTCCATTTCTGCTAAATCAGCTTTAAGAATGTCGACGCCAGTATATTTTAAAACGGTTTCGCGATAATCATAGCGCTCCCAAGGTTGACTTAAATCTACTTCAAATTTACCGATAGTAAACTGCAATGTACCGAAGGTTTCTTGGGCCACATATTTATACATTTCTTCTACTAAAGCCATACCCTGTTCGTAATCAGCATAAGACCAATAGAATTCCATTTGAGTATAATCTTGGGCATGTTCGGCGTCCATACCTTCGTTACGAAATTGACGACCGATTTCAAAGGTTTTTTCCAGGCCAGCGACCATTAATTTTTTCTGCCACAACTCACCAGTAGAGATGCGTAAAAAAACATCTAAGTCTAAAGCATTGTGATGAGTAACAAAAGGCCTGGCATCAGCACCGCCGGTCATAGTTTCTAAAACTGGTGTTTCTACTTCGATAAAATTTCGTTGTTTTAAAAATTGGCGAATTGCATTCCAAAATTTATCTTTTTTAATAATCAATTCTTTTAATTCAGGGTTTAAAATAATATCTAAATAGCGATGGCGCAACCGTTCATCTTCATCAGACAAACCAAACCATTCGCTAGGTACAGAGCGCAAGGCTTTTGTTAGTAAACGCCACTGGGAAACTTTTAAGCTCTTCTCTCCGGCTTGGGTTGTGAATAAGGTGCCAGTAGCTTGCAAAAAATCAGAGTTATCAATTAGCTTGACAAACTGTTTATATTTATCGCCCAAATCAGCTTTGCTTAAAACCAGTTGTAACCGACCAGAAGTATCTTCTAAATCAGCAAAACCGATATTGCCATGATCACGCACCCGACGCAAACGGCCGACGACAGTAATTGACTGCACCGAAGTAGCTAAAGTATCATAGTCGGCCAAGGCTGTTGCGATTTGATGGCTTCTCTTGGCTTTGGCTGGATAAGGACTTATTCCTAAGGCCTGTAACTGTTTTATTTTAGCGATTCTATCCTCACGCTCAGAGGGTTTATTTTCTTTATTCATATAAAGTTTATTATATGAATAATCGAAGAAAAAGTCAAAAGTGTGTATGTTTATCTATTATTTTATTTAAGCAGCATAAAATAACTAAAATAGACTCAAAGTTTGAGTCTATTTTAGTTTATTAGATTATTTTTAACGCTTACCAGAGTCTCTAGAATGTCAGAAGTAAAAACGATTAAGAAACAGAAATAATCTTATAAGTTGCCTCACCTTTAGGTGTTGCAAAGACAACTTGATCGCCGGCAATATGATTCTGTAAAGCGATGCCTAGTGGTGATTCATTAGAGATTTTACCAGCCATAGGATCAGATTCATTAAAACTGACAATAGTAATGTTTTTTTTAACACCATCTGTTTCAACAACTACTTCGGAACCCATACCAATAACACCGCCGGTATTACCACCCTCCACTACGGTAAGATTTTTTAAAAGATTAGATAATTCCATGATGCGCCCGTCATTAAAAGCTTGGGCTTCTTTAGCGTCAGCATATTCAGCATTTTCGCTTAAATCGCCTAGCTCTTTGGCAGACTCAATGCGTACGGCAATTTCCCGTCTTTTAACGGTTGATAATTGTTCTAATTCGTCTTTTAGCTTTTGATAACCCTCTGGAGAGATAATTTGACTATTCATAATACTTAATAAAATTGACTAAAGTGTCAATTTTTAATAGATAGCCCAGTAATTTATTGGGCACATTTCATTCAATGATAATATATTTTTTAAGATTATGCAACCCCACAAAGCAAAATCTTATAAAACACTTTATTCGCTAGAATTATTAAGATAAGTAATTAATAAAATAAAATAGGCGATACCTAAAGGATGATTAAAGTAAGGGCTGAAAAAATTAACTGCAGCAATAACCAAAAAGCCAATAACTAAAGACCAAGTTAGCCAATCGTTTTTATTCCAAGCCAAATAAGTAGTTAAAATAAGTAACCATAGATAAGCGATAAAACCTAAGGGACCAGTTTTCAACCAAATATCTAACCACCCCCACTCAAAAGAGAAAGTAGTATAAGAACCGCTAGGATCTTTGTCTAGAACTCTAGGATCAGAAGATTTATAGGTGACAGTGGTACCAAAACCAGCACCAAAAGGTTTAGTGCTAATAGACTGCCAGAGTTTAGGCCAAAGTGCCCAACGACTAGCGGCTCCAGCCTCACTAGTTATTTCAGTGCGATCAGTTAAGATGTCTGTTGAAAAACCTACCTGAGAAGTTGGCCAAGGAAATTTAACAGTAATTAGAATCATTAAGAAGGCTAAGGCACCAACACTAACTAACCATAATTGCCCCATCAGCCAACGCTTGCCAGGGATTTTTTTATAGATAGCTAGAAGGCCGATTAATACCCAGCCGATAAATAAGCCGACCCAGTAACTACGAGATAAGCCTGTTAAAATTGGAGCTAACCATAAAGCCGCTAAGCCTGAGGTGGTGAGCCAATTGTGCCAATTATTTTGTTTAATTTTTAGCATCCAATATAACCAGATAGTGAAAATAGCCGGTAGGAACCAGATGTGAGCTTGAAAAAATACTCGATAAAAATTACCAGACATCATGGTTATTTCTCCTAAGCCATTATCTCTAAGCCAGCCATAAAAAATACTATTAGAGTCTAAAAAATTATGAGAAAAAGTGTAGAGTGTGGCTAAACTACCTAGAGCTAGAGTGGTTAAAGCACCCGCTAGAGCTGGCCAGAGCTTTTTAAAATCTTCTTTTGAATAAAAAAACAGCCATGGCAAAATTAGTAACCAGTATAGCCATCCGTTAGCGTCAAAGAAAATATTAGACCAGTTATTATGATTTAAGATTCCAGCTAATAGACCAAAAATAATAGCTATTGCCAAAACTAACAAAGGTTTGGTTAGAGGCTTTTTATATTGTGCTTGAATTTTTTGAAGTAAGCCCGATTTTAAAAACTGAGAGAAAAAAACTAGTATTATAACAGACCAGAGAGTAATGCGCAGAGATAAATTAAAATCACCGATAGGGATAAAAAATAAATAGCCTTTAGAATTTATAACCATTTCTAAAAGTAAGATATTTAAGCCCCAACGAAGATTGGCCACAGAAAACATTAAAACAGAACCAGTCAAAATAATAAACCAAATATGATTGACGGTAGGATTTAGATAACCTAAAAGCGACAACCAATATAAACTTTGGGTGCCAGCGATTGTAAGCCAAAAAGTTTTATTATTTAGCAAGTGCATAATTAATTATTACTGCTTGACCAATTTGCCAATTATTGTTTTTAGCCGTACCAGCTGGAACTTCTAAAACAGTATTAGCTGGAGCTATTGGGTAATAAACCAAAGGATAATCATCGTTGTCTGGTGGCAAATTATTTTTAATGTCAACTATTTTATTGTTATTAAGCCAAATAATATCTAACGAGAAGCTCATACGACGCATCACAAAACCATAATTATCTGCTCTATCAAAAACAAAAAGCATACCGTGATTGTTGGCTAAACTGCTGCGGTCGCTTAAACCTTGATAATGAGTGGCGTCGTTATCAGCCACCTCAACTTGAATGATGGTGGAGCCGATAATAATAGTGGCTGCTTGGGGTTGAGAAACTACTTGGCTACAGCCAGCTAATAATAGCAAACAAAATAAAACTAGGCAAAGATACTTCATAATAAATTGTGCTTTCGTTTGATGATTTTTAGAGCTTGCTGATAACGACGAACAGCTGGCCACATTGGTAATAAACGGTAAGCGATTGAAGGTAACCAGCTGCTCATAGTACCTCCTGTGGCTACTTGAAATAAAACTTGATCAATCCAAATCCCCCGTCCGTTTTTTTCACCGATAGTTAACCACAAATCCCAATCTTGAAATTTTTTTAAGTCTTCATCAAAACCTGGAAAAACTTCAGCACGCATTAAAGCCGCAGTGTGAATGCAAGGGCCTTGTTGTAATTTGTTAAAAGTACAATTACCAACTTTGAATAATTTGCTCCCCCACATGAAAGATGAATAAGCATAAGCACTGTT
The DNA here is from genome assembly GCA_002778705.1 of Candidatus Falkowbacteria bacterium CG10_big_fil_rev_8_21_14_0_10_37_14. Taxonomy (GTDB): domain Bacteria; phylum Patescibacteriota; class Patescibacteriia; order Patescibacteriales; family Patescibacteriaceae; genus 1-14-0-10-37-14. Next base: position 77,648 of record PFAM01000023.1, on the reverse strand, counting down.
AGGATTAGCTAGCAAGGTTTGAAGTAAAGTGGCTAAGCCTTCAGGTTGCCAAATAATGTCAGCATCTGAAAATAATAGATATTCACCTCGTGCTTCATGTCGGCCGTGATTACGAGCACTAGGAGCGCCTTGATTTTCTTGTTCTAAATAAACAACTTTGCGTCTGTTGTTAATAATAAAACGATCAACAACAGAGTGCGGGTTATCAGTAGAGCCATCGTTGACTACGATGATTTCAAAATCACGTTCAGTTTGTGTGGCTAAACTTTCTAAGCAGAGTTTTAATTTGTCCGCCTGATTATAAACAGGAATGATCACGCTAATCATACAATTTCTAATTTTTATGTATTATGTTTTCTATCTTTTTGGCTTGCTTGTCCCAATTGAAATCCTTAAGTGCACGCTCACGCCCAGCATCACCAAGGCGTAACCGCAGATGTGGATATTTAACTAGCTTAACTACGGCCTCGGTGATTTCTGTTAAATTGTCAGATTCAACTAGCAGGCCCGTGATATCGTTCAAAACAGCATCACTAACTCCCCTATTTTGACTGGCAATAACCGGCTTGCCATAAAGGCCGGCTTCTAGATAAACTATGCCAAAACCTTCATAATCTACGCCGTTATCACGGCTAACCATAATGAAAATATCAGACAAGCGTAACCAAAGATGTTTTTCATTATCATCAACATTATCAAAAATTAGAACGGAAGCCTCTAAATGTAGTTCGTTAATTAAAATCTTAAGCTCAGTTTCTTGCTCACCCGCTCCAATAATCACATAAACCACTTGAGAGTTTGTAGCTAAAATCTGAGGCATAGCTTTAATGACAGCATCAAAACCTTTCCGAGGGACTAAACGACCAATACTCAGTAAAATAGTTTTGTGATTAAGATGATGATGTTGCCGTAAATTAGCTAAAGCTGGTTCGTCCAAGGGTATTTGCTTAATGTTGATACCAGGATTAACAATGTGCACCTTGCCCCAATTTTTGGCAGTTAATAATTCTTTAACTTCGCCAGCAGTACGAGAATTAGCGCTGATAATTTGGTGAGCATGAGTTAAAATTTGTTGAGCCAAAAATTTTTTTCTTTTGGTAGTCAAGGCTTGTTTAAAATCTAAGCCATGTAAAAAAACTGTATAGCGAATTGGCAAGAAAAGTGACAGTAACCAAACGGCGGTGCCGATTGGCAAAATATGACCGACCAAAATATAACTAATTTGCTTAACTTTAATTGCTCTGGCTATCCAATATAAACTAGGCAACCACCGCCAGACAGGCCAACGTGGATCAAGGAGTTTATTATCCTCATTAGTCATAACCTTGATAGCTTCAGAGCTATGAGAAACAAGATGGCCGTAGTAATGAGCTACGCCACCATTGAACGGCGGATATTCTAAGGTAATTAAAAGAGTTGTCATTTATTTCTTAAAAGATTTTGTAATACTTTGAAGGTCGGCTGGTTTTAATCCGCCAACAGCCAGCAGGGCTACAAAGTAAACCAGCATGGCAATTAAAACTACTACAAAAACATTTAAATAGTTGATTAAAGCATAGATGACCATAGCCATTAGTAAACTAGCAACTAAAGTTTTTAGTAAAGTGTGATAGATCTTAACCGGAATGATGGCAATAATATTTAAAGCGGTCAGCCAATTTAAAATAAATAACAAAGCAGTGCTAAATACAGCCGTGGTTACGGCGCCCATCACTCCCCAGATTGGAATTAAGATTAAATTTAGAACCACACTAACTACGGCAGTAATAATCATGTTTCTAGTATTAACTTTTTGCTTATCGCAAGCATTAAGTAGTGAGCCAATTGGATAATTTATAAACATAAAGAAAATAGTCAGACAACTAACTTGTAAGGGCAAAACTGCTGGTTCAAAACCGTGAGCAAAAATTTTAACTACAGCTGGTGCTAAAACGGCTAAGCCGATAGCTAAGGGGCTAGCGATAATTAATGAATAGTTCATAGCTCGTTGGAAAGTAATAACTAGTTGTTGGCGATTATTTTTCCAGTAATTAGAAAGGGCTGGATAAAGTGAGGCAATAAAAGCGATGGGTAAAAATTGTAAAGCATTAACAGCACGGAAAGGAATCTGATAAACGCCGACAGCGGTATCTCCTGCCAATTGGAATAGCAAAACGCTGTCCATGTAATTATAAAAACGCTGGGCAATGGCATAAAGCCCAAACGGTAAAGCGGCTAAGAACAAACCTTTGGCGAAGGGCCAATCCCAAGTTGGTTTCAGTGATAATGACCAAACAGATTTGATAACAATAGCTGAATAGAGCAAAGCGAAAGCACTGGAAGCTACTTGCGCCCACATCAGAGCCACTAACCCCCCATTAAACTTAAAGACTAATAAACTGATAATTAAGGTGACAGCTTGTGCTAGTACGGCACTAATACTTTCATATTTCAAATTATGAAAAGCTCGACTGAAGGCGAAGAATAGATTAGAGAAGCTGTCAAAAATCATGGACAGCACCGAAACGGCAATTAGGGTAATAATTAAGGGGCTGTAGCCAGTGATACCGATGATGATAGTCATCAATACTAGATTGATAGCGCTTAAAATTAATTTGGCGCCCAAAGCGGAGCTTAAAAACTTACCAGCTTGTTCAGGGTTTTTAGCAGTTTCTCTCGTTAAAAGATTGGTTAAACCTAAATCTAAAACTATAGAAAAGATTGTAGTAAAAGAGATGGCAAAATAATACTTACCTAAATCTTCTGGGCCAAGTATTCGGGCGTAGATAGTAAAATAGGCCAAAGAGATGAGTTTTTGGCCGATTAAGGCTAAGGTAAAATAAGAAGTATTTTTGGCGATATTGGCGATTTTAGCCATAAAAGTTAATATATTTTGACTTTATCTTAGCAAAAAAGGCTAAAAAAGGCAACTATAGCCAGGGGGTAATGAAGCGACTGGGTGCTTGAGGTCGATTCCAAGCATCAACAAGACTATAAGATATAAAGATGCCTTTTTTAGCCCGAGTTAAGGCCACATAGAAGACTCGACGCTCTTCCTCAACATCGGCATTACGCCAACCTGGTAACTGTCCTTCATTAAGCTGAGGCATTAAAACATAATCAAATTCCAATCCTTTGACTTGATGAATAGTGACAATCGGCACTTTGCCACTATCGAGCCCTAAAAAGTCAACATTTTTAAGTAAAGCTCCGGCATTAATCAGTCTAGTTAAAGAAGCCCAAGCTTCTTCGGCTGGATTATCCCAATCAGTAAATAATTTAACCAAGGTATCTAAAGAAGCTAAACGTTTTTCAGAGTTATTTTCTGCTTGATAATATTCTCTCAAACCTGATTCGTTTAAAATTTGTTGCAAAGTTTCTGCTGGACGCTGTGATTTAGCTGTTAACCGCCAACGAGCTAAATCAGTAGCTAAAGAGATAAATTGTTTGCTGTACATTTTAAACAGATCTCGTCTAGCACTAGCCCCTTCGGATAATCTAGGTATTAGTTTGGCTAATAAATCAGCAGTAGCCGCTACATCATCATCAGCACTATGAGTAGCAGTGCTTAATCCCAATTGTTTAGATAGAGTTGATAAACGATAATTGTTAGCTTTTACAAAACGCCTGGCAATATCTAAAGTATCAAAATGCTTATGAGCTCTCCACTTCAAATTGTGGCGACTACTATTACTAACTAAAATTCCTAAATCAAAACTAATATTATGTCCAATAACTGTAGCATCACCAACAAAATCTATTAAGCTTAGTAGGCCTGTTTTAGCATCCTGACCATTTTCAGCTAAAAACTCATCAGTTAAACGATGAACATAATATGATAAGCCGACTTTGCGTGTAGGTTTTAAATATAAGTGTAATTCTTTAGCTGGTTGACCAGCGATAATTTCTAAAGCAAAAACTTGAATGATGTCATCTTGTTCGGTATTGGTACCAGTAGTCTCGGTATCTAAAACAACTAAGCGACCACCAGGTGCCCAAGCAGTTAAAAGTTCAGCAAAAGGTTCTTCGTTTTTAAAACTAGAGAAGTCTAAAAAGTCTGCAGGTTTCAGTCCACTAGCTCCCCCAGCTCGACTGACTGTGTCTATTAAGTTAGGAGACAATTTTTTGCCTGGCCGAAGTGAAATACGACGCAAGCTGTCAGTATCATAACGATTGAATAATAATTTAAGCCAAGATAGAGCATCGCGAATTTCTTGGCGACGAAAAAAATTGTATTGATCAACGGTTAAACTAGCTACACCAGCGGTGCTAAATTTTTCAGCTAGCCTAGTAATTGGAGCATTGTTGCGAAGAAGTACTGCTAATCTAGCTTCTGGTTCTTCTGCTCGTAAAGTTTTAATAGTTGATAATAAGGTAGTGGCTTCGGTGTCAGTATCGGCACAGGCTTGAATGTGTAAAGCGGTGGGAATTGTTGGTTTAATACTGTTAGGAGCTAAAATACTTTGGGCTGCGGCTAATAAGTCTGGAGCTGATCGATAATTAGCTGATAGTGATAACTCAACAACTGGAGAAAAATGAGTTTTAAATAATTTAGTTACAAAAGTAGGTTGGGAGCCTCGCCAAGTATAAATAGTTTGAGCTAAATCACCTACGAGAGTAAGATTTTTAAATTTACGAGCCAATTGTTTCACTACTAAATATTCAGATAAGTGGGTGTCTTGAAATTCATCGAGTTGTACTAAAGCAAAACGAGCTGACCATTTGTCAATTAAAAACTGATCATTGTACAGAGCACGCAAAGTCCAAATAACTAATTCATTAAAATCTAATGCGTTATGTTCTAATAATGCATGATAATATTCTTGGCTTAAGGTTTTCCAAGGTTCAGGCAAAGCTTTTGGTTTAGCTTTCATACCTAATTCAGCCAATAGTTCATCTAAATGCTGACGATAGAAACGGTCAATAATGCTAGTCTTGTCCCGATTATTAGTGTCCTGCCAATTAGGCAACTGAGCTAAAATACGGCTTAAGGTTTCTAGTTGCTCTACTTCATCGGCAATCGCAAAGTCAGTTGGTAGCCCCAGGCGGGCAGCCTCTTGTCTTAAAAACATAGCACAAAAACCATGAAAAGTAGTAATGGTTATATCGTTATAAGTTGCCGGATCGTCTAATCTAGGCTTTAAGCGACTCTTCATTTCTTCGGCAGCACGATTAGTAAAGGTTAAACATAAAACAGAGGATGGATCTAACCCCTCTTCTATTGCTCTCGCTACTCGTTCGACTAAGACTGCGGTTTTGCCAGTGCCGACCGGTGCTGAAACTAAAATGGCCCCTGTTTTTTCGTTGATTATAGCTAGCTGTTCATCATTAAATGTCATGTTTTTATTATATCATTCTTTTAAAAAAATAAAAATCCGCTAAATTATTTAGGCGGATTTTTAATTAAGGGTAAGCAGAAAAAAGATTTTCATATTAAACCTTAAAAAAGTCTAAAACGTTTTTGAAGCTCCATAATTTCTTCAACCTCTTGTTCATCTTTAGGTATACATTTGGAATCAAAAAAAGCTTCAAAATTTTTGGCATACAGGCCATCATCTAAGGAAGAGTAAATTTTTTTGTCGATTGCTTGATCGACGGGCTTATCTTTGGCGTTCATTATAACGTCTCCTGTATAATTAAAAGAACTAAAAATTAAAACCGATAACTATTTTAGTAGTTTAACACTAAAAATTTGACAAATCAAGGCTATAAAAAAATCTCTTCGATAAAAATTGAAGAGATTTTTGAGTGAATATATTTTAACGTTTTGACCATTGCGGGGCTCTGCGAGCACGACGCAAACCAGGTTTCTTGCGTTCCTTAATACGAGAATCACGAGTTAACCAACCACGAGCCTTTAAAATTGGGCGTAAGGCTGGGTCAGTTTCAATCATGGCTTTAGCAATGGCGTGGCGAATAGCTTCAGCTTGACCCTTTTTACCACCACCACTAACGATAACAGAAATATCTAGATTTAAACCAGTTAGTTTGATTGGCATCATTAAAGCGTTTAACTCGGCAGCGCTGAAATAATCTTCAGCTGTTTTGCCATTAACCACAATAATACCACTACCTGCTTCAAAAATACGCAATTGAGCGGCAGCAGCTTTGCGTTTACCCATCACACTTTTATATTTGCCACTGAACTTTTTGATTTCAGTTGTTTCTTTCTTTGCTGCCTTGGACTTGACCGCCTTAGCCGCCACAGGCTTTATCTCGTTAGTCATATATTATTTGATGTTTAATCTGTTCAGCATCGGTTGACGCAAGCGGTTATCTGGTAACATCTCGCGAACAGCACGACGTAAGACATCGGCTGGGTTTTTAGCCATAATATCGCTCATCTTTCTGGTTTTTAAACCACCTGGGTAACCAGAGAAATGATGATAGACCTTCTGGTCTAATTTGTGACCAGAGAAAGACATTTTAGCTACATTAGAAACTTCTACAATAGCGCCATGATCCAAATGTGGTTCATACTCTGGTTCATTTTTACCGCGTAAAGATAAAGCGATGTGAGTAGCTAAACGACCCATGGGCTTATCTGTCGCATCTAATTTTATTAATTTTCTGATAAAAGGTTTATTCATATGCTTAGACTAATTCAATTTGCACCATCTCGGCTCCATCACCCATACGAGCGCCCAAACGGACGATGCGAGTGTAACCACCTGGACGGGTTTTATAACGATCACCTAAAACTTCCATCAATTTTTTGACGGCTAAAGGTTGACGTAAAGTAGCAATCAATTGACGACGAGCTGCTAGATCACCTTTTTTAGCCTTAGTAATCATAACTTCTACCATTGACTTAACAGTTTTAGCCTTGGCTTCAGTAGTTTTAACTTTTTCGTAAATCACTATGCTGGCTGCCAAATTATTTAACATGGCTTCACGTGGGGCTTTGGTCCGGCCTAGGGTTTTACCTTTTACTCTGTGACGCATATTGGTTATTCTTTATCCTCTTCCAGGCTAGTGTCAGCACTTTTCGGTGCCAGAGCTCTGAATTGGCTTACTAAAATATCTACCGCCTGACGGAAAGCCTCTTCTGGCTCTATCGTCCCATTGGTAATAATATCCAAAGTTAATTTATCCCAGTTAGTCATTTTACCAACGCGAGTATTTTCTACATTGATACCAACATAGCGAACTGGAGAGAAAATGGAATCAATTTCCATATACCCTAACTCTTTTTTACGGTCTTCTCGGGTTTCTAAAGTTTCGTAGCCTAAGCCTTTGGTTGCATAGACTTCCATAGACAGATTACCGGCCATATCAGTGATATGCCCTAAAACTAACTTAGGGTTCATCACTTCGACATCACTGTTTTTCTCAAAATCAGCAGCGGTAACAGTTTTTTCACCCTTAGCTTCTAAGCGTAAGCAAACTGTTTCGTCACTATGTATTTTTAAATGTAACTGTTTTAAGTTTAAAATTAATTCCAAAACATCTTCTTTGACATTAGGTAAAGCCATGAATTCATGGTCAGCACCGGCGATTTTAACACCAATAACGGCAGCCCCTGGTAAAGAAGACAATAACACACGGCGCAAAGAATTACCTAAAGTAATACCATAGCCCGGATACATCGGCTCAATGGTCACAATCTTTTGAAAAGGTTTGTCACCGGCCTGAAACTCTATTTTTTTCGGCAAAGCGATGTTGTTCATATAAAAGTAGTTAAAAGTTTGTAAAGTTTAAAGTTTGTAAAGTTTAGTATGAGGCATACACGGGTTTAAATTCACACTTAATTTTCCTAACTTCATAAGCTTCATAAACTTCATGAACTTTATTAACTTATTATTATTTGGAATAAAACTCAACGATAGCCTGACGGTTAATAGTTTTGTCAAAATCAGCTTCACCTGGAGCATGTAAAACTTTACCATATTCTTCAGATACATCAAAATTTAACCAACCAGGAATGTGGGCGGCTTTAACTTTAGTTAAAACATCAACAAAAGTTTTTTTGGAACGTTTAGATTTTTTAATCTTAATAATATCCCCTTCTTTAACAATATAAGAAGCTATGTTAACTTTTTTATCATTAACTAAAAATTGAGCATGGCTAACCATTTGTCTAGCTTGTGGTCTGGAACTGGCAATACCTAAACGATAAATAACATTGTCTAAACGCATTTCCAAAAGACGCAACAAGTTTTCACCGGCATCGCCACCCTTTTTATTACCGCGTTCAAAAAATAAACGAAATTGTTTTTCACGCATACCATAAATCTTTTTGGCATGTTGTTTTTCAGCTAACTGTTGACCAAACTGACTTACTTTATTTTTACGCTTGGTGCTGTTGCCATGAAAACCGGCTGGGTAATTACGTTGAACCAAAGCACATTTCGGAGAGTTGCACTTTTCACCCTTAAGCATTAATTTTTTACCGGCAGACCGGCACGCTGTACATGTAGAATCCATAGATGTAGGAATTAAACCCGTCTCGGCTTACGAGCGCGACAGCCGTTATGAGGAATGGGGGTAATATCTTTAATATAAGTAACATTTAAACCATTGGCGTTTAATGCACGGACAGCCGATTCGCGACCGGTGCCAACACCTTTAACAAAAACACTAACTTCATTTAAACCTAATTCCTTAGCACGTGCCACAGCAATACGGGTAATGATTTGAGCTGCATAAGGGGTTGATTTTTTAGGACCTTTGAAACCAGCTAAGCCGGCGTTAGCCCAAGAAACAACATTACCATCAAGATCGGTGATAGTAACAATGGTGTTATTGTAAGAAGATTTTATAAAAACTTTACCAACAGATAGCTTGCGTTCAACCTTTTTGGTTTTTTTGCCTTTACCTTTTTTGATCTTAGCTAAGCGAGCGGCTTTGTTTTTTTCGAGCTTCTTTTTAACATCTTCTGGCAAATCTTCCATCAGATCCTTACTTGGAGCTGTTTCGGCCGCTTCCGGCAGATCGCTGTCGATGTTAATTAATTTTACTTCCTGGCCTTGAGCCAATTGTTCATCAGTCATATACTATCTTAATTAGGTTTTCTGTCCGGTCAGCTTGCGTCCGGAACCAGTGGTGCGACGGACATTGCCATGCACGGTACGACTATTTGTTTTAGTTCTTTGACCGCGCACCGGTAACTTTTTAGCATGACGGCTACCACGATAAGAGCCAATATCTTTCAAACGTTTGATATTGTTAGAAACTTCACGGCGTAAATCACCTTCTACCTTGTAGGTCTTTTCAATGTAAGCACGCAAACGATTAGCTTCTTCGTCACTTAGCGCTTTCACGCGAGTGTCTGGACTAATCTTGTTAATTTCTAAAATTTTCTGAGAAAGCGTTAAACCAATGCCATAAAGGTAGGTCAAAGCGATTTCCACTCTTTTGTCATTAGGAATAACAACACCGGAGATTCTTACTGCCATATAATAAGTTGAAAGTTATAAAGTTTGTAAAGTTTATAAAGTGATATTTTTATTCTTTTAAATATCCACTACTTGATAAACTTGATAAACCTTATACACTTGGTGAACTTTATAAACTTGATAAACTTTACAAACTTGATAAGCTTATTACTTATCCTTGTCTTTGTTTGTGCTTAGGAGTGGCACAAATAACACATACTCTGCCTTTACGGCGGATAACCTTGCAATCTTTACAGATTTTTTTAACACTGGCCCGTACTTTCATATTGTTGTAATTATAAACGGAAAATGATTCGTCCTTTAGTTAAGTCGTAAGGACTCATCTGAACCTTAACTTTATCACCGTAGGTAAGACGAATCTTATTCATGCGCATTTTTCCCGAAAGATGGGCTAAAAGCTCATGATCATTATTAAGTTTAACCCGAAAAGAAGCTCCGGGTAGCATTTCTACAATTTCACCGACAACTTCGATAAAATCTTTAGAATTTCCCTGGTTATCTGTCATGTTGAAACAAAAAAATCTTGGTAAACTTTAGATTGCTACCAAAACCAGGCAAGAAACTATTCTTAATGAATAATTTATTGTCTTTGCTAATTATATGGTTAAAAGCTGAATATGTCAAGCCCCGACAGAAAAGGAAGCTCATTAATTATTTATGGCTTATATTAAACAATAATTGTTATTTTAATACATTGTTTATACTAAAGTCTAAGGGTTTTTAGTTTTGTGTTTTTGTAATTTTTAAATAAACTGGGGAAAAATATCGATTTTAAATTTAAAAATTACTCTACTAAAATTGCTTTGATGCGGCGAACTCCAGCCGAACTAGCCTCTTCTTTTTGGATAGCAAAATGCTTTAATTCGCTAGTATTGGCTACATGAGGACCACCACAAATTTCTCTACTAAATAAAGTCTCGCCTTTACCGATACTGTAAACCTTAACTTTGTCATCATATTTAGATTCAAAAACACCCATAGCTCCAATTTTTTTAGCTTGATCTAAGGCCATTTCTTCGCAGTTAATTGGCAGAGCCTGACTAATAGCTCTATTAACTAGGATTTCTACCTGTTGTTTTTGTTCTTCGGTCATTTTGTCAGGATGAGAGAAATCTAGGCGCAAACGATCGGCTGTGATATTACTACCTTTTTGATAAACATGATCCCCTAAAACTTGGCGTAAGGCGGCTAGTAATAAGTGAGTGGCTGTATGTAAACGAGTGGTGGTATCTCCGTGGTCAGCCAAACCACCCTTGAAACGACCTGCGGTAGCTGTTCTTGACAAATCTTGATGTTTAGCTAGTTCAGTTTCAAAGCCAGCTATATCAACTTTAAAGCCTTTTTCCATAGCTAATTCAATAGTCATTTCCAAAGGAAAGCCATAAGTTTGGTACAAATCAAAAGCCTTTGTCCCAGATAAATCGGTAGTAAATTTATTAAACTGTTTTAAACCGTTAGCTAAAGCTGAACTAAATTGTTTTTCTTCTTTAGCTAATTCGGTTAAAATCTTAGCCTGGTTAGTTGCTATTTCTGGATAAGCGGTGGCAAAAATATTAATAAAAATTTGAGCTAATTCACCACAAAAATCACCATTAATGTTTAAAACTCGGCTAAAACGAATAGCTCGACGAATTAATTTGCGAACAACATAGCCTTGATCAGAATTAGAAGGCGTGACACCTTTACTGTCACCAATAATCATTACAGCAGCGCGTAAATGATCCGCTACCACTCGAAAAGCAGTAGGATTATCATTGTATTTAAGTCCTGATAATTTTTCTAACTTTAAAATAGCCAATGAGAATAAATCGGTGTGATAAATATCACTAATACCATTAACAACGCACAAGATACGTTCTAGACCCATGCCAGTATCGACATTTTTTTGAACTAAGGGTTCAAAAATTCCATTAGTCGTCTTATTATAGGCCATAAAGACATTATTCCATATTTCTACCCAGTTCTTGTCTGTTGGATCATACTGTTTAGGAACCGGAGTTGTACCTGTCCAATAAAAAATCTCGGTATCAGGTCCGCATGGTCCGGTAAGACCTGCTGGCCCCCACCAGTTGTCGTCTTTGCCTAAACGCACGATTCGTGATTCAGCTACGCCAACATTACGCCATAAATCATAAGATTCTTGGTCAAAAGGTGCATTAGCATCCCCTTCAAAGACAGTAACCGCTAAACGATTTTTATCTAAGCCAAGCCATTTAGTATCAGTTAAAAACTCCCAACTCCAAGCAATAGACTCAGCTTTAAAATAGTCACCTAAAGACCAATTGCCTAACATTTCAAAAAAGGTTAGATGAGTGGTATCTCCGACTTCATCGATATCCCCAGTACGAATACATTTTTGCGCATCGGCCAAACGAACGCCAGCTGGGTGAACTTGGCCCAGTAAATAAGGGACTAAAGGATGCATACCGGCTGTAGTAAACAGCACGGTTGGATCATTCTCTGGAATTAAACTAGCGCTATGAATAATAGCGTGGTTATGTTCTTTAAAAAATTGTAGAAATTTATCACGAAGTTCTTGAGAAGTAAGCATACAGATAAAATTTGAAATTAGTTTGAGTTTTAATATAACTTAAAAAATCTTAATTTGACAAGGGCTTCATAACTACCTTAAAGAGTGACGAATGGCTGACATTAATTCTAAATAAAATTCTAGATTCTGTAAACTAGCTAAACGAGCAGACATTGGTTCTTCTACTTTGAATAAATAATGTAAATAAGCTTTGGAATAATTGCGTAATTCAACAAACTTAGACTGAGCACTGATTGGTGATTTATCTGTCGCAAACTTGGCGTTTTTATAATTTAAAATTTCATAGAAGTCACCAGTACTAATTTTGGAGCTAAATAAAGTTTTGGCTAATTTGATTTCGCCATTTTTAGCCCAGGCAAAAACACGACCGTGGCGGCCTTCACGAGTAGGAATAACACAATCAAACATATCCACTCCCCGCTTTACAGCTTCTATAATATTTTCTGGATAACCAACACCCATTAAATATCGTGGCTTGTCAGCTGGCATTTCGGGCACTAGATAATCTAAAACTTTATACATCTCTATTGGTGATTCACCGACAGATAAACCGCCGATATTATAGCCATCAAAATCTAGAGCCGACAAATCACTTAAGCTTTTTAAGCGCAAATCTTTTTCCAGTCCACCTTGCACCACGGCAAACAATAAAGGCTTAGCACCTTTGATTTTTTGGTAATGATCTTTGGCTCTTTTTGCCCAGCTGCTGGTTAACTCTACTGATTTGGCGACATATTCCCGCTTAGCCGGCAAAGCCACGCATTCATCAAGACAAACGGCAATATCGACACCCAAAGCACGCTGAATATCATAACAACTTTCTGGTGTTAAAAAATGCTTAGAGCCGTCGATATGCGAACTAAACTGGACACCCTCTTCAGTTAGCTTAACTAAGTTCTGACCTTTGGCGTTTTTTCCGGCCAAAGAAAAAACTTGAAAGCCCCCGGAGTCGGTTAAAATAGAGCCGTTCCAGTCCATAAACTTATGCAAGCCACCCAGCTTTTTAATCAACTGCTCGCCTGGCTTAAGCATTAAATGATAAGTGTTGGATAAAACTATTTTGGAGCCAAGCTTACGGATATCTTCACTGCTAATATATTTAACGGCAGCACGAGTTCCGACTGGCATAAAGAACGGCGTGGCTAATACGCCATGTGCCGTGGTCAATTTTCCAAGTCTGGCATCGTTTTTATTGGATTTTTTTATTAGTTTAAACATTCTAAGACTAATTAATTAAACATAAAGAAGCTGGCTAAAAGATTATTATTTTTGATTATTTTTATTGCAGTAGAATTATTTTATTACTGCTTAAAAAGATTCCCATATTCACGGAGCTAAATGCAAACAAAACTCTATTATACTTTAATTAAGTTGTAAAGTTATTTTAAAATAACTTTTAAGGCTTAGTGGCGTTATAAAGTTGAGTTATTTCATCTGGTGATAGAGCTTTCCTGTAAACACGGGCATCAGACATTAAACCATTAAAAAAATAGATTGAGCTTGAGCCCCTGCCTATTGTAAGAGCTGTACCGTCGCCTACCAAGGTGTCTATCTTGGTAGTCGTTGTGATAACACCATTCAAATATATTTTTTCAGTAGTGCCGTCAAAAACATAGGCCATGTAATTCCACTGATTAAAATTCACTGAATTAGTAGTGTAAACATTTGATTGTCCTGCACTGGAATATACAAACTGCGTGTAAAGCTTACTCCCTGTAAGCAGTACTCTATTTCTTGAGCTATGACCACTTAAAGCAAAAAATAAACCAGCAAAATCTTCTTGCATGGTATAGGGATAAAACCAAACGCTGGCTGTTATGTTAGTTAAATTAATTTCACTGGGATTTACTGAATATACATAACCCGTGGTTCCATTAAAACTGTAAGCGCCTTCAGCTTCTCCAAATCTACCAGTTGTAGTAGAAACACCTCCGCTGGCCGTGATAGCTGATACAGTACTGTTACCTGCTAAATCTCTAGTGCCTGTATTGCCATCAAGTGCGTAATGACCGACTAAAGTTCCACCAAATGTTAAATCAGTGTCCCAAATTATACTGTCAGTATTTTCCGCCATTTTGACTCCGACACTACTGGCGACAATTTTACCACCGGCCGGCAAATCATTAACGCCATTTTCAGTATAAGTTCTTAAGGTATATTTGGAGCCATTACTAAAATAACTATAAGGATTATTAGCTTGCACATTAGAAGAACCACCAGGGTTGGTCGGTACTTTGCTCATGTAAGTCTTACCGGAAGTTAAACCGACCATTGGCTGACCCGGAGTAATGAGCATGGGATATACATTCTCATCAGCCATATATAATTCCAAGGCCGTAGAAATTTGTTTAAGATCAGAAAGCCGTCTGACATCACGTGCTTTACCACGAGCCGAAGACAAAGCCACTATCGCTAAAGTAGCCAAGACGCCGATGATGACGATGACGACTAATAACTCTATTAAAGTAAAGGCTTTGCGTATATACATCAGTTTAACATTTTTTTTATTTTTTATCCACCAAATCTTTATAAATAGCCAGGATTTTAGCGATGTGCTTGGATTGGCTAAAATTAGTTTCCACATAACGCCTGGCCTCGCGAGCAAAATCTTCTACCTGCCCCGGATTATGTGCACACCAGTCTAGTTTAGTCGCCAAATCGTCAACCGAATTAGCTTTAAACAACAAACCAGAGTGGCCATTGCTAATCACTTCAGGAATACCGCCGATATCCGCAGCGATTACTAATTTACCTAAAACGGCGGCTTCTAAATTAACTAAACCAAAGACCTCGTACCAACGTGAGGGAACTACCACAGTATAGGCGCCACGAATAATTTTATTTAATTCGTCGCTGTGCTTTGGGCCAATAAACTCTACCCGATTTTGCAAAGACAACTCCTTAACTAGATTGGTTAAATTTTTACGTTCTGGACCAGAGCCAACAATTTTAAGTTTAAGTTTTTGTTGTTTGGCTTGCTTGAAAGCTTTTAATAATAAATCGACGCCTTTTTCAGTATCAAGTCGGCCAAAAAATAAAAAGTAATCACCCAAAGTGTATGATGGTTTGTATTTATAGGCTTCGATGCAGTGTGGAACAACTTTAATTTGCTCTTTGGGCCAGCCCCACTCCCCTAACTTTTCTTTAACAAACTTAGATGGCGATAAATATAAATCGATATTTTTTTCATAAACTTTGAGCCAGCTGTGGTGCAAAGACATTTCAAGAGCCACTAGAGCACTTTTAAGAAATGAATTTTTAACACAACGATTGACCACACAACGCCAATAATTTTTTGATTTACAACTTTCGTCTATTTGACCATTTGTAAACATTTTATAATTAGGACAAACTAGCTTGTAATCATGAATATGCATCACCACCGGAATGCCATGAGCTTTAGCTATTGGCAGAATAGATGGCGAAATTTGGTGATAGATATTGTGAATATGAATTACATCTGGCTTAAAATCTTTTAGTAATTTTTCAAACTGGCGAGCAGCCTCTGTGCTCCAAAGCAAACGCATTGCCGAACGCAGTTTTTCATGAAAACTTATTTTAGAATAATTTACTTGACTAACAAAGTATTTGCTGTATTTATCAGGAAAATTGTCTGGGTGACGCATACAAAACTTAGCTACTTCTATGTTTGGCTCGGCACTTAACCAGCCAGCCAAATCTAAAAAGTATTTGTCTGCTCCGCCCTTAACAAAATTAAATTTATTAACTAGTAAAACCTTCATAAAGACGACGGCTAACGCCGGTTAAGACCCAAAAAATTACATTAAAAAAATTAGCTTCAAGATAGGGCTGGAACAAAAAAGCGACGGCACAAAATAACAGCATAGTAGCCATGGCAATATTCCAAGGCCTTAGCCCACCTTTAGCTTCTCGAATTAAACTTGACCATAATTTCCAACCAAAAGCCATTAACACTAAGAATGACAAAATCCCCATCTGCATAAAGACGGCTAAGAAAGAATTGTGAACATTACGCAACTCTACATAGTCTAAGTAATCAGGCATATCTATAAAAACCTTTTGTCCAAAACCTAAACCTAAAACTGGCTGTTCTTGATAATCACGCCAAACGCTTTGCCAAACAGAGCTACGCCAAGAAACACTGGTATCAGAGCTGGACAAAGAGAAAGCACGAGCAGATAAAGAGTTTCTAGCTTCACTAAATCTTTGGCTTAAGGCAGAATTAGGCAAAACCCCTGTTACTAAAAAAATAGCTAACGTCATAATAGCTCCGCTGACCGTATAAACCAGAAGCAAGCGTTTTAATTGTGCACTACGATCTTTAACAACTAGCCAAATAAAAAATAGGGTCGCGAAGCCACCAGCAATCCAAAGATGACGCATTAATGAAGCGGTGATGCCAAAAGCTAGAACCGGAATAACCAAAATCCAGAAATTACGCCATTTATTTTTAAGGCCGTATAAAATATACGCAACAGCACCGATAACAGCTAAGGACATATAAAAAGCGTGATCAAAATCTAATAAACGGCTACCTTCAGTGGTTAAAGGTGTTATTTCAGTGCCCCAACCTTGGCCAGCGGCAAGGCCGTAGATTAAAAAACCGATAGTTAAGACAACTGAAGCACCAGCTGTGACCGCTAATTCTTTTAGTTTGGTTTTGGTGTTTATTAAATAAAGTGTGGCAAAATATAACAGAGGATAAAACCCGTAATTCTTAAGAGAACTAATAATAAGATTTTCTTGACCATACCAAATTGTCCAACTCAGCCAACCATAAATAGCAGTTAAAGCAAACCAGGAAATTAATAGCCAATCCATAGAACGCCAGCGCCACTTTGACTGACCTAAAAATCTTCTGAACACCACACCTAAATAAGTGCCAATCATTAAGACATCCAGCAAAAAAAACTTATATTCTGCTTGACCTAAAACTACCGGCTGAAGAGTATAAACTTTAGCAAAAACAATTGTTAAAGAAATAATAGCTAAAAGAGCACCGCCTGGTTGCCATAAAGCCAAAGACAGGCTAATTAAAGCTGTTATTAAATAAAGCGCAAAATTAAAACCAAAAAAAATTACAGACAATAAAAAACCACCGTTAACTAAAAACAACAAGCTTAGAGCTGTAATTCTTGGAGACCAAATTAAATGACTTTTCATAGCTATAGTATAACAATAACTATGATTTTTAGCAAAGCAAGATGTTATATTAAATTATTACTGTATAAATGTTACTAATTGCCTTAAAGGACTACAGGAGCACTTAAGGTAAAAAAGAAAAAACAGGCTATTTTTCAATAACCTGTTTGATATTTTTGTAATAAATTACTTATTCTAGTGTTTGCCTAAAATATTATATTTTGACAAATAACTTATTTTTTAGTTGATCAAGACTTAATTTAGACGCTTATTGTATCTTTGTTTTTGGATAAATAATCTTGTTTTTATATTTAAACCAAAGCCTTGGACTAAGAAATTTTAAATCTTGCCATCTAATTCTAACTGTTGATTGGTTGGCACCGCTAGATCTATCAAAGCCAATGGCTCCACTAGATAAAAGCCTTAAAAATAAACTCTTGTCTGATTTATAGACATCACAAACATCTAATCTAATGTATCCATCAGGATAATTAGCATCCAGTGCTTGTCTAGCTGGAGGTAATTCTAATCCATAGTAACCACTACAATCACCATTTATTTGACAACTACCACCTTTAGTTTGGAGGGTTGTTGACTCAGTACTAATTACTTCAAACAAGTAAAATGGTTCATTACCAAGATCATTTTTAACTAAAACTATGCCATCTAGCTTAGGATGACCTTGACTAACTAACTGAGGACTGACATTAGGAAATTTCCCATCGGCCGTCATAAAGGTAAAACGATTACCAAAGCTTAAATCAATGGTAACGGCCTTAACTTTAAAATTGCTGCCAACTTGAGACTCTTGAGTCAGAGGCCTGATTAGCATATCTTGGCCGTTGTAGCTATACAAGACTAAGTTCTCTGCTTGATCAGCAGAAAGCATAAATGATAACCTGTGTGGTTTAACCATAACAGTTTTACCATCATCAATATTTACAGCTTTAATGGTAGAGCCATAGATATCAAAGGTTTTCATACCTAAAGTACTTGTGCTTGAAGCACTTTTTGGAGCGTCACCGTCCATCACAATTGGAGTGCCGATTCGAGAGTCATTAGTTACTTCGAGCACCCAGAGATAACTTTTTTTGTTAAAAAGTGTATCCTTAAGCTGAAAGACATACCTGATTCCAGAGTCTTTAATGTTATAAACACCCCTAACAGGTTTAATAATAACAAGTTTAGCGTTTGGTGGTAAACCACCTGTGTAGAGCTTTTCTGTTCCAAACACATTTAAGTTTGGATTGTAACCGGCGATGTTTTTTATTAAGCCGTTAACATCAGTCGTGCCGTTTTTCTTTTTACTGGCACTAATTCCGTTATTAGCGGAACCGCAAGAGGCTGCTATGATTAATAAACCAGCCCCAAGTAAAACAATTATAATTCTTTTCATCCTAGTATCCTCCTGTGGTATTCCACCAAATTGTTTCGAAAAATGATAAATGAAACTTAAAATTTAAATTCCAATTATCAAACTTAGAGTTATCCCAACCCCACAACTTTTCTAAGTAAAGCCCGACAGCTGGACGATTATTAACTAAAACTCCTAAGCCAAAACCTAAGCCAAAATATTTGATATTTTCGTTATACTTTCCGCCACTACCCTTAATGGATATTGGCAATAATATAATATCAGACATTGGTATATCAAAAATGTCTAAGCTAGCCGAAGCATGCACTGAATAAGTATTAGTAGCACCTTCACCCACATTGTGAGTTAATTCGTTAAAACCCCAGTCCAAAGGAACTTGCGGCGACCAAGGTGTCGAACCTATTAAACGCATTTGCCAAGCAGTCAACCAAAACTGTCCTTGTAACCTACCAGCATTTGATTCGTAAATGATTTCAGCCGACCATACAGCGTCTTTTCGTACTCGTTCAAAACCTGTTAAATGATTAAACTTGCCGATCAACTGACCGCCCTGTAAATTCAAAGTTAACTGACTTAACGAATACCTTAATCTCAGAGAAGTTCCAATTGTCCAAAGTATAATATTTTCAGAATACTTTTGGTCACTTTCAATTCCTGAGTTCATCTTTAACCCGACAATTGGGCCAATGTCCAAAAGAGCATCGTCCCAAATCCCAGGCCAACTCGCATCTTGATTGGTAATAATATACCAACCAGCATCGCCAGTAATAGCATCACTGGAAAAATTATCATCAAACACGTTGTGATAATTTAATTCAATGAACCAAGACTCTGGCATAATCATAAGATCCTCCTCAACTTGAGGATCACTGGTGAGTTTAATCTGTGACCAACCGGTTGTCGACCACAGCAGTAATAATACTAAAAGCACATAGATTGTTTTCACGACAACCTCCTAAATTGTGTATAATTTATTTAATTTTCAAAGGTCTGTTTAATTGGTAAGCTTATCGCCCCCGTTTAACTAAGTCAAGACCGAGCTAAACGGGAACGACAAAACTATCTTATTGTCGTAATAAATCTTGAATTCTTGCCTCAGGCTCAAAGTTTTCAGTCCAAGGCAATAATTCGTCAGCTTCAGGCTGAAAAGATTCGCTTATAGACGGCTTATCTTCCATATTCGGCTGAGATAAATCAGAATTATGGTTATAGTTAACATAGGTTTCTTGTTCAAACTCTGCTGTTCGACGCAAATAAATCCAAGCGAAAGAAGAGATTAAACCAACAACTAGAGCTAAAAATAAATTAACTAGTAAATTAGGACGGACTGGATAATTGGAGGTAATAGGGTCATCTAATAATTTAATTTTTACCGCAGTACCTAAGCCATGGTAATCAGTGTTAGCAGAAATTAAACGAGCGCCAACACCACGAGCAATTTTTTCAGCTTGATCGCGATTAGGATGAAAACCATTAATTTCAATAATACCGGTTTCATTGATGGCCATGACTACCAAAGAGCTTTGCCAACGCTTAGATAGTTGCTGGCTTGTGTTACCAAAATAAGCACGATCAATATTAGGATTATCGGTTAAAACTCGGTCAGCAAAACTAGTAGAGTAACTGACTTTAGCTAAAATTTTACTAAGATATTCAGTAGAACGCATTACAGCATAAGTATCGGTAGTAGTAGAACTATCTTGGACAACTAACAAACGCAAAGTTGAACGATATTTTAGAGATTGCACCAAACTTAAAGCGGTAGTAATCAACATGACAGTTAACACTACGGTCCAAATAAACCGCTGACGAGAACGGTAAAGATTTAAAAAGTTTTGTAAATCCATATAGCTTAAAATAAAATACAATTTTAGTATTCTTCATACTAGCATAAATTAGCATTTTTGTCAATTATCCTATACCAAAGGGTCCAGAAAACAGACTATCGGCTAAATACAGACAGCAAAATACTTAATTTTGCTTTATTTTAAACAAAAACTGCCTATTGGCAGATTTATTTAAAAATAAAACTATTGAATATGATAGGTTTTAAGTTGTTTTCTTAATTGCCTAAAATTTGGTAAAACTTGCTCAACTAATAACCAAAAATCTTGACTATGGTTGAGTTGTTTTAAATGACAGAGCTCATGAACGACAACATAATCTAATAATTCTAAAGGCAAATTAATTAAGTGACTATTAAAATTAAGATTGCCTTTACTAGAACAGCTACCCCAACGCGTTCTTTGATTACGAATACTAATTCTTCCAATTTTAAAATTTAATTGCTTATTAAAAAATTCCACTCTGTTTAAAATCAAAACCCGCACCCGATGTAAATCAGCAGGTACAACTTTTGGTCGCTGTCTTTTAATATGGCGTTTAACTTTAGTCCAAAAATAAAACATTGACGATAAGGACCCAAATCAATGAAGAAACTACAATGCCGCCAACAAAACCAGAAAATGAGCTAGCAAGCACATGACCTAAACTATAACGAAAATCATTTTTTTCATCAGAAATAAAATCCCGATGTAAAGCTGCTAGTCTAGTGGTCGGTTTAGAAAGCTGCCGACCAATCACAGGCTTGGTTGGATTTTTAGCAACAGACGTGCTTAAGTAACTTGGCGTTTTAACTGAGACGGCAGATCGCTTGACTATTGCCGGAGCAACTGACGATTTTTTAGTCTTAGATTTAGTAAGGCTTTTTTTTCCTCCTTGTGTTAGCATAAGATTAATAATATATTTTTATTATAACATAAATAAAAAATCACTACAATGGTTTTAAAACATCACTAAAACCTAGCTGATACTATTTCGGTGTTAGGTACTTAATAGTAACAATTCCCGAACCACCGTCGCCACCATCAAACGAAGTACGACCATCAACTCCGCCACCGCCGCCGCCACCGCCTGTATTAGGTGTGGCTGAAAAACCTTTAGTACCTTTGCCACCATTACCACCACCACCGTCGCCGCCAACGCCAGGAGTTGTAGTTTTAAAACTACCGCCACCGCCGCCACCGCAATACAAAACTAACTGACCTGTCATATAACTGGCAATACCTTTCCCGCCACTACCGCCACTGCTTGATGATTCGCCACGCTGTTTGCCACCACCGCCTCCACCTCCTCTGTTATAAAGAGGGTTCCCCATACCGCCATCCGAACCTTGTCCAATAACGCTAGAGCTCATCCCATAATTACTATACCCCGAACCACCACCTGAGCCACCAAACCGTCCAACTAAATAATTTGGACCACCGCCGCCGCCACCAACGGCTGTATAATTCAGAAAATTACTGTTTTGTCCATCACCATAAAACACATTGCCAGTACCACCCATGCCAACTGTTACGATTTTGTCTCCACTAGTTATACTACTATTCACGACATGAATAAAGCCTCCAGCACCACCACCGCCACCACTACCAAAGCCTCCGGCACCACCACCAGCAACAATCAAAAAATCTATTCTACCTTGACCGATGGCTGAAAAAATTCCACTAGACTTAAAAGTGTGAATAGTATAATCTCCACTGTAACTAATAATTCCGCCCAGTCCATAAAAATCAAGACTGCTTCTTTTTATTTTTATAGTGTAGGTTTTACTAGCTTGACCGACATCAGAAACCTTAACTTGAATAATCTGCTCTAAACCAAAATCTAAAGTAATTGGAGGAGAGGCTGTATCAGAAAGTACTGATTGACCGTCTACCGTAATAACACCAGTTCCTGTTGGTGTTATAGTAACACTAGAAATAGAAGAAGAAGTTAATAAACCAGGGTAATCATAAACAGAACTGGCAAAACTATAGTTAGAAGGTGAACCGCTAATAGCTATATTAACTAGGTCGGCCACACAGGCGTTGTCTGCACAAACACCACCGCATCCATCGCTACTTCCGCAGGCTTTGTTAGCACACTCAGCCTGACAAGTTCCTATGTCTTGAGTGGAAATAAACTCTCCTAACTCACTTAAAGGCGCTTCTAAAGCCACTTGCCGACCAGATAATTTTATTATCCAATAACCAGTGCCATAGGGATTAATACTTAAAGGATCGAAAGGCAGCCTAGGTAGATATTTTTGATTAACCGATAAAACTGATAGATCTACCAAGTTGCTACTAGCACATTGAGTAGCTGAAACACCTTCCTTACAAATTTCTTTTAATTGATAAGTTAACCCAGTTGGATATTGACCGTTATGTTCTAAAGCGTATTGATTGAGAGCTTTGTTAATGGCCGTGATATCACTTAGCCGTACAAAATTACGCGACTTAGCAAATTGCCTGGGCGGATTAATTAAAACCACAACGCCCACAACCAAAACAGATAACAAAAAAACGGTGATTACCACCTCTAGCAGTGTGAAGGCTTTGTTAAATTTTTGTAATCTGTTCATGTTGGTTATTATAGCAAAAAAACAAAGACTTTAACAATGGTAAAAAAACCTGATACAATAAGACACCAATATCAAATATGAACAACTCCTTAGAGCACTGCAAACTTAGAACAAGTACAGCTTTTACTGTAGTGGGCTTAATGATTATAGTGGTAATTATTATCAGATATCTAATTAAAGGCTAACTTAAATTTCAAAAACAAAAAAACAAACATTTTGATAAACTGATGTTTGTTTTTTTCTAATTTGGGAAAAATTATCTCTTGCGTTGTCCACAACCAGACTCTTTTATCTGGCAACTAATTTCACAACCAGCACAATGACCGCCACATCTTTCACAATAACCACCACAAACGCAATCCCAATCTTTAATTTCTTTGGCTAAAAAATCAAAGGGCGCTAATTGGTAGCCAATCACACGAACTTGTCCGCCAAGATCTAAAATTGCTAAGGCATCAATCTTCGTGTCACCATTTAAGCGAACTAACCAAATCTTATTATCTAAAGCGGCTAGTCGTAATTGATTACTACCAAGTTGAATAATTTGTCCAGAAATATAACCAGCCAAAGGTCGTTGCCAAACATGATGACGAGTGTCAAAGTTACGACTATAAATTGGAACAGCTGAAGCTAAATAATTATTAACCCGTTCTCCCCAACCTAAAGTCAATAGACCTAGACCAATGACAAGACTTAAGCTTAAGACCCAGGCGGCTACTTTAAACATCGGCTGCCGATAACAGCGACCTAAATGTTTAAAATAATACCAAGAAAGAAAAATTAAGCCGGTAAAAATTATCAACCATAAATAGGGAATGGCTAGCAGCACAGGGGTTATACGATTAGCCAGCTCAGGCTGTAATTCTACCCAATCTTGTTCAACGAGTAAGAAACCGATGATAGCTACAGATACCCCACCGAAGACAACACTTAAGACTAAGAGAATCGTCCAAAAGATTTTTTGAATGACAAAAATCCAGACTGGTTTTTGTTTGATCTGCTCTTTGTTAATTTTATCGGCGACGCTTTGACTAAGATTGCTCATATGTCCAATGTTGTTTAAATTCTTTTTTGGCTTTGTGAATTAGAGTAGCAATAGTCCCCGGCGGTTTTTGTAAAATATCAGCCAATTCATCATAGCTTCTGTCCTCTAAAAACTTGAGTGTTAAAATTTCACGGTAAGCTGGGCGAAGTTTTTCTAAAGCTCGCTTAATACTTTCAGCTAATAAAACTTGATCTATACGCCCATCTAGTTGTAAGCCTGTAGCCAAAAGGCTGTTATCATTAGTATCTAGTTCTACAGTTAAAGGCCGGGCTGAATTATGACGAAATTGACTAATGACGTGATTATGAGCAATGCGATAAATCCAAGCTGAAAAAGACATCTCTATATTAAAGCCTCGCAAGTTTTTGTAAGCTTTGATAAAAACTTCTTGGAGTAAATCATCCCCATCTTCAGCACTAAAACGTCCTAAACGCAAAATATAGCGTCTAAGTTTAGCTTCATAGCGTTCCATCAAGCAGATGAAATAATCAGAATTATCTAAGACTAATTCAACTAACTCAGCGTCACTAGCCTTAACTGGGCAGTTTTTAACTGTTAACATGATAATGCTTATCTTAATAATACGCAGTAAATCGAGGTTTTATTTCTCGGATTTAACTCAGCGAAAGCTGGAATCTTTTTATATAAAAATAATAGAACAACTAAATACTAAAAACAAGAGATAAAATGGTTTCTATCTTCTGTTTTTTTATTTTTAACAATGTCGTTCTATTAAGCTGAGGAAATCCCCAAACTTCGCTGGGATAAAATACTTTATCTAGTCTTCTTTAAACTTAAGTATAATTCAACTATATAAGCCATAAATAGCGGGGTTAAGAAAAATATAGCAGTGCTATTAACAATACCGTAAGTTGGATCCATTTTGTTGCCTAGTTGGGCCCCCATAATTACAGCCAAAACAGAGGTACCGACAGAAAACAAAATAGTTGGCAAAACAAGACGCCAGAAAACACCCCACCAACGACCAGTAATCAAACGACGACTTTCTTTAAAAGCGTCTCGGCTTTGAGTCTTCTTATCTAAAGCCACTAGACCAGCGAAAGAATATTGTAACCCCTTGATTATGCCTGGAATAATTAATAACAGAGACCATAATAAAGTAAAAAAATCTGCGATAAAAACGGCTTTAAAATAAGCTTCATATTTTTCTCGCCCTAATTTCCAAAGTTGTTTAAAGCTACTTTTAGAGTCCTTTTTTAAGACCATGGAAAAAATAGCCGTCTTCATAACTAAGCCTAAAATAATAGCACTAGACAAAAACATTAAACTAACAATCATTATAAGCGAACCAGCAATCCCAATCATCGGAATGGAAACGGTATTAGTTAAAACTAAACTGATAACTCTATCCCAGCTAATAAAACCAACTACAGCAATCATACCTAAAATACCCACAGGGATAGCGATTAGCATTAATTGCATTAATCGATTAAAGTTTTGCCAATAATATTTCCAAGCTTGGGCAAACAAATCTTGAAAACTTATCAAAGACTTCGTTTTAGAAATCATCATAGATGTATTAGTTATTTAACTTCGTAAATTAAAGTCACTTCAACTTTAATTTCATTTTGACCACTTTGTATTTCAGTGGCAGGGATGCTTTCAACCCCGCTGCCAACAGAGTCCATTGCCTTAGCGTTGCTGTAAGCCATAATAGCAGGATAAGTATTGTTGTTTTCTGAGACACTTTTAATAGCCCCTAATTTCATACCAGATTGCTTGGAAATTAATTCAGCTTTTTCTTTAGCTTTTTTAATGGCTAATTCACGAGCTTGATTACGCAAAGCAAACTCATCATCAATAGTGAAGCTGATGCCACCAACCTGATTAGCTCCTTGCTCAGTAGTTCTGGCAATTACTTCACCAATCTTATCTAAATCACGAATTTTTAAAGTTAAACTTTGTAAAACTTCATAACCAATTAAAGTTTGCCCAGCTCTGTCAGTCCAGTTATATACAGGATTCAAGTTGTATTGGGTGGTCTTAATATCTTCAGTTTTAATGTCTAACTTTTTTAAAACTTCCGTAATCCCGTTCATTTTTTTACTACTGTCTGTAGTAGCCTCAGCGGCAGTTTTTTTAGTTTCTGTTTTGAAACCAACTTGTAAGTTAGCAATATCTGCTTTGGCATAAACAGTGCCGGAGCCGACCACCGAAAAACGGTCTTCTGAATTAGTTTGTCCCGATTTCCATAAAGCAGTAACAACGATAGTGCTAACCGCAATTATTAATAATACGGCTAATGAAAAATTTGTTTTGTTCATATTTTTTTATTTGACTTAATTATAACATACTTTAAAAAAAGAAAAAAGCGTTCTGGAGAACGCTTAAATAATAGCTATACATAATGCAGCCACAACAAGAAACAGTTTAAAAAAAACAAACAACCTATAAAAACTACTCGTTTGTTCCAATCTTCCTCGGTACCTTTAAGAATTAGTTTTCTGTACCAATGAATTAACCACTTCATGATTACAACTTCTAGAAGTAAACAAAAACCTAAAAAAATTAAACCGTTATTAATATCTTGAGATGCATAAATTCCGACAGGTATTAAACTTAGAACGGCTACAATACCGCCAATAGTTGTTATAGCTAAGGCGACTGGTAATCGAGTATTAAAGAAGGGGTTGAAAACAAATACAGGTTGCGACACTAGAAAATGCCTGAAAGCAATGAAAAATTCAATTAATAATGTTAGACTACTAAATAACGACAAACTAAGCGTTAATAAAGAGCTATTCTCGAACATAATTACCTCAGATCAATTATTTTAAAAAGAGCTTATAAACATTAGGTTCTTTTTAACATTTTTTAGGCAAAAGTCAAGCTTACCTGCTTTTACTTATTCATAACCATACGGGCCAAACGCAAATCATCAAAAGAATAGCGATCGTTAAAATGAGCACAAACTGGCCCTAGTTTATCGGTTTGTAAATCACGGAAAGCCTGATGGATTTCTGGTAAAGCACGCAGAAGCTCTGAGGAACACAGCTTCAACATATCCCCTGGTTTAATTTTGCCTTTTTGCCCTAGTTTTTCCAAATGCGTAATAATTGTATTTTCTGATAACCCACGTGCTTTAACAATCGCTTTTAGATCTTTGCTTTCACGCCAAAGTGCTAAGGTTTGACGGTAGGTATCACCGGTCGGTTTTTTCAAACTGGTAGATTTTTGTTTTAAAGCCCCTGCCCCAGGGCGACCCCCACACATTTGTAAAAAACGACTTTGTAAATTATCTAAATCGGCACGTGGCATTTTAACAAAAGCTGATAAATCGTCAGCTGAGGAAGTTTTGAAAAAAACATCCTGTTCTACAATATCAGGATGAACTTCAAAAGCTCGCTTATTCCAACCTAAAAGATGCAAGCCAGATAAACGACGAACGCGCGACAAAGCCACATAACCTTGACCATATTCAAAAACCGAAGCTAAATCCACTACTGCTCCATCTAAACTCATTCCCTGGCTCTTGTGAACTGTGATGGCCCAAGCTAAACGCAAAGGTAATTGCGTGACTTTAGCCAAGACCTCACCATTTTCTTCTAGCAACCAATCCATAGGCTCCACAGTAAGCTTTAAACCGCCGCGAGTTAAAACAGTTGGATAGCCCATAAACTTATCAAAATCTTGAACAACTCCAACGGTGCCATTGGCAAAAGATCCTTTGGGGCTATTTTTAGTGAACATAATTGAGGCACCAATTTTTAAAGCTAAAGATTCTGGAGACAAACAACCTCGCTTAAGTGTAGCTACCAAATGCTTGGGGCCTTGTGACATCATCGGAAAAACTCGGCCTTTGGTTGATAACTTAGCTAACATTTCGTCGTTAACGCGGTCAACATCAACATTGTGCGAAAATAATTTTGGCAAATCACTCGGAGCATCAGCATAATTTACCTTACGTTGATTTAAATGATTTAAATGTTCTTCGCTAAAACGATTAGCACGAATAGCTGTTAGCACACTTAAATAGTTGCGATCATCTTGACGATATTGTTCGTGAAGATAACAAATAATTGGGCTGGCTGATTTCCAAGCTATTGATTCATAAGAAAAACGCTGAGGTTTGTCATTAAATAAAGCACCAGAATTTTGATTAGCTTGATTAGCCATAATTGGGGGTAATTGAAAAAAATCACCAACCATAATAATTTGTAAACCGCCAAAAGGATCGGTGCTGTTTTTTACTCGGCGACAAACCGCCTCCACCATATTTAAGGCGTACGGTGGAAGCATAGAGATTTCATCAATGATTAAAACCTTAGCTGACTTAATACGTTTAGCTAAACGGTCAGTGCTAGCGATGTTGTCTAAATCGTGTTTAGTTAAAGAAGTTTTAATACCGATACCACTCCAAGAATGAATAGTCATACCACTAATATGTGTAGCGGCAATACCAGTGGAAGCTGTAATAGCACACTCCACACCGCAGGAACGCAAATAAGCTATATATTCATTAACGATGTGAGTTTTACCAGAGCCAGGTTCTCCTGTTAGAAAAACATTGGCACCGGTTTTCATAATATTTAAAGCTTCATATTGTGTCATGCTATTTATTTAAAATTAATGTTAATATTATACAAGAACAAAATACGAAAGTCAAAACAATAAGGTTGACTAAACTTAATGGCTTCGGTTTTAAGCTCGCCCCACACCGTTGATCGGAGGTCATCTAATAGCAGAGTACAATCTTTTGGTAATTTATTGTTCAACTACCCCTCTGGCTTGCGCATAATGGCAATAATCACAGTTAGCCCCCGAGGTCGGGATTTGATCATTCATTAAACAATCGTGAATTGACACAATGGTTGATTCTACCCAGCTAGTATGGCCCTTGTAAGGAATAACTTTGATATCAAATTCGAGTTTGCCATCAAAGGCGGATAGATCTGTGCGACCATTACAATAGACAAAATAACCAGTATCAGAAACATTAAAACCGTTCTGACGCAAGAGCCATTGGTAAATCTCCATCTGGCGTTTATAACCAATCTGCCAATCGGCGTCCAAATTAACTTCTGTAGACTTGCTAGTGGCTTTATAATCAACAACATAGATTAGTGGAGATTTCCCTTCACCTAATGAATTAGGATCCACCCAAAGATCGTCAACGGCCCCGGTAATAATTAAATTAGTTGGCTGATGAAGATACTGTACGCCTTTAAAATTTTCACGCCACTCATCCATCATTTCATGTTTAAATGGCACTAAGTCTAAGCCGTAAGACTGCATCAGTGGATGGGCCGTATTTTGAGCTCTGTGAATATCAAATTCTTTCTTTAAGAGTGCGTCTACGGCGGAGTTTAAGTTAAAAGGAAAACCCGGAGGCAAGCCGACACCTAAACGACGATCAATATAAAAACAGCGAGGACAATTTAAAAAAAGGTCAATCTTGGAACGGCTGATTTTGAAAGCTTCTTTGGATTCTGGGTCAAAAACATTTTTTGTGCGTTTGGCATTATAGTATTCAGACATAGGCTATTTTTCTGATTTAATAATCACTTGGGTACAATGTTGGCAACGTTTAGCGGCAATTGGGACTTCAGCTAAACACTCTGGGCATTTTTTAGTCGTTGGATCTAAAGGTGCTTCTTTACGAGAACGAGAGATGAGCATATTCATCGGTTTCACTACAAAGAAAAAGATGCTTCCTGATATTAAAATAAAAGAAACAATAGCATTAATAAAATGACCGTACATAAATTTACTACCATTGATAGCAAACGCCCAAGCACTAAAATCTGGCACTCTAGCGATAGCGGAAATAAAAGGTGTTAACAAATCAGAAACTAAAGCGCTAACAACCGAACCGAAAGCAGCACCAACAACAACACCAACAGACAGATCAACAACGTTGCCACGGAGTAAAAACTTTTTAAATTCTTTGAACATAAAATTTTATTAAAGCTAGTTCAGCTTAACTACAAATAACCTTAACATAACTGTAAAAAAAATGAAATGCTTGTGAACGAACTAATTTGACAATCTAATTATTATATGGTAACAAATAAATAAATTTTATAATAGTATTTTGACAATTTATCAGGAGCTTTATTATGTCTATAGATATCAAGAGTTTTGTCTCTTTGGTTAAGAAATACCAAACTAATGTTCTAAAAAAGGATAAATTATTAGCATTTCTCAAGAACTTGCCAACAGATATTTTAATAAATATAATATCAAAAACTAAAAAGGCTATTTCAAATCGTGAAGTTGCTATAGAATTGCTGTTTACAAGAACTGGTCCAGAAATTGACCAAGCCTTAATAGCAGCGGCCAAAGAAAGCTCTGGACCACTCCAACTCTCAATTATCAAAGAACTCGGCTCTAGACCAGGCAAAATAATAGATTTGTTTTTAATGGAATTCGTTATTAACAATCAAGCGTTGCCAGACTATGAAATTTTTAAAGTTATTTTTAAAACCTTGGCTGAAAGGCCGGGCCAAATGATTACAGGATTCTTAATGGATAGTGTTTGGAGTGAGCAAATTTTTATTTTAGCACCAGCTATTGAGGCCCTAACGAAGCGTCCAGGAGCAGAGGTTGATCAAACTTTAATCAAGTGTGCTATGGATAAGCGTTGGAATCGTCATCAAGAAGCCTTTAAAGCTCTGGGCACCAGACCAGGCCAGACGATAGATGAGGTGCTGATTGCGGCCTCTAAAAATGAAGGTGAATTCGGTAATAATAATACCAGTTTCCTAAGCAATAATACTGAGTATTTAGAAAGTATCCGTTGGGCTGCAGCCAAAGCTATGAGAGGTCGTGTCAGCGAAAAAATTGACGAAGCTTTAATAAGTCTTACTAAAGACGACTGTTGGTACACCAAATTAGCAGCCATAAAATCTATGGTAGGCAGAGATAATCCGCTTATTAAAAAAGTTCTAAGAAAAACATCTAAAATAAAAGATCTAAATTATCGAGAACTGTCTGAAATAGCTAGCTATATTTTATCTGGTGATACTGTTATAGATAAACCTGAATAAAGCCTAAAAATAACCAAGCCGTGATTACAATAATCACGGCTTATTTAATAGATTGAGAATGTTGGGTGTTATTACTTTACTAATTCATCATAGCCGCCTAATAGAAACTTGAAACTAGAAGTGCTAGCAAAATCATCTTCTAAAGTAGTTGCTTTCAAAGTAATGCCAATGACCATTGATAATAAGTCAAAGAATTCTGAATACCTAGGTATGTACTAACCTTTAGGGCAGACTCCTTGACGCTTAGCACTTATATCATTAGCCGCAACTAAACCGCAATTTTTACTAAGCCATGAACAAAAAGCACTATCACCTTTATAAGTACAGCTA
Organism: Candidatus Falkowbacteria bacterium CG10_big_fil_rev_8_21_14_0_10_37_14; assembly: GCA_002778705.1. GTDB lineage: Bacteria > Patescibacteriota > Patescibacteriia > Patescibacteriales > Patescibacteriaceae > 1-14-0-10-37-14. Next base: position 46,431 of record PFAM01000023.1, on the reverse strand, counting down.
GCTGAATAATGATTTATTTTACTAAGTTTTTTAAATTACCCACAGTAAAATTATTAATATTTTCAATGGTAGTTTTAGTGATACGGTCACAAGCTTCTTGACTGTAAAAACCAATATGAGGAGTAAAAACTACAGTGTCTTTAGATAACAAAATGTGGTTTTTAATTAGCGAGGCCATTTTTTCATCATTAGTTTTGCGCCAAATTAAATGTTTCTCTTCCATAATCAAATCTTCCTCCTCTAAAACATCTAAACCAACACCAGCTAAGATTTTTTTATCTAAAGCCTCAATTAGAGCTTCAGTTTCTATAATCGAACCACGAGCAGTATTAACTAAAATAGCGCCTTTTTTTATTTGTTTAATGTTTTTCCGGTTAATGAGGTGATAGGTTTCTGGTATGGCTGGAACATGAATAGTAATGACATCGGATTTATTAAGTAATTCTTCAAGCTCCACATAATTAAAATTAAGAGTTTCCGCTAGAAAATCATTGTGACAAGCATCACAAGCTAAAACATCCATTCCGAAACCACGCGCGATACGAATAGCGTGCATACCAATTTTACCAGCACCAATAACGCCCAAAGTTTTATTTTGTAAATCAAAGCCCTTTAGACCCTCGATGGTATAGTCTTCACGGATGGTTCTAAGATATGATTTATGAATATTACGGGATAATGATAAGATAAGAGCAAAGGCGTGTTCAGCTACAGTGTTTTCACCATAAGAAGGAACCGCAACCACCGCCACCTTACGCTTGGTAGCGGTTTTTAAGTCGATGTGATCAAAGCCAGTGGAACGAGTAGCAATTAATTTTAACTTGGGAAGCTTGTTGATAATTTCGCTTGGAACCTTAGAAGAAACGAACATGGAAATGACTTCCGCATCGACAAAGTCTTTAAGAGGCGTTTCATGCAACGGTGTGTCGAAAAAAGAAAGACTATGTTTTTTAAGTTCTTTAATCATCATCTTTTTTTCCCATGGCTTGGTGTCAAAAATTGCTATTTTCATAAATAATATTTATCACTCGATGCGTATCGGAGTTTGTAAAATTTTTATTAGTTCATTATAGCACATAAAAGAAAAAAACACACAATATCTTGATATGAAAGATAAACCTTAAAAAATAGATAATTTTTTAGAGCAGGTTTAACATATTTTTGTGTAAAATATAACCACATTGACAATTCTCAAATTATATGCTACACTGGAATCGTAGTAAATTATTTTAGAAAAATCGTCGAGTTTCACAAAAATTTTTTAAACTTACACTTTTACAAACTCATTCTATTCGTATGAACGGAGTAATCAAAAAGAAGACTGACAAGGGTTTTGGTTTCATCACCCCTGAAGGTCAAGACAAAGATTTATTCTTCCACAGCAACTCTTTGGTTGGCGTCACTTTTGACGAAATCCAAGAAGGTGACAATGTGACTTTTGAAAGCGAGCAGTCCCCTAAAGGTCCTAACGCTGTCAATGTCCAGAAGGCCTAAATTCTTTCATTAAAAAAGACGGATATTTTATCCGTCTTTTTTTGTGTACATCTTAGTTATTTACACAAAGCCAATAGTTTTACCATTGGATCGTTTTTCATAAAATTTAATCTGTTGAAGTAAATCACAATTGTCTGCTAGTTTCGGCCTAGAACCTGTATAAATCTCTTCTCTGGCTTTAGCTTCTAATACTCGCCTAACAATTTCAGCAATTTCAGCACCACTTATATCTTCGGTTTTTTCACTTATCAACGGCCAGTCAAAAGAAGCTACATCAAACAAGGTGCGCTGAGCTGTCGCTTCACAAGCATTAATGTGTATAGAAAAAATATCTCGCCTCCCCTGTGCATCAGGCAAGGGAACTTGAACTATTCTGTCAATACGTCCAGGGCGTAAAAACGTTGAATCTATAGCGTCAAGTCTATTAGTAGCTGTTACCACTGTTAAACCAACACTAGGTTCTAAGCCATCAAGATTGGTTAAAATAACATTAATTACCCTCTGACTTTCTTCGTGCATATGGTCACGACTACCAGTTAAAGCGTCCACTTCATCAAAAAATAAAATTGATGGTTTACCTGAGCTTTTTATAGCCTCTTTGGCGGCATCAAAGATTTTTTGAATATTATTAGCAGACTCTCCGTACCACATGGTAAAAATTTCACTGGTTTTAATGTTGTAAAAATTAGCCTCCACAGCATTAGCTAAAGCGCCAGCTAAAATAGTTTTACCTGTGCCACTCGGCCCCTCTAAAAGAATACCCTTTATTGGTCTGGTCCCCCAATCTTGATAAACGCTTGGGTGTTTCATTGACTCTGCGATGGCCTGAAGCTCACTCTTGGCTTTAGCTTGGCCACCGATAAAATCAAAACCGTGTTTTGGTTTCTCGATTGGCAAAATAACGCTGGTCTTTTTTTTAATTTGCGTCGCACTACTAGGCTGCTGGTCAGTAGAATTTTTATCATAAGCACTAATAGCTTCTGATTGAGAAACTAGCATTAAAGTTTCTTTAGGCACTCTAATGTTTTGTGCTCTGCAGATACCAACAACCACTTGTTGGACCAGATTACTTATTTTTAACAATTGGCTCTGAAAATTATTAATGTTTATTATTTTTTTAGCTGGCGTTTTTTCAAAACCAAAGCTAATAAAAATAGTACCATAATAATTTTCTATACACATTTCAGCTGCATCATTTTCATCTAAAACGATAATCAGATCTTTAGTTTGACCGGCCTGAAGCTTGTATTCACCAGAAGCTGCTAAAAACTTTATAGGGATTTGCAATTCTTCAAAAAACCAATAGTTATAATCTTTTCTAGTAGCTTCTAATGAAAAGGCTATAGAGAAATAATTCTTTGTTTTATTGCCTAAGACTTCCATACAATCAAAAGGACGATTTTTTAGTAGCAAAGATCCTAAGACATATTCATCAGTATCACCTTCTGATAAAAAATCATAGTAAAGATCTTTAAGATCTTTTATTTTAATTCTAAAACCTGGGTGCTTCATGACCTACCTCTAATTTGTTTATAATATTTTAACTAGTCATTTTTAAAGAACTTAGAACAAGTTATTAATATCTCTATCTAAAGCATAGGGTAATATTCCTATATTATCAAGCTATTTTCATAAACCCCTATTAATTAAACTTAAAAACATCGCCCAAACTACATACGGACGATGTTTTTAAACCTTGTTTTATAACTGGCTGTTATAGACTAGAATCGACAACAGAGGTATCTAAATCATCACCGATATTAACTCGACAAGATTTCAAATCCGTTTTGTAAGTATCGTTAGCAGTTTTAACACTTTGGTTTCGTAAACGACTAGCTTCTTCCTTGGCTTTCTTATTAGCAATAATAGCAGCATTCATAGCTTTTGCCCTGTCAGCGTTAACCGTGATATCTAAGGCGTCTAACTGGGCAGAACTTCTGGTGGCCATGGAATCTAGAGTTGTACTGATATAAGCATCAAAAGCATCTAACACTGCTCTATCTTTTTTAATCATAGCTGTTTTGACGCAGGCAATAGCATCAGCTGAGATAACAGTAGCACCTTGGATATTCATTCTGATTCCATAAAGAGATGTGCCGATTTTACGAATCTTGGTAAAATATCGAACATCCTCTAAACTTAAAATCTTTTCTTCAGTGGCATTATTGACCAGGTTATCATGATTTACTTCTCGTTGCTTGTCTGTTAATAGAGAACCTTGCCTAGAATTATTGTCCAATCTTTGTTCTCGACTATTATTTATCATACTATTAACACGACGAATACCGTAAAGAGCGTTGCCAACTTTTTTAATTCTTGTAAAATTTTTAATCTCTCCCGGATTAGGAATTTTTTCTTCTTCTGGCTCAGAAATAAGCGTTGATTCTGAAGTTATTTCTTGAGTGTAAAGGGTCGGCATCATATTGTTACTATCATCTTCAGCTCTAGCCGTTAGAGCAATGGCTGGTAAAACCAGCATGGCCATTAAAATAGCAATTAACGTTTTTTTCATAAATGTTTTGGAGACTTTTATTAAAATGTCGTCTCCTTAATTATTATATGTTTATTATAGCACATAAACTAAAGTATTAAAATATTATTAATTAAATGTTTAATATTAGCCTAAAACATTACTTGTACTTTATAAATTTTAATTAAAGATGGTTGTTTATTTATTAAGAAAGGTAACGGTAAATTGTAAAGCAGTGGCAAATGACACCCAAAGTAAATAAGGAACTTGGAGATAAGTAATCCAGCGAACGTGAGGCCAGATAACTATCATGGCCCAGATAAGCGTTATTAAAATTAAAGAAATATCAATAGCAGCTAATAAATTATTTTTTAATCCAAACTGTAAAGGCGTGAAGGCCAGATTAAAAAAAATGTTGAATATAAAAGGCAAGGCAACTATCCAGGTAATACGCTTTTGTGCTAATAAAACAAAGACTTGGCTGAAAGAAATAATAATTAAAAGATACAAGAAACTCCAAGCCGGGCCAAACAGCCAAGCTGGTGGTGCCCACGATGGTTTAATTAACTGCGAATACCAATTGTAAGTATTCATAATTTATAATATTTAAAGTAAAGAAATTAAAACTTAATTATACTATTGGCTATTAAAATCAAACCAGCCCCTAGAAGACACCCTGCCATTTTACCAACCGATGATTTTAACATAGTTCTTTCTTCTAGCACAGCTCTTAACCTGAGACGTTCTGCTGTGTGGCCCTCAAAAATACCAGCAATACCGTCAGTAACAGAATTGCCAACAACACCACCAATAATAGCCCCTGCCACACCGGCAAAGTGAGCACCAAAAATAGCAAAAATAGCTAAAATACCATTGTCAATGACACCAAAAATAATATCGGGTAAAATTTCTTTAATGTTAACTTTAAACGGTACTAAAGAAACAACACAAAGAATAGCCAACATAAGCATAGCCGGGCCAATCCAAAAAGTATTATTAACAACAAAAATACTGACCGTAGCAATAATAACACAGAGTATTAAAATATTAAGCACGGAAAACAAAAATTTTAGATTCATAAAATGTTGTTAATTGTTAACTGGATGCTTAGATATTTCGACTTGTTTAACGACAGCTTTCTCTGATTTATGAAAACCTAATAACAAAAATATAATCAGGCTGCCAAGAATAATCCCAAAAACATTTAAAAAATACACCAATAAAGATCTGCTAAACATTTCATATTGACCAGCTACAAAAGTTAGTCCCATAGCAGCTAATGGCGGTAAAAGTGTGACAGTAACAGCCACGCCAGGTAAAGCGTCGCTTAAGCCTTTTTTAGCCAAAGCATAACTAGCGGCCGCGCCAGCTACCACCGGCACTAAAAAAGTTGATAAATCAAAGGTATTAATTCTTTTAATAACATCAATACTTTCTATATTAACATTAGTAAACACGCCAATTAAAGCTGAGACGATAAAAGAAGCGATGGCAGAAAGAATAAAGACTAAAATAGATCTTAAAAAAACCTTGCTGTTCAGAATGGTAAGTGATAGGGAAATAAACAAAATTGGTGACAATAAGGGAGCAACCAACATACCCCCAATTAATAATGGCCAACTGTCCTTAATTAAACCGACAGAAACAATAAAAGTAGCTACGGCTAATAAAAAATAAAAGCCTGGTTGTATGGAAGAATGATTAACAACTGAAGTGCAGAGATCGTTTTTTTCTTCACCTGTAACCGAGAAGGAATAGTTTTGAGTAGAAGCACTAGAGCTAAATAATTGAGAGAAAATACTCATATACCAAAATAATTATAAGTTAGCTTTTTATATTTTACCTTGTCTTGAGTAAGCCGTCAAACTTTTTTATTTTTTTTAAAATTATTGTCATCAATAATTCTTTGATAAACTTTTTCGTAACCTGAAACCATTTTTTTAACACTAAAATACATTTCAACCCGTTTGCGGGTTTCTTCTCGACTAATTTTATCAATATTATTAATAGCTTCGACCATTTCGGCCACGCTCTTAACTACATAACCACTCTTAAACTCTTGAATAACCTCTGGGATAGCTCCGCTGTCCCAGCCAATCACCGGTGTACCACAAGACATAGCCTCAATCATGGCATAGCCAAAAACCTCCTCTACCTGGGTTGGAAATAAAAGTGCCTTGGCGTTTTGTAGCCAAGTAATTTTTTCTGCAGATCCCTGTTCGCCAATATATCTAACACTTGTACCATTAATGTGTTTTTCAATATGAGTTTGCCAATAACCTTCATTTTGATAAGTGCGTCCAGCAATAACCAATGTGACACCAGCTTGCTTGGCAGCTTCAATAGCCAAATGAGCCCCTTTATCTTCAGTAACTCGTCCTAGATATAAAAAATAATCTTTAGGCGTAGGATTAAAAGCAAACCTTTTTACATCCACACCATGATAAATATTAGCATACCAATTAAGCTCTGGCAGTTGTTTTCTCTGGGCCAAAGAAAAAGAAATATAAGGAATGTGTTTATGTTCCAACATAAACGTCTTAATATCATTATTAATAGGGCTGTGGACCGAAATAACAGTAGGCGTTTTAACTAGAGGCTGATAAAAAGAACTAAGCACACTAAAGTGGGAATGAATTAAGTCATATTTCTTAGCATTTTGATAACACTTAGAAATTAATAATTTTAAATAAAAACCTCGTTGTCTGTCCGATACCTCTGGTGAGCTTGTTAAGTCTAAAGGATAAACAGAATATAAGTTGGCTTTAGTTTGTGAATTGCCAGCACCATAAAGATCGACGCTATGGCCTCTAACAAATAGGCCGTCACACAAAGAACTAACATGGCTATAAATAGCATTAGTGGCTTTTGGAGAAACAGCATTTAAACAAGAGACTAATTGAGCTATTTTCATATCATTTAGTAATTAATTTATTAAATAGTGAGAAATATTGCCCAAACACTTTGTCGGTTTGATGTTTTTTAATTAAAGCTTTGGTTAATTTTGCAGGTAATGCTCTGCCCTTAATTTTAGCTAGCTGCTTAACGACTTTCTTGGTATTATTAAAATCGATAACCCAATCATCAGCACCATAGCGACAGTAATCATCCACAAAGCCAACGGTGGCCGAAATCGCTACCGGCGTTCCGCAAGCTACGGCTTCTAATAAAATAGTGGGAGAAACATCAAACTTGGAGGGAATAATAATTAAATCATTTTCTAAACAAAAATCTCTAATTTTTTCTTTTGATAAATGACCAATGACATTAATGTTTTGAGCGTAACTTTTTTTAAAAGCTAAAAACTTTTTAGTAGGTGGAATCTTGGTTACGGAATTAATTGACCAAGCTAGCTTATCGATTTTAATCTTCTTAGCTAAATCACCAACAGCTTGATGATTTTTAATCCTATCCCAACGAGCCACCACGCCTATATTAAAATACTCACTATTAAAATTAAAAGATTTTTTTGCTTTAATTTTTGATTGGTAGGCGGAAAAATCAACAGCCAAAGGAATGATTACCGTTTTATGCCCCCGGGGCCTAACTAATTTAGAAAAAGACTTATCAAAAATATTGCGACTAAAATTGTTTAAAAAAATTTCAGCAGAACTAAAGACAGCACTATCCATTCCCATTTGTTTCATGATTTTTAGACCTTCAGCAGAAAAAAAATCACTCCAAATATCTAATTCAACAGTCCAAATGCCAGCGTGTTGAATAACAATAGGTTTGCCAACTAAATGAGCGGATTCTAATAAAAGCCAATTACCTAAAGAAAAGCCATTTAAAAATACTATGTCTGGATCCAACTTTTTAATAAGCTTAACTAAAATGCTAATAGGCTCGGCTAAAACTAATCGAGGATCAGTTTTGGTCGTATTAGCATTAGTTAAGACTTTGGAAAATTTGGTCGGAATGTTTATTTGATACAAACTTCTCTTTCGGCGAGAGTCCTTAAGTCTTTGAAGTGAACAGACTTCCGTATCAACACTAAACTCCACTAAAATACCTTGCCAGTGATAAGAGCCTTTAAACTGTTTTAAATAATTATAAAATATCCGAGCAAAGTTAGCTGGCCCACCTTTAGCCGGTTGATTAAAATTTAAAACATTGGACTGATAATCATTGGTTAGTATTTTCATTATTTATTTTCCTAAAGCAATTTGCCATTGTTGCATTTCTGTTAAAAATCTTGGCTTGTTTTCTTTTTTTATAGCTCGGCCCGGTGGCTGAATCTCTAAAAGAGGATTTATTTTTACACCATTTTTTTCCATTTCATAATGTAGATGAGGGCCGGTGGACAGGCCGGTGGAACCAACATAACCGATAATATCTCCCTGTTTGACTTTGTTTCCTTGCTTAACGGCAAACTTAGACATGTGGCCATAATTTGTTTGATAAGTGCCGTTATGTCGAACTTTAACCATGTTACCATAAGAACCATTTCTGGAAGCCATAATAACCGTACCATCACCCACTGAACGAATTGGTGTACCGGACTTAGCAGCATAATCTACAGCTCGATGACCGGTGGATATATTAAAGGCTTCAATATATCTGGCGCCAGTAGTAAAGCCTGAAGAAATATAGCGAAAAGACACCGGAGCTTTTAAAAACATTTTTTGTACAGAATTACCATTTTCATCAAAGTAACCAACATTATCTTTATCTTCTTCGAAATAATAAACTTGATATTTTTGTCCAGCATTAACATACTCCCCAGCTAAAACTCTGCCAGGCATTTGATATTCGCCATTTAAATAGCGCTCTTCGTAAACAAACTTGAAGCCGTCATTAACTCGCGGATCCAAAGCAAAATCAATCGTCCATTGAAAAACATCAGCCAAAGCAATAATAGCTCGCTCATCAATATTATTTTTTAAGGCTGCCTCATACATAGAAGATTCTACCACCCCACCTTTGGTGACAATTTTTACTTCGTAGGGAATGGGGCGAATCTCAGCTGTTAATTCAGAGTTTTGATAAACAGCCAACTCATCTTCAGAATCTATTTTATAAACTAGTTGCTTAAATTGATCAGTATTTTTATCAAAAGTTATTTCAAGATTATGACCAACCTTAATTTTAACTAAATCATATTTATCTGTTGCGGTTTTATAAATCTGATTGGCTAAATCAGCGGAGATGCCGACGCCGGACATTAACTCGCCATAAGTAGAACCATTAACTATTTCGATTAATTCGACACGATCTAGTTCTGGTGGTTCAACTAGCTGTTGTTCTTTAGCAACGGTATCTCTTACAAAGTTGCCATCAAAAGAATTGTACTTAAAAAAGAAAAAGCCACTAATGGCTAAAACAAATATAATAAGAAATGAATATTTGAAAACTTTACTTGTAACCATTGCTTTAATTTAACCTTTTCATTATAACATAAAAACAGAAAAAAACAAGACAAGCTCTATTTTACTGTATGTTAATGTAACTAACGCTGAGTTAGTCCGTATTACTATATAGAAGGGATAAAGATATTTTGCGGTATACAAATGCGGGGCAAAGGACTTAGAGGGAGCCGCATATACACTAATCTCCTTCACACCAAGTTACAAAACTTGGTGCCCTTCTTTTTTGGACAAGTTATTTATAATTCACAAATTGAACTTAAAAATACTAACGTTGAAGAAGTTTATTAGGCTATTTTGTACAAGCAATTAATTTTATAAATCTATTTCGTATCTTTAATTGCAGTGCTTGCACTCTAAATCAACCTCTTTAATTTCCTGCTCAGAAACTATTTGAATCGTAGTATGATGAATGTTATATTTTTCTCTAACAAGTTTTATGACTAATACTAAAAGATTAATCCGACTAACTTTAAAGTTTTCCTCAATAATCAAGTGAGCACTTAAAAAACGATTCTCTGAACCAGTTTGCCAAATGTGTAAATCATCTATTTCTATTACTCCGGGAATAGCCACTAGACTAGCTTTAACATCACTAAAATTGATATCTTTAGGGACAGAGTCCAGCATCATATCAACAGCTTCAAACAAAATACTAAATATTTCTTTTAACAAAAAAATGGAAATTATTATTGAAGCAATCGAATCAAGCCAACTCCAGCCAGTAAAATAAATTATGGTGGCGCTAACCACGACGCCTAAAGAAAACAAGGCGTCTTGCATGGAATGAAGCCAAGCACTTTTTAAATTTAAATTTTTATTAATCCCCTCCTGCAATAAGTAGGTCGCCAAACCATTACCTAAAAGAGCAACGCCAGCAACAATCATCATCGTTAATCCTGAGACTGGTTCTGGTTTAAAGATACGGATGATCGCCTCAAACAAGACAAAACCAATAATAACTAGCAGTACGCCACCATTGACAAAAGCGATAATGACTTCAGCTCGTTTATAGCCATAAGTTTTCATTTCCGTTTGTGGTTTATCAACCAACTTTTCACCCCACAGACTCAAAATCATGGAACCGATGTCAGTAATGTTATGTAAAGCATCGGTAATCAGTGCAAAGCTTCTGGAAATAAGACCAAAGATAATTTCAAAAACAACGATAATTGTATTGATACCAATTGACCAAACAAGATTTTTTGAAGTGGCGTTATGTTCATGGTTATGTACTGGCATACATTGTTTAAGTTATCTTTTTATAAATTTACTAGGAAAATTACTAAAAATTGAGTATAATACAGACCGGTTAAAATAAATACCGTAGCCACACCATGTCTTAACCATTTTTCAACTTTCTGTATTGACTGAAAAACTCGGCTAACCATCTTCATACTATAGGCAATTAGAAAGGCAAAAATAATGACTGGCAATCCTGACCCCAAGGCAAATATAGCTGGTAGTAATAATCCACTAGCTGATTTAAGAATCAAAGGAATAAGCAAACCAAAAAATAAAACCCCACTATAAGGGCAAAAGGCAAAGGCAAATAACATACCTAAGGCCAAAGAACCCAAATAACCCTTATCAGACAACCAGAGTTTTATTTTTTCTACTTGACCACTCGTCTTTAAATTAATCTTAATAACATCAAACATTATTAGACCAATAATTATGAGTACAGGACCTAGAACTTTATCACCCCAACTTTGAAAAAGACTAGAAACTTTAAAAGACGATAAACCAAAGTAAATTAGCATTGCTAATAAAGTATAACTGATACCTCGACCAAGTGTATAAAATAGACCGGAAAAAATCGTGTATTTCGGATTTTTAATGTCTTTAGAAATAAAGGCCACGGCCGTGATATTAGTGGCTAGCGGGCAAGGGCTGATTGAAGTTAAAATACCCAAAAGAAACGCCGTTAATATCGGAAAATTATAATTATCAATTAAGCTGTTAATGAAATCCATACTATTTACCTATAAGATTGTTAATCTTATTCTTTAGATAACTCTTAAATTGATCGGGGTTAGAAGTTAGGCGCCACACAGTAGTATCTTCGTTGATATCATCTTGTCCGTTGATAATCTTGTTAATAAACAAGGCCGAGCCACTGGCCTGAAACTTTTGGGCTAAGGCTTTATTCTCTGGCAAGTCAATATTGACCTCTCTAAATTCAATCTTACCATCACGTAATTCTGGCTGATAATATTCGTAGATTGTCTCACCCGCTAATCTACCGATAGCAATACAAGTGCTACAGCGCTGCGTGGAATGAAAGAGAAAAACTTGCACTTTAGTTGTTGGTTTTTTTTCCGGCACCACCTCTGAAGCCTTTGTATTGACTGTTGCGGTTTGAGCAACCGGCTCTTCAGTCACAGATTTATTGATAATTAGCTCTTGATCAGCTACGGTTTCAACTTCTGACACAGCTTGAGGTGATTGAGTTCCTGTCAGCTGATTTTCACTTTTAGCAACAACTTGAGATTGATCATTATTCATAATAGTCAAGACGATGACAGCGATTAAGCCAACTATAGTGCCAATAATAACTTTCTTGTTCATAGTTTTATTGCAAAATTAAATTAAATAAATAGCCAGTTAAAATAATGCCCACGCCGACAACCGAGGCAAAAATAACTATCAGCTTTGTCCTCATAACTTTCTTTAAAATCATAAATTCTGGTAGTGACAAAGCTGTGACAGCCATCATAAAAGCTAAGGTAGTGCCCATGGCTACGCCTTTTTCGGTTAAGGCGCTAACTAAGGGAATAACTCCCGCGGCGTTAGAATAAAGTGGAATACCGATTAGAGTAGCTAGTGGGACAGCATACCATTTGTCAGCTCCTGCATACTGGACCAAAAAGTCAGCTGGTACATAGCCGTGAATCCAAGCCCCAATACCAACACCGATAATAATATATACCCAAACTTTTTTTACAATATCCAAAGCATAATTTTTCGAATAAACCAGTCGATCTTTATTAGTCATCTCAACAATCACAGCTGCATTATTAGCCTTGTTATGTTTCCAGACGAAATCAGCGACTAGAGACTCAACTTTCAAACGGCCAATAATAAGTCCTGACACGATGGCAATCAAGAGCCCACTAATGATATAAATTAAGGCGATTTTCCAGCCAAATAGACCGATTAGTAATACCAAGGCAACTTCATTAATCATCGGTGAAGCAACTAAAAAGGAAAATGTGACACCTAATGGAACGCCAACTTCCACAAAGCCCAAGAATAAAGGCACGGCCGAGCAAGAGCAAAAAGGTGTAATAATGCCCAACAATGAGGCTAAAACATGGCCAGTTAATTTATTCTTTTTAGCCAAAAAAAGACGAACTTTTTCTGGAGGTAAATAAGTACGAATAAATGACACCACAAAAATAATCACTAATAACAGAATAATGATTTTTAGAGTATCAAAAATAAAGAAGTTAACAGCACTAGCCAAAAGTGTTTCCGGAACAATTCCAAAAACAACGTATGTTAACCAGTCAGCTAATACCTGTAATGGATAAAACATATTTTAGCATTTACCACCACAAGAACAACAACTACCTGTTTCTTTAATTTCAGGTTTTCCGTTGTTTGTGATTAATAGCTCTTTAATTTTTTCACTTGAAGGCAACTGACCAACTAAGGCCACTTTGCCGTTAATAGTTAAAACCGGAGAAGACATTACGCCAAGCTCAATAATTTTTTGAATATCGGTGATATATTCTACTTCTATTTTTAAACCGAGCTCGGTAACCGCTTGTTTCGTTAACTCAAATAATTTTTTACAAGTCGGGCAACCAGAGCCCAAAACTTGAATCGAGGAAATTTGCTTATTCATAGTTTTTTAAGAAATTAGTTAGTGATAAATTATATTTTTTAAATACAGGTCGATTAATTGAATAATAATTACGTTTCCATTCTTGCCTTACTTTAATCAGGCCAAAATCGAGCAGCACTTTTAAATGGCTAGAAACCAAATTCTGAGCTAAATCTAGATTAGGATAGATTTCACAGACACAGAGTTCCCCGTCTTTAAGCAAACACAGAATTCTCAAGCGATTATCATCGCCGATAATCCTTAAAAATTTAGACAACTTAACGAATTCCTCGGTTAACTTCTTGTTTGTACAGCATTTTGCTTTCATAAAATTATATAATCAATTTATATTGATATGATATACCGATTACAAAATTTAGTCAAGCTTAAAATAACGAGCAAGGCTCGAGCCAAGCTAATTAAATAAAATTACTATTAGATTTAGTAAATTTATAGTCAAGAAGTTAGGACCATTTTGTCATAACAAAAATGAGCCTTTCAGCTCATTTTCATGTTAGATGCTCGGGATTGTAGAGGAAGTTAGAAGAAACCTAACCACAAGCTAAGCAGTCTTGGCTTTTTCTTTTTTGTTGAATTTATTGTGAAGATGTCTACTTTCAGCTCTCATTTTATAGGCAACATCTTCAACCGCTACTAATTTACTCTTACTTAAAACAGTTTTTATTGCCCTAGGAATATCATCAAAATAATTAAACATCTCATCGCATGATTTTATGCCTTTAACATCGTTAGCCTCAAGATGAACATTGCCACAAGTCCAAAAAGGAATAGAATCATTCTTTTTACCAACTTTGTTTGGCAAATCATTTGTAAAAAATCTCACGAAAACACCCACTGTTTTGTTGTCTTTTTTCATATTTTTTAAAATAAAGCTTTTGTTTAATTGTTTTTAGTTAATCTCTCTTTTCTTTAATTCAGGCTTACTATCCAAAGAGCCTATAAAATAAAAATTATGGTTTAGCATATCAGCCCAGCTTTCAAAATCAGAAAGTATGTTGTATATTTCATTTCCAATATCATATTCCGGGGTTTTAATCTTAATTGTATTAACGCCAAAAATATTAACAGCTTCTGATTTATCAATAACAAAACCATGATCTTTGTAGTCATATACTAATTTAAAGGCAATATCCGAAGGCTCACTGCCAAGAGTTTCTTTATGGCTGTTTAATAATTTTTCCGCATATTGTTCGGCGGATTTAGCAGCTCTTTCATAGTATCCAATTTGAATAGGCTCTATTGTTAATGACAAATATTGAGCGAACATTTGGCTCGATCCGGGTCGTTGTTGTACTAATTCGGCAATATGTTCAATGGAATTTTTTAAACCCAGTGCTGGCATTTTATTTATTTGTGGATCAATTGGTCCAAGTTCACTTAAATCACCCATATGAATTTCATCTGCGGCCGTTGCTAAAAGTGTCGCAGCTGACTTTGCATATCTTGGAACAACAACAACAAATTTACCATTAGACGAATCTCTGCATAATTTTCCTATTAAATATGCGGAACCTGGCTCGCCACCTCTAGAAAGAAGGATAAGAAGTAGTTTTTTATTTTTATTTTCCTCTTCTATGTTTGTAATTGCTTTATAAATACGATCTGAATCACTTTTCACCATTAATGTGTTATCAAAAAGAACTAAAATATTATATTCGTTAACAATGGCATTGCCCTCAACAGCTTGCTTTAAATATTTTGACAAAAGTTCAGCAAAATTATTCTTACTTTCTTCATTGCTTTTTTTGCCATAACCACTAATCATGGCTTTTACAACATCCTTGTAAATAACATGACCATTCTGCGGCGAATTATTCGCTTCATTAGCTTCAATAGTCTCACTATCATTATTAGAGATTTCTTCTGAGTTTGTTTGTTGCTCTTCCATATATTTTTATTTTAAAAAATTATTTTGGCACCGGCAAGCCTAATTTTTGTAATGGCAAATATTCAAAATAATAATAACAGCCACTAATTGAGATAATATAGTCCAATACATCTTTATACTCCGGCTTTTCAAACCATTTATTTAAAACATAAATATACTGGACTTCAACATTTAATTGAGCTAATAATTTTCTATACTGTTTAATTTTAAAATCGCAGGTTTGTAATTTTTCGTCAGTTGATCCGGCGACAGTTTGAAATTTTATTTCAATAATAAAAATAGTATTACTGATAATCACAAAAATTGCATCATCGGGCAATATTTTCTTAGAAATAAACTTTTTATAGTCAATTTCCTTTGTTTCTAGGTATCTATAAAGCTCGTGTTTCTTAAAGGTCATTGCCACTTTTTCTTTGTTGTAAAAAATATCATTTCCGTCAACATTATACCCTTTTTGTTTCTTGATTAAAGTTAAAAAATCCGCCTCTGCTTCAAAATGAAGTCCGGTTTTTGTATTGGCTCCGCCAATGCCACCTTTTATCATATAGTTTTGTTTAATTATTTTTATCCAAGTCTTTTAATCTCTTTATAGACAAGTCTAAATATTTTTTCTCTAAATCAACACCGATAAACTGCCTGTCATTCAAAAAAGAAGCCATGCCGGTCGTGCTTGAGCCGGTAAAGGGGTCTAAAACTATGTCGCCTTTATTGGTGCTAGCCATAACAATGCGCACCAATAAATCTATTGGTTTTTGTGTTGGATGTTTGCCAAATTTTTTTTCATCAGGTCTTGGCGTTCCCATAGCCCAAACACTCCGCATTTGTAAATTAGGCTTTTTCAAAAAATCTTCCGGCCAATTACCATTTTTCATTAAATCATAATTGAAAGTATGTTTGGTGTTGGTCGGCTTGTTGGTTTTGGGGTTAATCGGATCTTTTCTTGCCCAAATTAAAGTTTCATGGCTGGCGGTAAAGAAGCGACAGCTTAGATTCGGCGAAGCGTTTGGCTTAAACCACGCCACATCATTTAAAATATGAAATTTATTAACCAGCAAAGCAAAACCGCATTGATAAATTGAGTGATAAGTGCCGGAAATCCAAATCGTTCCGCCCGGCTTTAGCGCCTTATGGCAGGCTTTAATCCATTCAAGATGAAATTCAAAATCTTTTTTGAGGCCATTGCTAACATCCCAAGCCCCTTTATCTACGCTAACCCTTTTGCCGGCATGTAAGCTAAAACCGCCATTTGATAAAAAATAGGGTGGATCGGCAAAAATCATATCAATGGAATTTTCTTTGATTTCAGTATTTAAAAAGTCAATAGAATTTGCCAAATAAAGCGAAAAATCTTTTTGTTTAAAGTATGGTTTCATTTGTAATAAGCTAAAATATTTTATTGCCTTAATAATAACGCTTAAAAGTTCAGCCGTCAAACAAAGTTCCCAAGAATTACCAGCCTCTAGGTCAATGTTTATGGGCTTTTGAAAAGTTCACAAGAATATTACCCGGAACTTTTGGGAACATTGATTTGCTATACTCACATTACCCTAAAATCAGCGACAAAACAGGCTTAGATTAAGATAAATTTGTCCTTACCCCAAATCTTACCCGTAATTTAGGGTAATGCTGTTTTGTTAAGTTGATTAGGTTTAGATGTTTAACAAGTTTCAGTAAAAAAAGAGGCCTTTAAGCCAATGATTATAGGCTTTCTATTTCTTCCACCAAATCTTCAGTATAACTTTGCTGAAACTTGTTATGTTAGACTTGGTTAAGTTAGATGTTTGGTTATTTTCTTTAGTCCGCCTTGTGTCCGGCCAGATCGTTTTTTCGGCGGTTGTCCAACGCCGAAAAACGACTGGCCGGCCAAGCGGATAAAAAATAAAAAGTCCTTACTATCTTAACTTGATTATAGCCACACATCTAACGAAAATTTGCGGGGAACTCTCTTTTTTATTGACTCCTGTGAGTGCGAACATCAGCACAAACGGTATGAAATTTACCGACGAGCAGTTGGATAAATTCATCATTCTTTTTAAGCAAGAATTTGGCAAAACCATAGACCGCGCCGAAGCTCAACGACAGGCGGTTGCTCTAATAACTTTAGTCAAAAGAATATACAGGCCAATGACCGAAGAAGTTTTTGGGCAAGTGGTTGCCAAGATGATTGAATCCTAATAAAATAACCTTGCTCGCCCAGCTAACAAAAAAGCTGGGCGAGCAAGGAACTGCCATTTTTGTTTTTAAACTAATTATTATGACTAAAAATTCAGATTTAAAGTATTTTGTCTATGTCCGCAAGTCCACCGAGGGCGAAGAACGGCAGGCTTTATCCATAGACAGTCAAAAAGACAAAGCTTTGGAAGTTTTCGGCTCTTTGAATATTGTTGAAGTCTTGGAAGAAAGGCATTCGGCTTTTAAGCCATATAATCGGCCAGTCTTTGAGAATATGATAAAAAGAATTAAAGCTGGCGAGGCCAACGGCATTATCGCCTGGCATCCGGATAGATTAAGCCGAAACGAAATAGACGCTAGCACTATTAGCTATTTAGTCCGCACCGGCGTGATTCATGATTTAAAATTCGGCTCATATAATTTTGATAATAGCCCCGAGGGCATTATGATGTTGCAAATGGCTTTGAGCCAATCGCAATATTTTTCGTCAAAATTAGGCAAGGATGTCAAAAGAGGTTTAGAAAAGAAAGTGTCTTTGGGCTGGTTGCCTGGCCAAGCGCCCGAGGGCTATTTGAATGATATGCGGTTGGAAAAAGGCCAGCGGACAATTATTGTTGATAAAAAGAGGTTTGCCATGCTACGAATGGCTTTTGATTTGTATTTAACTGGGGTCTTTTCCGCCACCGAAGTTTTGACCAAATTAAACTATGAATGGTTTTACCGCACCAGAATCAGAAAAAGCAAAGGCAATACCTGGCTGTCGCGAAGCGCGTGGTACAAGATTTTAAATAGTCCGTTTTATGCTGGCATTATTACCTATAACGGCAAAGAATATCCGGGCAAGCATAAGGCTATGATTAGTTTGGATGAATTTAACCGCGTTCAAGAACTCTTAGGCCAGCACGGCTGTCATAAACGGCCATACAAGAACGATTTTGCCTTTGCAGGACTGTTTAGCTGTGGCGTCTGCGGTTGCGCCATTACAGCCGAGCATAAGGCGAAATACAACCAGAGCCAACAAGCGACTAAGGGCTATACTTACTACCATTGCACGCACAAGCGAAAACAGGCTAATTGTCATGAGGCTTCGGTTGAGGAAATAGAGCTAAACGAACAAATCAAAACTGATTTAAAACGCTTGGCTATGAATGAGAGATTTTTAAACTGGGCTTTGGAATATTTAGACACCCAAACAGATGTGGACAAGGCCAATAATCAAGTTATTAAAACCAGCCGAGAGACCGAGATTAAAGAATTAAACGAGCATATCTCAACTCTAACTATGATGAGGGCTAGGGATTTATTAGACGATAACGAATATTTAGACGAAAAAACCAAGTTAAAAAATTCCATTAACAAATTGGAATTACAAATCAAAGGAACTGGCAATCAAGGCAATATTGAATTAACCAAAGAGAAGTTTATTTTTTCCGCTTATGCTTTTAGAGATTATTTAGAAGCCGACAAAGCCGGCAAAAGAGAGATAGTATTTAGCCTTGGTCAGAACCGCCAAATAATTAACAAAAACCTAACAATTACGCCACATAACTGGTTAATGCCACTCTATGACAATGTAGAATTATTTAACACCGAATTGGCCAAGTTAGAACCGGCTTTGAGCCTTGTAAATACAACACAAAACCCGGGCTTAGCCTCGCTTCGTTCACGCTGGCTCGGGGACAAGGATTCGAACCTCGATAAACAGGTCCAGAACCTGTTGTCCTACCATTAGACGATCCCCGATAAAAAATTTCTACCCTACTACTTGTCCACCAAAGGTCTTAAGCATCTCATCCAAAATTGGATCATTGGCTGGCGAGGCTGTCGGCGCTAATACTACCGGCTCAACAACTTCTAAAATCTCCGGCGCTTCTTCCAAAACCGCTTCAATTAACATAGAGGTTTGACAAAGCCTACTTAAAACTTCTTCAGCAACGCTTTTGACTGCTACTTGAGCTAAACGCTCTTGATGAATCTTATGCTTCAAAGCTAAGATTAGTTTGTTACCTCTAACAGCTATCGGCCGAGACACTCCTAAAGAAAATGAAAGAGTTGCACTAGCCTGCTTGGAAGCTGAAATAAAATCTGACCATAGAGCCAAGATGCGGTTTAAATCAGGTAAGGCACCGGTCGATTCAAAAGGAACTACTCCGCCATTTGACGAGACAGACACACCTAGACTAGGAGGAACTGGTTGACAACTTTCAACGATAACAGTTTTAGTTTGGCTAGTCAAGATGGGTTCGCTAGTGGGTGAGACAGGTGTAGGCTTAGAAACACCCCCCTCAGAGAGCTCCACAATAGCCATTTCTAATGGTAATTGGCCAAAAATAGTGTCCTTAAAGGCCAAGCGCACCGGCATTAAAACTTGTAAAGCCTTAAGACACCAAGTGCTATTTATCTTCTCAGATACTATTAACATTTGAGTCGTTATTAATTCCCCCAAATCCACGCCTAGAGCTGGTAATAATTCTGGATTGATTTTTAATAACAGCATCTGTCTTAACAGCTCTATTAAATCGTTTAAAAAAGTTTTTAAATCATAGCCATCATCAACTAATAGATTAACTAAGCGAATAGCGTTACCACTATCGCGAATAGCCAGCATTTCAATTAATTGTATTGCTTGAGTCAAACTACTTCTAGGAATAACTAATTCTGCTTGTTCGACTGTAATGGTTAGTAACTGATCCTCTCTCTTGCGTTCAGCTAAAGCTAAGATTTGTCCTAAAACACTCTCAGCATCACGCATATGGCCACCAGAATAGCGAGCAATGGCTTCTAAAACACCTTTTTCCGCGGCGATACCTTCGGCATTTAAAATATAATCCAGCTTATGAACGATATCCATAACGCTGATTTTTTTAAAATCAAAACGTTGGCAACGAGAGATAATAGTTGATGGAATCTTGTGGACTTCGGTAGTGCATAAAACAAAAACTACAAAAGCTGGTGGTTCTTCCATAATCTTTAAGAGTGCGTTAAAAGCAGCCGAAGACAACATGTGGACTTCGTCAATAATAAAAACCTTATATTTCATGGTTGACGGTGAGACACGCGCACCGGCAATAATATTTTCTCGAACATTATCTACACCAGTGTGACTAGCGGCATCAATTTCAATAATATCTAAAGCGGCACCGCTAATAATCTCCAAACAATTTTGACAGTGGTTACAAGGCTCAGCACTATCTTCAGGACGATTTAAACAATTTAAGGATTTGGCCAAAACACGAGACAGAGTTGTTTTACCAACCGCTCTTGGACCACAAAACAAATAAGAATGTGCCAAACGACCACTCTTTAACTCATATTCCAGAGTGAGCTTAATATGATTTTGACCTACAACTTCCGAAAAAGATTGAGGTCGATATTTTCTGTATAAAGTCGCCATAAGTTTATCTTATCCGCCATTAGTGGTCTTGTCAAAGCCTATTAATTCTATTTCTACTTGTAAATCTATACCATAAGCTTGAAAAACATATTTACGAATATCTTTTAACAGATTATAGACATCCTCTGACTTGGCCTGACCAGTATTAACCACAAAATTAGCATGCTCAGAACTAACCTCTGCTCCACCGAATTGTTTGCCTTTGTAATTTAAGCTTTCAATCAGTAAGCCGGCGGCCACCTTGCCACCTCTAATTTTATCTGAGTATTTAGTTTTAAAGTCTTGGGCACTATCTGGTACTTCAGCAACAATAATGTTCTTAAAAACGCAACCAGCTGAAAAACCTTTCGGCATTTTAACGCTACGTTCTAAAATAATTTTTTTAGCTTCGGCTTGAAGTTTATTTGAATCCCCTGCTTCTAAAGTAAGCTCTGCTGACCAAATTAAAAATTGGCGGTCGTTTTTTATTCGACTATGACGATAACTAAAAGAACAATCAGCTTTAGACCAAATTTTAAAAGTTAAAGTTGTTAAATCTAAAACCTCTACGACTGTAACACTATCGCTAATATCGCTACCGTAAGCCCCAGCATTACCACGTATCGCTCCACCAATAGTTCCTGGAATACCAGCCCCCCAAGTTAAACCAGCTAAACCAGAACGAGCAGAAAATGCCACCGCTGAAGACAAAAAACAGCCAGCACCAAGATGTATCTTGCAGCCATCTACTTTTAATTCACGATTAATAGGTTTAATTACCAGACCAGAAAAACCAGCCTCAGAAATTAATAAATTACTCCCACCACCTAAAATAAAAATTGGCAAACTATGTTGCTTAGCCCAAGTAATTGCTTCTAACAAATGATCTTTATCGGCAACTTCTACAAAATAACGAGCTGGTCCGCCTAAACGAAAGGTAGTATGTTCCTTTAATAAGATATTTTTTTTAATATCCATAACTTTAGGCTAGTAATCTATCAGCCACACGAAAAACATCACCAGCCCCTAAAAGCAAAACAACTTCACCGACTTTTAGATTGGTGCGTAAATCAGCTTCAGCTGATTCTAAATTAGTTGCATAACGCACTGGTTTATCTGGATAGTTTTTTTGAATAGCTTGAACTAATTCCATTGACGATAAATTGCTTTTAGTCTCTCTAGCCGAAGCATAAATCTCTAAAACAATAACTTCATCGGCTTCGGCAAAACTGGAAGCAAAATCATCAAACAAAACTGTGGTACGAGTAAAGGTGTGTGGGTGAAACACAGCTATCAAATGACGCTTAGGTTCCATAGATTTTAAAGCGGCTATAACAGCCTTGATTTCGGTGGGGTGATGCGCATAGTCGTCATAAATTAAAGACCCGTGCCACTCCCCACGATATTCCAAACGACGAGTCGTGCCTAAGAAATCAGCCACTGCAGATCGAAGGTTGGTTAAATCTGGCTCAAATTGCCAAGCGGCAGCAATTACAGCTAAGGCATTATAGACATTATGTTTACCAATTAAATGAGCAGTGAACATACCTAAATCTTGCTCTTTCCACCAAACACGAAAATATTGCTGACCAGCAGCAACAGCAAGCTCTGTGGCTCTAAACTCATTGCCTTCGGTTAAACCAAAAGAAACTAGACGAGCTGGAGAATTCTTAACAATCTCCCCCACTTGAGCATCATCGCCATTGGCCACCAACCAACCTTTACTTGGCAAACGACGTGTAAAATCCGCAAAGGCCTTGGCATAACTAGCAAGATCAGGATAGAAATCAGGATGATCATAATCAATATTGTTTAAAATAGCACTTTTGGGTTCTAGGTATTGTAATTTGTTTTGATATTCATCAGCTTCGATAACTAGATATTCGCTAGCCCCAGGCAAACCGGCGCCATTAAACTGTGGCACACGAGCACCAACCATAACCGCTGGCCTAAAATCTAGTTTGTCCATTACAAAACCAAGCCAAGCGGTAGTTGTAGTCTTACCGTGACTACCACAAACGGCGATACCATGACGATAATTAAAAACTTTAGCTAAAGCTTCGGCATAAGACATAATTGGGACTTTACCAACCAAAGCAACTGCTAATTCTGGATTGTTTTTGTTATAAGCCGTGGAATAAATAATCAAATCAACATTACTTGGCACTCTTGTAGCATCAAAACCATTAAACACTGTGACGCCGGCACGAGCCAGCCCTAGGGCGGTCATAAAATCTTCGGCAACATCGCTACCTGAAACGGTGATTTTCAAACTAACTAAAAACTCAGCAAGCATTGCCATACCAACGCCTTTAACTCCAATCATATAGACAGTTTTTATGTTTGACCAATCCATCTTTTGAGACTATAATTAACAAAACAATTACAATGTAAATCCAGAATTTGACTGGAAGATATTTAAAAAAATTATGGAACTAAGTAATCGATATTATCGCGAATTAGTGTTTTGGGTGGGAATCTTAGCAACAGTTTCCTATCGTATCATTATTTTATTAAATCGTCTACCCCAACATATCTGGGCGGATGTAGCTTGGTACATCGGTACCATTGGCTTTGTGTGGTATTTTGCTCATCGTTATCGAATTGAAAATAAACGAGCCAAACTAATTGAAGACATCAATTTGATAGAAAAAATTCATAATTTAAAAACCTTAACTAAAACTGATTGCGAGGCACTGGAGTATACCTTATCTAGCCTGGGCTCCTCTAAGGCTTCTTGGAACTATATCGTTATTTTTATTACTTCTGCTTTAGCCCTCTTCGCTGATATTATTATTCGTTTTATAATCTAAACTAATAATTTTTTAATCTCATCCACTAGACCATTGTCTGAAGCTAATAAACGCTTGAGATTAGTGCCTAGTTTTTTACATTTTGTTTCATCGGCTACCAAATCTTTAATCAGAGCGACTAATAATTTGCCGTCCAAAGCGGACTGCTCCACCACCACACCAGCATTAGCTGACAAAATTGGCGTGGCGTTATCTATCTGATGACTATGAGGTAAGGGAATAATAATCGCCGGTTTAGCCCAAGCAGCCAGATCTAAAATAGAGCCCATACCGGCACGCGATACTACGACATCAGACGCTGCATAAGCCATAGCTAATACAGGTGGTTCCATTAAGCCATAACGATGATAATCACTGCTTTCGGCATCTACAGCCTGTTTGCCTCGACCAGTGATATGAATTACTTGACAACACTTATCTAAATCAGGCCAACCTTCAGCAAGCATGCTATTAATATCTGCCGCACCAGTACCACCACCCATTACTAAAATAATTGGACGGTCTGGTGATAATTGCAAATGGTGACAAGCTGATAATTTATCAGGATGTCCAAAATCACGAACCAGTGAACCTGTTTTTACAGCTTTTCTACCATAATCAGCCAGTGACTTACTCCAAACTACAGTAATTTTGTCAGCCACAGGGGCCATTAAAACATTAGCTAAGCCAGGACGAGCATCTAGCTGATGCAAAAGCACCCGTGATCCGCACAGTTTGGCTGCCCAAGCTGATGGCAAACTAATATAACTGCCCGCAGAAATAAACAGGTCTGGATGACGGCCAGCTAAATGATACCAACTTTGAAAAAATCCTAAAGCAATCAAAAATAGATCACGAAGATTACGCCAATCGCCGTAACGACGCCACTTACCACCACTAATACCGATATAAGCAATGCCGGCAGACTCTATAATGGCACGCTCTACTCCATGATGACTTCCTAACCACAACCAATCTGCTTCACTACGCAAAGTTTCGGCAACTGCTAAAAGAGGCATAACTGAACCGAGAGTGCCACCACCAGACAAAACTATTAAAGGTTTCTTCATATTATTTTTGACGACTAATATTTATCAAAATGCCGATTGAAGATAAAGAGGCAACCATAGCTGAACCACCATAGCTAATTAAAGGTAACGGTACTCCAGTCATAGGTAAAACACGCATAATACCCCCAATATTTAAAACCGCCTGTAAACAAATCCAACTTACTAAACCAACAGCTAAAGCTGAAGTAAAACGATCGTTTTGATTTTTGGCTATTAAATAAACTCTGTAAAAAAACCAAGCAAAAACAATGATTAAACCACTAGCAACTATTGCCCCCATTTCTTCGGTAATGATAGAAAAGATAAAATCATTTTGCACCTCTGGTAGATATAGAAATTTTTGACGACTTTCGCCAAAACCTCGACCAAACATACCACCACTACCAATAGCTATTAAGGATTGATTTAATTGATAACAAGACCTCAGTGGGCTATAATTAATTTCTAACAAACAACGAAAACGTTCTTGCTGATGAGTGCTGGTAGCGATTAAACTAGCAAAAACTACAACTCCTAGAAGAACAATACTTAAAAAATGTTTTACAGGTGCACCAGAAATAAAAAAGACAGTCATAGCGGCCATGGAAATTACAAACAAAGTGCCTACATCACGTTGTAAAACCATCAGTAGAGCCACCACCACATACATTATAAAAAAGGGGGCAATTTTGTGATTAATGTCTAACTTATCATCAGTTAAACGTCCAGCCAGGTAAGTGATAAAAGTGATTTTTAATAATTCTGATGGTTGTATTTGAAAACCTAAAAAATAAAACCAAGCTCGACTACCATTAACTTCTTTACCAAAAAATAGAACAGCTACTAAAAGTATGAGATTAAAAATTAAAATCGGATAAGCTAGTTTTTTTAAGCTTTTCAAAGGGATATTGGCAAAAAATAAGAGAAAACCTAAGCCGACCAAAATCCCAAAAGCTTGACGCTTAACATAGTGAAAACCATCTTGAAAGTCTTGAAAAGCGACAATAGAAGAAACACTGCTTAACATTAACAAACCAAACAGTAACAACACTGCCGGTAAAATAATCAGCCAGCGATCCGAGCCACTAAGCAACCATTTGGATAACCACTGTTTAAAGCGGACTCGAAAACGAACCATAGTTATTTAATTATTTTATCCAAGAGAAAGATGGCTAAACCAACAGCAGAACTGATGCCCGCCACTACCCAAAAACGCATGACTACTTTAGGTTCAGGCCAACCAATCGCTTCGAAATGATGATGAATCGGAGCTGACAAAAAAATTTTTTTACCATGACGTAGCTTTTTTGAAGTGAGTTGAATTAACACTGAGCAAGATTCAATCACAAAAACCAATCCAATGATTGGCAAAATTAAAGCGGTATCAGTCAACATAGCGATAACGCCCAGAGTGACACCCAAACTCATAGCGCCAGTATCCCCCATATAAAAACGGGCTGGGTTGATATTAAACCACAAGAAAGCTAAGAGAGCACCGACAACCACAGCACAAAAGGCCGCCAAATTATATTGACCAATCATAAAAGCAATAACCGAATAGGAAGAAAAACTAGTTAGTAAAACACCACCGGCCAAACCATCTAAACCATCGGTTTCATTTACAGAAAAACTAGTGGCCACAATTACAAAAATAAAAACTGGAATATACCACCAACCTAAATTAAAATTGCCTAAAAATGGGATGCCAAAGTCTTGACGATCTAATTTAATATAAAACCACCAAGCACCAATAGCGGCAATAGCGGTGTAGATCATTAAACGATGTTTAATATTTAAGCCACCGCCACCTTTTAAACCCTTACCTCTTACATCTAACCAATCATCAAATAAACCAACTAGAGCTGAAGCAACTAAGGCACCAAGAGGCAACCAAGTTTCGGCGCGACTTAAAAAATTAAAAGATTTGAGTGCTGGCCACCACATAGATAAAACATAAAAGAAAATAGCAAACAACAAAACAGTTACCCAAATTAAAACACCGCCCATAGTTGGCGTGCCCTTCTTAGCAGCGTGTAAAGCTGAAAAAATTGGGGTTTCTCCACTGTTTCTGATTTGTTTACCTAGACGATATTTATATAAAATTTTAGTCCAAACCGGAGTCCAGGCAATGGTAAAAATAAAAGCTAGTGTTGATAAAACTAGGAGACGAATGATTTCAAATTCCATATTACCGAACTAAATTAATATAATTAATAGACCAGATTGTAGTTATGGCTAATAACAAAAATAAATTAACCACAACTGCTCCACCGAGTAATAAGTGGGTACTGAGATCATCATACTTGCTGGCCCACCAACTTAACACGGTGTTCATAACAAAAACTATTAAACCGATGCCTGGCAACCAAAAAATTGTTGGCTTACTGGCGACCCAATCGATACCAAATAAAATATTATAATGAATGATTAACAAAGACTGTTCGGCTCGATAAAAAATCAGAATTGCTAACAACCAAATAATAAAATTTAGGCCACCCGAAAGCAATAAATGTGTTGTAACAGATCTAGTGGCCAAAAAATCCACCCAATCATTCTTGAGCCCAAAACGATGTGCAGACCAAGCACCAACAGTTTTGTTGAACCATTGTTTTATATTCATATTTAGATTTTGAGTCCTAATAAACCCCAAAATAAAATAAGCTATTTTCTTAGGACTACCTTTTCAATATACCAATAAAAGGATATTTTGTAAAATGAATTAATGTCTGCTATAATAAAGACATGATAAATAAAGCCGAAAAAGATAAAAATCCATCTAATCTTAGCCACGAACGCAGATTATTGACCAAAATTAAGGATTGGGCCAATATTGAACAAGCTGACACTATAGAACTGAAACTAGGTAAAAACACCTGGCTGATTAACTATCGCCAAAAAGGTCGTCTAGTTAGCCAACTAAGTTTGTCACAAGAAAACGGAAATAATCTAAAAATTTTATTAAAAAAGCCAATGTCTGGCTGGATATTTAAAAAAATAGGTAATAATTTTGTACTTAAAAATGTTTCACGTGGAACATTTAAAGACATAAATAACTGGTTTATCCACCCTTTGAATCAACAAGCACTTAATAAATCTAAACATCACGCTGAACAACCAAAGGGGTTATGGCTGATTAGTGGAGCTGACAAGGAACAGGCTGGATATTTAGCTGAAATGATTTTTAGACAATTTAATTTAGATAAGCATTACGCTGTTAGTATCGGGCAAAAGCTAGGAATTGGATTTGACTATACCGAGCTACCAAGTACCGCAGAACAAAGACAATATTATTATCGCCAGTTAAAACAAAATCGTCCAGATTTATTATATTTTGCTCACGAAGATTTAAATAGTGGCGTTGAATTATTGTCTGGAGCTGACAGCAGTTTAATTATTGTTTTTGTTAATAAACCAAATATATTAAGTGCTGTTAGCCACTTCGGCAAAACTGTGGGTTGGAATTCACAAGCAATCAAGCAACTTAAAAAAGCCATCCAGATTAATCATAGTCCAACTAACTGCCAGTACTGTAAACAAGCAATGCGACCAGACCCAGGATTACGAAGACAACTATCAGAACAACTTGGTTTAGCTGAGCAAATTTTAGATCAAATTAATTTTTATCAAAGTGAAGGTTGTGAACATTGTCAGTATTCCGGACAAGGCGAAACTTTACCAATTATTAGTTTAGCTGATTTTAGTGAAGTCTTAGAAACTTTAACCCCTGCTAACCTGCGAGAAATTATGAACAATCTATCGACAGCCACTTCAGCCGAAACGGTGTTAGCGGCAGCAGCCACTGGGCACCTCTCACCTGAACAGCTGGCAAAGCTACTAAAGGAAATATAAAAACAGTCTCCCAGTGTGAGACTGTTTTGTTTATATAAAATAATTTAACTTCTTACCCTTACATACTCTACAGCAGCCCAGCGACTATCACCATTTTTTGGCACTAAAATCGCTACCTCATCTCCAGTATTGCCTTTATAATAAGTAACACTAGCTGTTAATAAACGCCAATGGCGAACGCCGGCCACTGCCCAAAAATTACCAGCCTCATCCTCGGCTAAAACAGCGGTTACAGCTTTTCTTTCTATTGGCCTGACTTGTTTAAAAAGTAATCCACCATTAAGCGTAATAGTTAATTTTAAAATATCACCCTCAAGAAGCTTGGATTTAGAAGCGTAGTTTGGTGGTACATTATAAATAGTACCATTTGAGGCAATCATCTTTTCACCATTAAAAACACCCTCCACTATTGAGCCTTGGGGGCCAGCTTCTTTGGAGGCCAAGCTTAGATTGGGCATCGAGCCACCTAAAGAAAATAATAACTCTTTAGCTCGCCTAAGTTCATTTTCTATTAAACTAACAGATTTGCGTAAAGCGTTGATGGTGGCTAAGTAAGTAGGAGAAATTTCAGCTGGTTGCTCTTGAATAGGTGTAATTGGAGATGCAGAAGCTGCTTCAACTTCAGAATCCTTAGTTTTAATAAGCAAAGATTCTGAAATAGATAAATCATCCCCTAAAATGTTAGGAGATAAAATATTTTCAGTGGCTTCCGATAAAAGATCTGGATCGTTATCGGTTAACACGCTTGTTGCTGGGATACTAATTAATGCAGAGCCTTCATCAAGTGGCGGTAATAAATCTTGGGCTTCTGAAGCTGTTAATAGTTGATTGTCCATAAAATATTTTTATTTTTATTTTTCACACTTTTGAAAACAGTTAATAGATTCATAGCCAATAAGATTATGCTGTTCGCATTGTTTATAACACCGTGCTGGGGCTGTAATATTAATATAATCCCAAGAAGCGACACCAATGACGATAATAATCAAGAAAGCTAAGAAACTATAAATTTTTAAACGCGAGAGTGTCTCTAAATTTAACTCTTTTTCAGCTTGACTGGAAGTGTATGCAATTACCCTCTGTCGCTGACGCTGAATGTCGTTGATGGTATTTTGTAAACCCATATAAGATGTAAGCTAAAAATTGGCCAGACGTAATCGCACCTCGGCCTCTATTAATTGACGATCAACACCATATTTTAACCGACTCAATTCCTTAATACGACTAATTGTAGCAGGATTTGCCGTACCTGCCAATGGCCAAGTCGTCTTCATAGTAAAAGGCCGGGCATTCATATTGTTAATTAATAATCTTACAAAAGCGCTATACTTATCTACATTAACTAAATCAGTAGCATTAAACTCTGGTTTAAATAACTTCTCTAAAAACTCAGCATCCTCAGGACCAACTTTAAAAGCAATGGTAGTGCCAACATTACCAAAAACAGCGTCTTTAATACCCGCATCCCCCTTATTAACTAGTTGACCTATGTATTGGTGAGCAAGCGTGAGTCCTAAACCATACTTACGAGCTTCTGATAAAACTTGCTTAATGGAGTCGGTGGTAAAGTTTTGAAATTCATCGATATAAAGGTAAAAAGGTGAACGCTCAGCCGCCGTACTGTCAGCGCGTGACAAAGCAGACATTAATATTTTGCCAACAATAATCATACCTAAGAGATGACTATTTAACTCCCCAACTAAACCTTTTGGTAAACTGACTAATAATATTTTGCGTTCGTCCATAATATCACGCAAATTAAAAGATGATTTTGTTTGACCAATAATTGGGCGCATGATGTCGTTGGAAATAAAAGAAGTTAATTTGGAAGTGATATAAGGAACGACATTAGCCAAAGCAGCATCACCACCAGCGACCTGGGCTTCTTTAATCCAAAAATTAACTACCATAGCGTCATCACAAACCGCTAGTTTTTGTTGTCTAAAATCAGTATCAGACAAGACTCTGGGGATATCTAACAGCGTAGCTCCACTATTTGGATCAGACATAACAAGCAACATCGCATTGCGCATATACTGCTCAAAGATTGGTCCGCCAGTGCTTTTTAAATCGTATAGTTTATCAAAAATACTAATCATCTCATTGATCACAAAAGTTTTTTGCTCAGGATAACGATGATCAAATTCTAATAAGTTTAAAGATAGCGGTCGTTCTACATCAGCTGGCGCAAAAACAACCACATCATTAACCCGACTAGCCGGCACCCTAGCTAAAATATCATCAACTAAGTCGCCGTGTGGATCTAAAACACAAACGCCTTCACCGTTCATAATATCTTGAATAGCCATGTTAGCCATTAGTATCGACTTACCAGTACCAGATTTACCAACAATGTAAGTGTGACGCAGGCGATCGCTCTCACGAATACGAATATCACGTTTATCACCACGATAATCATTATAACCCAAAATTAAGCCATCGGATGGAATCTCAATTGGTGCGGCGGCCGTCTTTGATGGCAACCAAGCAAGATAAGGAGTGTCAATAGTAGATAACGGAAAATGAAATAAACTAGCTACTTCCTCGGTGTTTAAAATCATTTTTTGAGTTTCAATAAAACGCCGATGAATAAAATCTTTAATTATTTCTGATTCATGCTTTCTAATTGCCAAATTGATAAAACTATTGCCATATTCAAAATAATTAAACTGACCAAAAGAAGCTATAGCTTCAGATAAGTGGCGTTCAGCCCGTTCTATAGAATTACTACTGGTGACTAAACGCAGATTAACATCTAAACCTGCTTTAGCATTTTTTTCTTCTATACCCTTAATGGTTTGCTGTTCCATATCTGTAAGCTGGCGATGTACATCGGGCAAGCTCTGATTTTTCCCAAAAAAAGTATCACTAATGAAATTAAAAACGGCAAACCAACGATTATAACTTAAGGAATTTTTTAAATCTTGAGTTTTATAAGCCCGACGAACTACAGCTGTCAAACGACGATGCCACCATCTTTTGGCAGAACGCACCACTAATTGCATGGCCATGGATTCTTCTGGAGCCAACTTAGACATGACGCTGAAAATAGAATTCAAGCTATCAGCTTCGTCTTGACGATAAGTCTTAAGTGGCAAGGCAAAGTTGCGAGTAGTAAGCAAGTACCCAGCACTAACATACCCTCGAGAACTAAACATATTATAATCCTTAACTGGTGAAACTTCGGCATCTGGGAAATGAGCATGAATTTGTTTTTCTAAATATTCTCCAGCATAATCTGGCGTGATAATATAAAAATTAATAACCCCAGAAGCAGCCACAATTTCTAAAGAAAAGTGATCATTGCGGCCATTAAGCCAGGCTTTAAAACCACGCTGAGCACGTAAACCGCCAATGGCTGAAATAATAGTTTCGGCTTTAGCAACATTAGTATGCATTAATTCCTTGCCTTTTAAATCAAGATTACTGTCTTCTAATTCTTTAGGTAAACGAACAAGATAAATAGATTGTTGACTGTGTTGCTTGTTGTGCCTAGCCCTTAACCAAGCTCGCCAAATTAAAACTAAAATAAAAAATAAAAATAGCCAACCAAGGGTTATCAGCAAAGCTCCCAGAGCAGATTGCCCGCCCGGGAGTGGTGTTGATTCAAAGCCGATGGTATTATATGTCTCCATAAAGCTAACGCCTTAAAAAACGATCAACAATTTTATCTGTCTTAATTTTAGTTTCTTGTTCCAAAAAAAATTTATTAACTCCAGGTATAAGCTGTAGCCAGCCTCTAATTAAACCTGCTACTCGGCTAACTTTTAATTTTAAATCACTTAATAAATTATTAATATTCTGAGCAGTTTTTTCTCCCTCTACTTTAAAACGCTGTTGTTCTTGTGGTGGTAATTGAAAATATAAATCGCCCAAATCCTCTTCCAAAACATTTTCTATTTCTTTAATGCGAGCAGCTACTGGTGAAAGAGGCTTGGATGACTGAGTTGGATTCGTCTGAATAGTCACAGGAGCCGGTCTAGTAACCAATGGTTTAGCTTCGGGAATAGGGTAACTTTCGGCTGACCTTTCCACAGCCGACTCTAAACCACGTTCCGGAGAAGCTAAAACTTCATTTAAATTTTTATCAGTAGCATTATTCATAATTATATTATAAACCTTTTATATAAAAAACAAAAGGTCTAGAAAAAGTTTCGCACTTTTTAAATAGTGTGGTATAATTAAAAACAAGAAAATAATTTTTAATTAAATAACTAGCTATGCTCAATATTTTGTCTATAAATTAAAAACTGTCTTTGTTTATTTCTAAATTAAATATTGAAAATTATAAAATTTTACTTATCTTATGGCTAATTACGAAAAAATCAGTTCAAAAATAGAAAAAGTAGTTATTGATAATCCAGCCACAGCTAACTTGTTGGAGTGGATTAATATTATTGATGCTGGAAAAAAAGAAATAGCGTATTTAAGAAAGCTCTATGATTTTGATATTCAGCATCTACATTCATCCACTGCCACGGTTTTTTCTCAACGGCCGATGGTTTTGGACGAGGATCGCTATTTGTTTGTCATTTTGCATTTCCCTATTTTTCAGAATAATCGTATTGTGCCAGCCGAAATTGAATTTTTTATCGGTCATGGCTTTATGATTACTTTACATAATAATAATTTACCAACTATTAATGATTTTTTTAATCTATCAAAAAAATCTCCAGAGTCTCTAGATTGCTATCACGCTGATTCTTCGGCTATTCTTTTGGCTGAACTATTAGATCGCTTAATGAAAGATTGCTATCCCTTAATTGATACAAACTCTTTAGCAATAGAAAAAGCTCAAGAAGCTATTTTTGTAGGCAAACAAAAAGATGCTGTATCCATGATTTTAGATCTCAGACATAATATTATCAACATTCGTCGAATCATGCAGAATCACAAAAATATTTTAAAAACTTTTATTGGTGTTAAATCTTCTCTAGTGCCTCAAATGGAAATAAAAGAGCATTACAAAAGATTGGTAGAAAATTCAAAACGAATTTGGGAAATGCTGGAAAATCAAAAAGAAATGGTAGAAGTTATCAACAACACAAACGAAAGCTTACTAAACGACCGAATGGCAAATATTATGAAAACTTTAACCATCTTTTCGGTTATCGTCTTCCCTCTAACCCTACTAGCTGCCGTATTTGGCATGAATGCTAAATATATGCCTTTTGTGGACAATCCCTTTGGATTCTGGCAGATATTGGGCCTCATGACCTTACTGAGCATGCTGATGCTAATATTTTTCTATAAGAAAAAGTGGCTACAGTAAAATTGATACAAAAAAACCCTGAAACTAAAGTTTTAGGGTTTTTATAATTATTGTTTTATTAAGAAGCTAGCAAGCTAATGATGTATTGTATATTGTTATTAATTTCCCTTAGCTGTTTTCTTAGATTTTGAGTATCTAAAGATTGCACAAAGATAATTGAATAATCTAAGATTTTTTGAACTCTACACAAAACTTCTTGACCCACCTCTCCCAATAAATCCGAAGAAACCGTTTTAAGCGATTTTAAGGACATGGCTAAATTACCACGATAATGCCCAAGGTTACCCTCTGTAATGTTTCTATTACTATAATTAATAGCATAATCACAATAATTTATAAAAGCGGTCTTTGCGGAATCCGGAACTGTTAAAATATTCTCCATTAACACCTCTTAATTTATTTATAAAAGAACTTACCTGACAAACGACAATCTAAAAATATACTGTCAATTATATCTTTATATCATATTTTTAATAAACTGTCAATAGATTTAGGTAATGTGTACAGACATTAGCCATTTTTCAAGCAAACGATTGACATCATGCCAATTTTCTACTTTAACGGCTTCTTGTCGTTTAGAGGCAGCACCAGGGAAACCGTTTAAATACCAACATAGGTGTTTCCTAAACTCTAAAAAATTATCATTATCTACTTTAACTAAATCAGCGTGCTTTTTAATAATCTCAATACGCTCTGATATTTCTAAAACTGTTGTTTGCTGTTTAATTTGAGAAATAAGCCAAGGCGCACCTAAGATTCCCCGAGCCAAACCTAGGCCGTCAGCGCCAGTATTAACCAAAGTTTTTTGAGCATCTTTTGGAGTATTAATACCTCCGTTAGCTAAAATAATACCAGAAAAATGCTGACGAGCTTGTCTGATTACTTCGTAATCAATCTCCCCTGAAAAACCACCAGTTAAACTACGACCATGAATCATAACAGCAGAAATAGGCAAATCTGCTACAGCAATTAAAAAATCATTAGCGGTGACATTACCAGATGAACTGCGAATTTTAATAGAAACCGGCAAATCTGTATTATTAAGGACAGCTTTAATAACCGCCCTAGAACGATCTATATCTTGAAATAACTTAGCCCCTGAACCAGTTTTAATAACTTTAGACACTGGACAACCAAAATTAATATCGATTCCTTGCGGTTTACGGTACTCGGAGTAGTATTTACGAGCCCCTAATTCATTAGACAAGAGTTTAGTGGCTACGGCAAAGTGTTCTGGATTAGCCCCAAATAACTGCATCACTAAAGGTGGTTCTTTAATGCTAGATCGAAGCAATGCTAAGGTTTTAGCAGGATTATAAACTAAAGCTGTTGCATTAGCCATTTCACTATAAACTACATCTGCACCAAAATCTCCGCAAATTAAACGAAAAGACTGGTCAGTTATACCAGCCATAGGAGCTAAAGCGATAATTGGTTTTTTAAGTTTTTCCCAGAAGTTTTCAGTCATAGTTAGTCAATTAAAACACTAAAATGGCTATTTGTAAATAATAGACTTGCTATTGACCATAATCATATAAAGTGCTATACTACAATTTTGTTCTTTTTACTAAACATATTAAGGAGTGCTCGTGGATAATTATTTTTTCAACATCGTTGTTCCTGATGGAATTAAAAATTTAACGTCAATTATGGTAACTGACAAAAATAATAAGGTTTTAGCTAGATTTAAAAGAGGTCGAGCTGTTACATTAAAAGAAGATACTGTAATTAATGGCATAAACATTCCCAGAAATAAACAAGGATTCATTGAGGAAATTATTCCAAAAAAGGACACTAATTCATCCAAAATAAAATTAGATTTTGGATCGTTAATTAGCGACAAACCTATCGAACTAAGCTTAATTAAGCTTTGCCACTATATTGCGTTGTAAAAGTACTTTTTTAAGACCATTTTGACATAATGTTAAAATGGTCTTCTTTTATATAAATATCTTTATTTCAGTCTTATAGCAGAGTCTTTCCCACTATCTTCAATAATGTAGCCAAGTTTTTCTAGTTCATCGCGTAATCTATCAGATTCTGACCAGTTCTTGCCAGCACGAGCCTGAAGCCTGTTATTAAAAATGTTTAAAACATCGGCTGGCAAGTTTTCTTCTGTAATATTCCCCGCCTTTTCAAGAGACAGCCCTAAAACCTGATCAAAATCTAAAATAGTAGCTAGCTTATCAGCAGATGATAAATTAGATTTTAATAAATCATATAGCACAGCCAAGGCTTCTGGAGTGTTTAAATCATCACTTATAGCCGCTTTAAACTTAGCTTGCCAGTCAACAGAAATTTGCCCAAGTTCTGAACCTAAAACAGCGATTTGGCTTTTTAAAGACGCTAAACCGGTAGCTGAATTAGCTATGATAGCTTCAGAATACTCCATTGGCTTACGATAGTGAGTTTGTAAAGCGGCGAAACGATAAACTAAAGGTGATAAATCTTTTTTTATTAAAGCGTTGTCTAAAGTTAAAAAATTATCAGCCGACTTAGCCATTTTTTTACCGCCGGCGATATTCAAGAAAGCGCCATGCACCCAATAATTAAAAAACTTCTTACCAGTCGCCGATTCGGATTGAGCAATTTCATTGCTGTGATGAACATTGATATGATCAATACCTCCACAATGAATATCTAAATTATCACCCAAAAACTTTAAACTCATGGCTGAACATTCTAAGTGCCAGCCAGGAAACCCGACACCCCAGGGGCTAGGCCATTCCATTTGCCGTTTAACCCCCTCTGTGGAAAACTTCCAGAGAGCAAAATCGGTGGGCGATTTTTTCTCGACATTGGCTTCCACGCGCGCGCCTTCTTTTAAGTCATTTAAAGGCAGGTGCGACAACTTATTATAATCGGTTAATTTAGCGGTATCAAAATATAGACCATCGGAAATTTGATAAACAAAACCCTTGGCTTCCAATTCTTTAATTAAAGCAATTTGTTCGGGGATATTGTCTGTCGCTTTACACCAAATAGTTGGCTCTATGATGTTCAGAGCTTGTAAATCTTGCTTGAAAGCCCCCGTATAGAACTCAGCAATTTCTAAAGCGCTCTTGCCTTCACGAGTTGCACCCTTTTCCATTTTGTCTTCGCCATCATCGCCGTCGTCGGTTAAGTGTCCGACATCAGTGATATTCATAACATGCTTGGTTTTGTAGCCGTTATACGTTAAGACTCGTTTGAGTAAGTCTTCAAAAAGATAGGTGCGCAGATTACCCAAGTGCGCATAGTTATAAACAGTTGGCCCGCAGGTATACAAACCGACTTCGGAGCCGATGGGGTTAAAATCTTCTTTGGTTAGTGTGAGAGTATTAAAAAGTTTCATAATTTTTGGTTATGACTTTATGCTATCAAAGATGTGAGAAAAAGGCAATTTATGGTTTGGTGGCTTCAAAGAGAGCAGAAACTTCATCGGCAGACAAAGCACGGTTGTAAATGAGTGTATGATTAAGTGAGACGTTATAATAAGTTGGATTACCACCAGTTGCAGAGCTTGCATGGCCAAAATGTATCTGAACTTATCCAAGATGAAGATTACTTAGTCTTTTTTATTGGAGCCATCTGTCGGGTTCGGACCGACGACCTACGGTTTACAAAACCGTTGCTCTACCAGCTGAGCTAAGATGGCATGTGTGTTCCGCCAGGAGGCGGACGGGCTGACCATTTGCTTAAAAGTCCGCCAGCTGGCGGATCACCAACCGAGCTAAGGCGGCTAATTAAAAATCAAAATCTGATTATTAATTTAGTGCGTCGTACAGGATTTGAACCTGTGACCATTTGCTTAAAAGGCAACTGCTCTACCAACTGAGCTAACGACGCATAATAAAGATATTTGCTTAAAAGTCCGCCAGCTGGCGGATCACCAACTGAGCTAACGACTCTAATTGTTTTTATATTTTAACAAAAATTAGATTCCCTTTTCTCACCAATGAACACATCGGCTCGCCAAGGATGGCAATTACTTATGTGGGTCTTGGAAATAACAAGGTGTGGAAATAATGATTATTGTTATTTTACACTAAACACAAGGCAAACAACATTAAAATAGGCTCTGAATGCCTATGATGAAAATATCATAACATAAAACAAAAAAAACGCAAGAGTAATAAAAAAACACTACTTCCCTACTATTTCAAACATAAATCTGACCACAACATAAGCAGTAAAAATTAAGACTAGACCAGCTGTAGACCAAATTATCATATGAATGCTTTTTTGAACCTTAGCCTTATCTCCCATGGCCGTCATCCAATTAAACCCAGCATAAACAATTATTAATAAAGCAACAACCCCTAAAATAGATAATGAACCATTGATAATTCGCCCCATAACCACGGCCGGCCGGACTGTGTATAAAGCGTTTAATTTACCAATAGCCTCATACTGAAAACTAGTGTCACCAGTAACAGTTGGGCTAGCGGCCCTAGTTAAAACTGGTAATAACAATAAAACACAAACTAGAATAATTTTTTTCCACATATTATAAGATTGGCATTTTAGCGCCGATAACATCAAAGACAAACTTAACTATGACATAGCCCAAGAAAATAATAATCAATCCGATAGCTGACCAAATAATTAATCTTATGCCTTGAGTAATCTTATTTTTATCACCCATGGCCGTTAACCAGATCCAACCACCATACACCATAACAAGTAAGGCCACGGCACCAATGATATTAATTAAGGCGGTGACAACTCGACCAACCACAATAGGTATTTCAGTGGTGCCTAAAGGATTATCTAAAATTTTATAAAATTTACCAGAATTAGTGTCACCACTCACTGTCGGCAAAGCGTTTTGCCAAGAATTGGTTGGTAAAATTTCTTCATCTAAGATTTTATTTTCACAACCGTCACCACTGGCATTAAGCGTTTTATCTTTAAAAAAAACACTATTCCCAGCACTGCACAGTGCCAAACAACCATTTTCTGTAGCTACGGAGTGATAAGTTGTCACAAAATTAGATTCAAACATGGTAGTGCACTCACAGCAACTTGTAGTAGAATCTGAAATTATTTGACACTCCCCTTCGCCAGTTTTTTGATTAGTTACAGCCTCAGCATTAGTATCAAAGTTTTTAATATCCGCAAAATAAACAAAACCATAACATCTAGCTCGATCATAATCCCCAGCCTGATTTATTTTAGCTATTTTATTATAGTACAAACAGCAACCAACCTCTTCTTGGCAACAGCAACATTCAGGATTAGTAATTTCCCCTTTTTTGTTTTTATTACTAGCGTTGTCACAAAAACTTTCTTGACTAGCTTTTGCACAAGTAGCAATACCGCTACAGGTCCCTCCCCCAACCCAAGCGCAATCAGCCTTAACTGAGAACGGTAGGACTAATAAGGCACCGAAGATTAATAGCCATTTTAATGTCATATATTTGTTTTTTTTATTATAACAAAAAAAAGAATGATAAGCAATTATTTACTATCATTCCTTTGTAAAAGCCTATCAGGCTTAAAATTGACTCCGCTGAACCATTTTGACCAGCAGAATAATATCTAATATCAAAACCACCGTAATTAAAACCACGACAGCTATAATACCAACGACGCCGAGAATACTTGTAAACATTTTTACAACACTATCAGTAAATTTAGTAATTACAGCAATCGGGTGTCCGATGTCTCTATTTTTAAACATCAAGACAAAACTAGTAGCACTTAAAGCTTGGGCTTGAACCGTATAAATCGTGTTTCTCTGACCCAACTCTAAGCGTTCGCCTCGATTAACAATCATAGATCGATCACTGTCACCAATCATTCCATAACGAAATGGGATGTCAGCTAAAAGAACGAAGATCATATCGCCTGCTATCGGATATTGATAAATAGCATCGGCTTTCAAATTTTGGACATCTACAATGTTGTAGCCATCATCAATTAAGCTATCGATAGAGATGTTTAACTGATCGAGATCAGTTAAGGGTTTAATTGGAAGTACGGGGGTATTAAGTACTTTAAATAATAGAATAACCAGTAAAGTTAAAATCGGCAAACTGGCTAAAAGTAAGAATACTGAGCCACGACTAACGGTTGGTTGATTACTACAAGATGTTTGTCTAGAGTTTTTATTGATGGCTAATTTTTTAATTTTGTCATCAATTTTTTTTATAGCAATCTGATCTTGAAGATTACGACTCTCCATTTCTTTTAACTTTTTTTTATTAAAGTCTAAAGTTTTGTCATACTTGTTGTAATCAGCATTCCGCTTGGCAACATTATTTTCAAGATTTTTTTTAACTGCTGCTTGTAATTCTATTTCGCGCTCGTCATAATCATTAACAAGCACTGTTTTAGGATCGGCGTCTAGCCAATCTGGACATATTTCCATAAGAAACCTCTGTATGTATGTTTATTTATTTAATTTTTAAGTTACTATTCATAGTATAGCATATTTTGGTTAAAATGTCAAATATATCAGTGTTGACCCCGGAAATATGGTCTTTCCACACAAAGTGCCCAAGATTACCATGAGTCATAGCTCTTGGTGTAGTTTTTAATAGTGTACTTGCCAACAAGCAACATATAATCAAAATACTTAACACAAAGCCTTAAATTTTTTAAAACAAGTATAAAAAAACGACTTATTTTAAGCCGTTTTTATGGTTATAAAAATTAAAATTACTTAATTTTCTTCAAACAGGCACCGTGATAAGTAACACCTTCGACAGTTACTTTATCTGGATCGCCCGGAGCTACTAAACAAGAACAAGCTGGACAAGCCCGTTTTTTATCTAAAGCTATTTGCTCTGGCGTTTTTAAATGTTTAGTACTTCTTGGTCCGCCATTTTGACTACCGCTGCCCTGTCGTCTTGATGGATACATCTTTAAATCCCCCTTAATAATTTATAATAGAGCACAGAAACTTACTGTGCAATCCTTAACTAATTGATAAATTTTAACATCTTTAAAGTCTAAGAAATCAAAAACTTCGCTATATTTTTGAATTATTGCTTGAACTTTAGCTTTGTTTTTGTCGCCAGACATTACGATGCTAATTTGAAGAAGAGATTCTAAATAATTTTTAAAATCTAATGGGTTTTTTATTTTGGGATATGTATCCTTTAGAGCAAAGCCCTCTTCTCCAAGATAACCCTTAAGACAGTCCCAGTGGCATAAAACACCGTTAGCTCCAAAAACTAAATTTTTGCTAAATAAAACTCTATCTCCACAAACCGGACATAGTGCTGAGTCTAAAATTTTTTTACTAGTCATTAATGAACATCTCCGATTGTTAAAAAACTACTTTTCTTTTATATCATATTTAGCTAATAATGTCAATAGTAGTGCTAGCAAGTGTCTTAAGATAAATTTTTAGCTATTCGCCATGGTTTTGGCTAATAACCTGTTTTAATTTGGCCCAAGTTTTGGGATATAATTGACCATTAGGATCTTGCAGTAAATATTCCTCAGCCGCTTTTTGTGCCATAGTCATTAATTCTACATCAAAAAGACTAGCAATTTTTAATTCAGGGAAGCCCTTTTGCAGTGTGCCATAAACCTCACCGGGACCACGAAATTTTAAATCTTCTTTAGCTAAGTCAAAACCACTGGAAAATCTTTGTAAACATTCCAGCCGACGGCGAGAATTTTCCGCTAAGTCGTCAGCTAATAATAAGCAGAATGACTGCTGTTGACCACGACCAACCCGACCACGATATTGATGTAATTGGGCTAAACCAAAGCGATCGGCTGATTCAATTAACATCACTGTAGCATTAGGGACATCAATACCCACCTCCACCACCGCCGTAGCGACCAAAATCTGAATTGCACCAGAAGCAAAGTCGGCCATAATTTTTTCTTTGTCTTTACTTTTTAACTTGCCATGAAGAAGACCAACCCTCCAAGTTGGGAATAGTCGTTTTAATTTAGCCTCTTCACTCTTAGCTGCTTTAGCGTCACTAATTTCTGAATCTTCAATCAAAGGGCAGACAACAAAGGCTTGATGGCCGGCGGAAATTTCTTTAGCTAAAATATCGTAAGCACTTGGTCGTTCAGCTTCACTATAGAGCTTGGTTAAAACCTGCAGACGACCAATTGGTGATTGCTTGATAACCGACAAAGATAAATCCTGATACAAAACTAAGGCTAGAGTGCGTGGAATTGGCGTAGCCGTCATTGATAAAAGGTGGGGAGCACTATTACCCCCGTTCGAAACTGCTTTAGAAGCTAGGCGTTGACGCTGATTCACTCCAAAGCGATGTTGTTCATCAATTACCACTAAAGACAGATTCCGAAAGATTGTAGTATCTGTCAGAAGAGCTTGTGTGCCGATAATGATATCCGCTGTGGACGCAACCTTAGCGGTGCTGATTTTTTTGCTATCTGTGGCTTTAGATAACCGACGTTCGGCACTCACCGCCAAACCAATGGTTAAGTCTTTATCGCCTAAAAATTTAAGAAAGGTTTCGTAGTGTTGTCTAGCTAAAATTTCGGTAGGCACCATCATAACCGCCTGTTTACTATTTAAAGCAGTATTGTACATAGCGAGCATAGCAACTAAAGTTTTTCCTGAACCAACATCACCCTCTAGAAGACGGAGCATCGGCCGAGGCTTTTCGATATCTTGCAAAATCTCCCAAGCGGCAACTTTCTGTGCTGGAGTTAAAACAAAAGGCAGATTATCCACAAAAGTTTTAGTTTCAGCTCCATGAAATTGTAAAATTGGTGCCGTAAAACCAAAGGCTTCACGCCGACCAAGCTGTGATTCTAATTGTAAAATAAATAGTTCATTAAAACCAAGGCGACGCTTAGCTTG
This sequence comes from Candidatus Falkowbacteria bacterium CG10_big_fil_rev_8_21_14_0_10_37_14, assembly GCA_002778705.1. Classification (GTDB taxonomy): domain Bacteria; phylum Patescibacteriota; class Patescibacteriia; order Patescibacteriales; family Patescibacteriaceae; genus 1-14-0-10-37-14. The sequence continues at coordinate 4,068 of PFAM01000023.1, read as the reverse complement.
ATTCAAAATATCGGGGTTGTCAGGAAAATGTATTTGTTTTAAGGCCTCGGTTAAAGGCATTAAACCGTATTCAAGTCTAAGCCAGTCTGGCAACCAATCGACTAGATTAACTACGGCAGGTAAAGCTTGTTTAATCAAAGAACGAAGTTGTTTTTGAGTCAGACCAAAAGTTAAATGATAATTAGGCACCAAGCCAATGGTGTGAACGCCACCAGAAACTGATAATTTTTCATAGACAGGAGACAATAAAAACGGACCAGCAAAATCTTCATCAACCTTACCAGACAAAGAAATATGATCACCGACTTTCAAGGTGGTAGCGATAAAAGGCTGATTAAACCAGATGGCTTTAATCAAACCACTATCGTCGGCAATTAAAGCTTCTGTCACATTAATTCGTCGGCCAGAAGTTTTTTTACTATTGATTAAATCTAGACGCCCAACAACATTAACACGACTACCAACCACTAAATCCGAGATTGGCGTAGTCTTAGAATAATCTTCATAGCGAAAAGGCAAATGCCACAATAAATCTTCGGCAGTAATTAGCCCTAAGTTTTTGAGTTTAGCAGTGGTGCTTTGACCAACTCGGCTTAAAGCACTGACAGGTAGTTTTAAATCCATAAAGATTATTATGACAAAGATTGCTTAAAAAAACAAAAAATGGACAATTTTGCCCATTCTTTATCATAATATGGTGCACTCGACAGGAATCGAACCTGTATCACCAGCTCCGCAAGCTAATGTCCTATCCGTTGAACGACGAGTGCTCAATAAGTTATTAAAGTTAAGGTTTTATACAACTTATAAAGTTTTTTTGGGTTACTTTACTAATTACTTAACTCCAACAATTTACAATAAGTAGCCTTATTTGTCAAATTTTAAATATTCTGGCTATAAAATCCGTATTAGGCTCGTCAGTACGCTCTAAATCTTCAGTCATATAGCGAGCCAAGAACTCTCTAGCTTGAATTGGATTAGCCCCCAGCATTGGAACAGTTAAACGTGGTCTTAGGCCATTTTTAAACTCAAAATACAAAGCTGAAAGTTTTTCATGTGGTTTGTGAAGAATGCAAAAATGTTTTAATTCATCATAATCATACAATCTATCTCCGATTATTACGCCCTCAGAGGCAATGGTAAACTCCAACATTTCTGGCTCTCTGAAAACATTGGTGATAAAAATAAAAATCACCAAGACAATCATAACAGCAAAAAGGTAATTGGGTTCGTTAAAAACCAGGTTTGGTGTGGCTAAAGATAGTAATAGCAAGCCACCAGTGATAACGCCAAAAATGATATACCAGCGTAAACCACGTTCATGTTGGTCATATGATGGTATTTCCCAGGTCATTAACTCCCTGCCCCAACGTGGTAACTCTATTTTATTATCATTTACCATATAATTGACATACTAGGCTTCTTTGCCTATACTAATTATAGTTAAAATTTATCAAAAAGGCAAATATTATTTTTTAATGACAATTTGATTTGGAAAGATACCAACTTTTAAATTGCTAGTTTATAATGGAGAGGTGCCAGAGTGGCCGAATGGGGCATCCTGCTAAGATGTTAGGCTTTAACGAGTCTCGAGGGTTCGAATCCCTCCCTCTCCGCAAATATAAAAAGCCGTCATTTATGACGGCTTTTTATATTTGTGGAGAGGAGCAGGCGAACTGCTTTGCCTGCGCGAGGGATTCGAAAAGCGGAACCATATTCCGCCAGCAGGCGGAATGGTGAGCTGGGGTCGCGGAAATTGTGAGTGGCGACGAACAATTATCTGTGACCGAATATCCCTCCCTCTCCGCAGTTCGCGACAAAGCGAGGTATAAGCCTCGTTTTGTTTTGTATTTAAAGGGGTTTTGTTTAGTTCGAGCGTGATAAATTTGGCCTCTAAGTGCTTAATCATTTTCTCAATGGGAATAAGCCATTTATAAGGCGTAATGATTAATTTTCGGTCTTTTAGCTCTCGGTTCGTGCCAATCTGTAAAAGAATGTTTTTCTTGTCCTTGTTATCACCCTCTTGGAAATTGGTTCTGGCGTCTGTGGCAAAATTGACTTTGGCCATAGCCTCGTCATCTTGTTTGATATTCTTTCTTAACTTGCCTAATTTTCTTCTTGTCTGTGCTTGACCAACCCTCCCGTTCGCACACAATAACCACTGCCGTTTTTAGGAAAGATTATAAAACGGCGGGGATTGCTCCCTTGAATTATTAATTCAACTTTAGGATATAAAGTTTGCCATTCGTGAAAAAATCATCACCGCTGAAATTCTGTCCCAAAATATGATCAACAAATTGAATTTCGTTCGTACCTTCAAGAGTATTCGCTGACTGCAAACTATCTTTCACAAACAATTTCTCAGTATCGATGTCGGGATTTATGCGGTGAGTGACTAACCATTTGATTGCCGTATCAAGACTGGCGGTAGCGACATATACAGTAAGACCGTCTTGTCTTAAATTCGTCTTCCAAATACGGATGTGGTGGCGTTCGTCTACACTGTTGGATTGCGTAGGTTTCTCAAAACCAAAATCATTGACAACTGCATTCCAAAACGAAGGAGTCATGGGAGCATTGAGATATTGGCGACGCAATACGGCCGCTTCTGCAATTTTTGCAATAGATTTAATACTGACTCGATCGGCCGATGACCATCCTGCTTTCTCGAAACTTTGCGTGAGAACAGTGTCGTCTTTTGCAAGAAAAATGAATCCTAAGGGTTCTTGTGGATTTCCAATCAGTGTCTCGGAGTATTTTGGAATTTTATGGTCACTAAAATATGTGCTGATACCTCCTTCAATATTTTGAATTACTGCTTGAGCTGATACCGCAATCGGGGGCTTATATTGCGAAGCAAAACCTATGTAGAAAATAACACCGACAAAAACCAAACCGGCCGTTGCCAACTTTATATTTTTTGTAACGACAACGTGTTCGTGTTCTACCGATCCTTTGCTCCACTGCCTCCATTCGTACAATGCCATTACGGTCGTAAGGATAAGAAAGCCAAGCAGATATCCACCCCACACATCGCTCAAAAAATGAACCCCCAAATATAATCTGCTAAAACCAATGGCCAAGATAACAAACAAACAGGCAAAGAATATATTGACTTTAGTTTTCCAGCTTTTGATGTGACGAATAAGAATGTACGCGAGAAAACCGTAAAAAATTACTGCGACCATTGCGTGTCCACTGGGGAAAGAAAACGAGTTTTCTAGGTATACAGGAGTAAGCGGACGGTCCCTGTGGATTAGTAATTTTCCAAGATAACTAAAAATCCCATTGGCCACGAGTGCTAGCCATAGATACATAATGTTATCCCTCTTTTTCCATAACCACAAAATCAGAGACACAATAATTGCTGAACCAATGACAATCTGCCATTTGCCCAAAAGAGTAATCCATAAAAATACTTTGGTAAATTCTGGGCTTCGGAGGTATTCCAACAAGTTAGCAATGCGGAGATCGGCCGATACGATTACATCAGAAGTAAGTACGTCCTGAATAATGCCAAAAAAGAGTGAAAGGACATATCCAAAACCGATGACAATAAGAGTGAACGGCAGTCCGAAAAAAGACTTGCGGTTGGTTCTTGTTTTTATAAAAGCAAAGAAGGTCGAATGCCGCTTCACTAATTTTTGAACGTCGGGATTCGATGATATGGCATTTCCGATTGACGTAGAAACAGATCGGATGAATTCGGCAATCTGCCTGCCGTGCTTTACTGTTATGAATCGGATGATATAGATCAGCACCAAGAAAAGTACTGCCACCCCAATGGCATACCCTACACGAGTTGACCAAACTTCGATAACGGTAAAGGCGTTTCCGAAAAAATATCCGAGGAGAAGGTGCGACGTCGACCAAAGAAAAGCACTGATAATGTTCCAAAAAAGAAATTTGTTTTTCTTCATGCCGGAAATACCAGCAACGAATGGTACAATAGCACGAAGAGGTCCGACAAAACGTGCTAAGAAAATACTCTTACTTCCATGCTTATGAAAAAACTGCTTGCCACGCTCTAAATGATCGGCCTTAAGCAGCTTATTCTCGTTATGGAAA
>PFAM01000010.1:1669-15426 GCA_002778705.1 Candidatus Falkowbacteria bacterium CG10_big_fil_rev_8_21_14_0_10_37_14 | reverse complement strand
AATGCTATTAATCAAACTGGTTTAGGTAAAGCTGATCCACGAGTTATTGCGGGCGGTATTATTCAAGTAATTTTAGGATTTTTAGGTCTTTTAACGGTAGTTTTAATATTATATGGTGGTTTTTTATGGATGAATTCTAAGGGTGATCCTAAAAAGATTGAAACGGCTGGAAATGTTATAAAAAATGCTGTTATTGGTTTAATAATTATTTTATCAGCTTTTGCGATTGCTTTGTTTGTAACTAAAGTATTTATTGGCGTGACCGGTGCTAGAGGTGGGTCATCTGGAGATGATGGAGGTTCTTTTGGTGGTGGTGGCGGTGTTGGCACTTTGGGTTCCGGTGTGGTTCGTAGCGTTTATCCAGAACCTGGGCAACGGGATGTGAGTCGTAATACTTCTATTATTATTACTTTTAAAGAAGTGATGAAGCCGGAGAGTATTTGTGCTAGCGTGATTAATGGTAAGTGTGCTCCTAATTCTTTGTTATTAACCTCTAGTGTTTTGATTAATTTGAGAGATGCGGTAAGCGTGATTAGCTCCAAAACGATCAGCACTAAGAAAAATCTAAATTTAATTAAGGTTGTTCAGGCGGCGGAGATTGTGCCGGTGGAAGCTATGGTATCTTCGGTTGATAATTTAACTTTTGTAATTACACCACGAGAATATTTAGGCACATTATTACAACCAGTCTGGTACCAAGTTATATTAACTAAAGATGTTAAAAAAAATAACGGCACAGATGCTTTTGGTATAAATACTTTTCAGTGGGATTTTGAAGTTTCTGACCACTTGGATTTAGAACCCCCTCAAGTAGTGTCAGTTAATCTATTCCCAGCACCTGATAATTTAGCGGACAGTATCGGTGAAGCTAGCCCAGTGACGGCGGCTAAAGGGAGTTTAATTATTAAAGCTCAACCTAAATTAGCAGTAGCTAATAGTGTTACTTTACATAAAAATAGAGATCAAGAGGCTGATTTATATGTTCCTGATCCTAAAAATAATAATTGTGATGGGCGCTTAGATGTAAGTATTAATGGAACTAATCCGCCAACGGCCAATCTTAATTATAATGGTATAGCTGGAAGAGTTAATACTCCAGAGACAGGAATTGTAGATAAAACAATTATAACTTCTTGTGGATTTAAAATAGTTTTGGATGATAAATTTAGAGCTGGTAATAGTTGGTATTTTGATTTAACTACCGAAGTCGGAGCTGATTGGTTACAAGTAGGAGAAGTGCGTTATATTTTTGGCGAAGATGTTTTGATTGGAGCTAGTTTATCTGAAACGGCTAGTAATTTAAAGAAAGCTTTATTTAACAATTCAAAGGTGTCCACGACGATTAACGGTAATGAGCTAAAGTTAACAGCTAAGGTTCCTGGTAAAATAGGTAATAACATAGAATTGTTTTCTAATGTTTTAGCTTCAGAAATTACTATTTTGAAATTTAGTGGTGGGGTGGACGCAGTACGGACTGTAAAAATTAATGATAGACCAGATCAACCTAAGAATTCTTTAATTCAGGTTACTTTTAATGAGCCAATGAACCCGATGTTATTATCTGGTAGCAGTCAAGATTTAGCTAGGTATTTACGGGTAATTAATACGGCTACTAACCAAGCTGTCGCAGGATCTTTCCGTTTGTCCAATGAATATAAAACGGTAGAATTTGTGCCTAGCGAACAGTGTGGAACTAACGGTTGTGGTGAGCCTATATATTGTTTACCACCAAGCTCTAATTTGCGGGTAGAACTTGTGGCGGCGCAATTAAGTGCTGTTTGTAATACGGAAGCTGAATGTATCACTCGAGCACCGTATATTAATTGTGTGGCTGGAGTTTGCACTAATCCAGAGACAGAACCTTATCCTGAAGGTGTGGCTAGCAGCGGTTTAACTGATTCGGCTAATAATTCTTTAGATGGTAATCGTAATAAAAAAGCTGAGGGCCCAATTAGTTTTTATAATGAAAATAAACCGGAAGTAGTTGATGGTGATAATTTCTCTTGGTCGTTTTGGATTACCGATGTAATGGATATTACTCCACCGGTAATTCTTTCGGTTACTCCCAGTGAGGCTGAACAAGCGGTTGATTTAAGTGGGCCAATGAGAGTGGTTTTTAATAAATTGATGTCGTCTGGTAGTTTGGCTCCAGGGTTTACAAATGTCAAAGTCGATAATAAAATCACAACACACCAATTGATTAATTTACGAGCCTTAGATGGTAGTGGTATCGGCTATTGGATTAATAAAAGTGATGAGGATATTAGTGTGCCTGTAGATGGTTTTGCTGATCGTAGTACAGTTTTAATTCAACATCAAATACTTAGACAAAATACTAAATATCGAGCACAAGTTGGTAGTGGCGTTAAAGATGTTTATCAAAATTGCTTTAAACCTTGTGCTTCTATGGATTGTTTGGCTAATGGTGATAAGAGTTCTTGTTGTTTAGGAGCTCCGAGTAACACTGGTTCTAATGCCACTTGTCCATAAAATTATGTTTATTAATAAAACTAAATTAACTAAGATCTTGATAATAATGACGGTGTTGATAATACCAGCAGTTTTGTGGTTAATTAAACCGGCTGTGGCACAGGCTCAGACTGATAGTAATCTTAATGTGTGGGGTGATTTGTTTTCTCCAGAGGGGGTTGGTTTTAATGCTATTAATCAAACTGGTTTAGGTAAAGCTGATCCACGAGTTATTGCGGGCGGTATTATTCAAGTAATTTTAGGATTTTTAGGTCTTTTGACGGTAATTTTAATGTTATATGGTGGTTTTTTATGGATGAATTCTAAAGGCGATCCAAAAAAAATTGAAATTGCTCAAGCTTTAATTAGAAATGCAGTAATTGGTTTGATAATTATTTTGTCAGCTTTTGCGATTGCTCTTTATGTTACTAGAGTCTTGATAGGGGTAACTGGGGCGCGTAGTGCACAATCTTTAGAAAATGGGATTTGTGCGGAAGGGTCTTTTAAAAGTTGTGGTTGTAGTGGTTTACAAAATTGTATAAATGGTTCTTGGTCGTCATGTATTGGTAGTGATTGTGGTGATGCTACTGGTGGGCAATATTGTAATGCTAATTTAATGTCAGATACTTGTGAGCCTCGAGCTGATGTTTGTCCGCTTGGTCAAAGATGTAACACTGAGTCTTGTCGTTGTGAAAAAGGCGGGGCTTATGGTGATTCTTGTGCGGCTGTTAATTCAACTCCAGAAATGTTAGTTTGTGATGGCAATAACTGTGGTGCTTATTTAACCTGTAGTGTAGATAGTGGCTGTATTTGTTTAGGGGCACCAGTCATTAAAGATATTAGTCCGGTTGGTGGTTTTTGTGAGGGTTCAGTGGATACAGCTTGTTTAATTGATAACGACTGTGCAGCTTTTACTCCGGCGGTTTGTAATAATAATCAGCCTAATGGCAGCACTGGTAATTTAGTCACAATTAAAGGTTTGCATTTTGGTGATTATCAACCGGGTATTAGTAAAGTTTTTATTGGTGGAGTGGAGGCACCGTTAGCTGAAAATGTTAATAGTGATTGTAAGGGTGGCTGGACTGGACAACAAATTATTGTAGTGGTGCCCAATGGAGCTGCTACTGGACAGGTGGAAGTGTTAGTGGCTAATGGTAGTGATCTTTCTAATGATGACCGTGGTCCTAAGATTAAAGATTTTAAAATAAATAATTTAATTCGTCCCGGCTTATGTCAATTATCAAAAAATGAAGGATTATTAAATGAAACAATTGGTTATTTTGGTGTAAATTTAGAAACTTCTGGGGCTTTTTATGGCAGTCCTATGGAAAATGTCCCAGCTGGTAATTCAGAATTCCAAACTTTAAAAGGTCTCGCTTTGGTGCCGAATATTAATAGTGGAGATACAACAACTTTTGTGGTTCAAACTAGTAAAGCTAGTAGTAATTTTTTGGATTTTAAAAAATTACAAGATGTGGATTCTGGGCCTAATATTATTTCTGTAGAACCGTTGATTGGTTCAGCCGGACAATATGTTACTATTCGTGGTTTAGGTTTTGGTAGTATGCGTAAATCAGCTGGGGTGATGTTTGGTAACATTGAAGCTGATTATGTTTTTCCAGCAATGTGTGCCGATAGCGTTTGGTCTAACAATCAAGTTATTGTCAAGGTTCCTGAAGGTTTAAGTGATGGCCCCCTAGCGATATTAATGAAAGTTGGTGAGCAAACTGCTTTAGCTCCTGAAAAATTTACGATGCAAGCTGATTTGTTAGCGACGCCTGGTTTATGTAAATTACAACCAGCAGCCGGTAGGATTGGCGACGATGTTGATTTATGGGGTGAAAATTTTGGTAATTTAGATAACAATAGTCAATTAATTTTTCATAATAACATTAAGATAAATAATACTCTAAAGGTTTGTTGGGGAGGAGATGATGATGGGCAAATATGTAACACTAATGCCGATTGTTTAAAAGGCAACTGTTCCGCAATCTTGTCTATGTGGGGTCGTGATTCTAAGGCACTGGGGGCTGCTAAACCTGATAGAGTTTCAGCTAAAATACCTTTAGCCGCTATTAGCGGACCAATTAAATTAACTAAAGGCGTACCAGCTGTTTTTAGCAATCCTATAAATTTAACCGTCGGTGAATGCTCAATTGATAGTCAGTGTGGAAATAGTATTTGTTGTCAGGCTGGAACACCACTTGCTGGTACTTGTCAGACTAATACACAAAGTTGCTATGGTTCTAGTCAATCTTGTATTTTTGAATGGGGTTTTGATACTAGTGCTAAACAGACTTGTCCGGTTGAACGTTCTTTTGCTTGTACTGATGGAGCTTGTTGTGCCAGAGCTTGTGTTTTAGACGCAGCTAGTGGTCAAACTAAGTGTTTAGAAAGTGCTTCTTGTTTTGGTAAAGCAGCTTCACAGTGTTTGGATAATATACTGTGTGGTAATTCACCGGGTTTATGTAGTGTTGGTGACGCAACTAAAATAAAAGGCTCTAGTTGTGATTGTTCTATTTTGGGTTATAAAGATGCTACTTATGATGTTGCTAATAATCGCTGTAAAGTTTCTGATTATACCTGCTCCTCGCCTAAAAAAATAGTAGGCGTGGAACAAGCTGCCTATTGTTCAATTTATCAAGATCAACCACGTTGGCATATTAATGTGGAACAAACTTGTCCGACAGGTTTTACTAAAGTTGCTGGTAACGATAAAATTTGTGTTAATGTGATTGAAACTTGTGTGTTGTGTCCAAAAAGTTTTAATTGTCAGGCTGTTAGTGATGGTGTTGGAGAGTGTGTTTCTCCCTTACCAATTTGTCCTAGCGGATTTAGTTGCCAGGCTGGATCTTGTCAGAAGGCAGTTGAAGCTTCTTGTGAATGTTGTTGCGATGAAAATAATAATCAATCAAACGGCACAAACCCAGCCTGTTGTGCTCCATTAACTTGCGCTAATAGTTGCGGATCAGCTGACAATTTAGGTCTTTGTTCTGGTTGTTCCGATGTTGGTACAACACAAGATGAACACGATGCGGCCTGTAACTGTTTGGGCACTAGTGGTAAATTTTGTGATGGGTCAGTTCCAGGCGGAGTGTGTCGTGATTGTGAACAAGTTACTACTTTAAATGAGTGTAGTACTCATGCCACTTGTTGTGTTGATAATAAAAATGGTAACGGTTGTAAAGGAGTCCAATCGACTAGAGTTTTTGAAGGTGATTTTGCCTATTGTGCCTATTACTCTTGTGATGATAATTGTCAGACTCCAGCCAAGACTGGTTCTTTTACCGATTCACAGGATTGTGTGGGCGATTGTGAGCAAAATCCAACCTGTGACGGGAACCCACTGCCAGGTTGTCAAATGAATCGCAATGCTTGTCCAGCAGACAAACCAATTTGTGGTTTAGATTGTGTTTGTAAATCAGAAGGTGATAAGCCTGGAGATCCTTGTGCTGATACTAGTGGTGCCTGTAGTTTATTTTGTGGTAATGTTTATAGTTGTCGTGGTAAATTAGGTTGTCAAGGTCTAGGCTGTAAGGGTCAGCCAGATGAAGCTACTTGTAAATGTTGTTGTGATCCTAATAATAAATCAAAAGACCCTGTAGCACCGGATTTTGATAAATGTGCTTCAGTAGGTAGTGGTAATTTGTCTTGTCAACCTAACAAAGAACCATGTGATGGTGATCAGCGTGGTTTATGTTGTGGTTGCAGTTCTGACAACGATTGCGGTATTCCTAATGAAGTTGGTTGTGGTAATGATATTTGTTGTCACCCAAGGTTGTCTGTACAACAAATGTGGCCAATGCCAGATGGTACAGGTTTATGTCGTAACTCTTTAGTTAAAGCGATCTTTAATGGTGCAATAGAAAAGGCTACGGCTGTTGGTAACTTACTTCTTGTTGGTGATTACGGAAATAAGGAATGTCCTACTAACACTACCCTGTTAGCCCAAAGAACTTTACCACCAAGCACTTGGTTAGGTCGTTTAAAACAGTGGTTTTTTGGTTTATTAAAAGCACCTGAAGTTAAGGCGGCTGACGTCATTAATAACTACTGTTCGATTAATGGATCAGTAGTGGCCGTGGATATCATTGACGGTTTAAATAAAACTCAATCAGAAATATCTTTTAAATTAATTGGCGCACTTGATGCTAACACTAAATATTATGTTATTTTAAAAGGTGATGAGCTCTTAGATAGTAAAAGCGGTATTTTAAGTAAATTTAGAGTCGGATTTAAAGGTGTTAATTTAAGTGATCAAACTATTTTTAACGGACTTAGTTATCGTAATGCACAAGTCTGGTCATTTAGCACCGGTCCTGACATTTGTTGGTTGGATAAAGTAGAGGTGAATCCAAGCCAACATTTATTCCGTAAGTCTGGAGAAAACTATAGATATGAAGCATCTGCTAAAAGTGCCAATGGACAATTATTAACCCCTGTAAGTCTTTATAGCTGGATTTTTAATTGGACCAGTAATGATCCAACCGTGGCCAGTGTTAAAAACGATTCGCAATCTCAGGACTTCCTAGGTGAGGTAACTAGTGGTCGTAAAACTGACGCACAAACTTTTATTATTGCGCAAGCAATTATAACAGCTGATAAAATTAGTCCTTTGTCTACTGTAGGCAAAATTAAAGAGGGTAAAGCTCGAGCCGTTGTATTTTTATGTGATAATCCTTGGCCAACTGTAGTCGATAATAATATTTGGCCGTTAGCGTGGTCTGATACGGCCAGTAATTGTGATATTTGTACTGATATAGCAACTGGCAAGCCTCGTCCTTGTCAACCGGAAGATTGTTTAGATAATAAGTTTTCTATTTATTATTGTCGTGACCAAGGTGTGGAGGGGAGCAAAGATGATTTGCCAGGACTAAGGGCAGATTTAACTATTCGTGGACGCTATCAATATTTTAGACAGGACGTTTGGATTAATGTTCTAAAGGATTATTATTTGTTCCGTAGTGATTTACCAATGTCGCCAACTAAACTTAGTGTAACCTTAACTACGGCCAGTGCTGGTGGTGAGGCTGATTTATCTTGGACCGGTAACAGTTTAAAATATAAGATATATTATGGTACTCAGTCTGGATTCTATACCGCTTTCAAAGAGGTGACAGCTAAAAATACGATTATTAAAGGCTTAAAAAATAATCAAGATTATTATTTTGCTGTGACAGCTATTAATGATTTAAATATCGAATCGGTTTATTCTGATGAGGTGAAATTAAAAGTGGTAGATGTGATTGTTCCTGAAAAACCAGTAAATTTTAAAGCAGAGATTGATGTAAGTGATAGTAAAAATCAAAAAATTATAAGTAATTGGAAACAAGTTGATGATACTGTATATAGTTTGTTTTATGGACCAAACCCTAATCCGGCTGTTTCGGTAATGGTTGGTAAAAAAGCCAGTTACACAATTAGTAAACTAAGTAACCTGTTGATTCAAGATTATTATTTGCAATTGGTATCAGAAGATATGAGTGGCAACAAATCAGAACCAGTTGTTTTGAAGTGCGCTAAAGGCTGCTCTCTAAAACATTGTGAATGCCAAGTGTTTTGAGCTATGGGCAAGTTTTTAATAAAATGTTATAATGTTTAAATAACTTTTATATGTTTGAAAATCAATCCGTTTCCAATCCTTTAATTAATTCAGAACAGACTAATCCTGGGTTTAGCACTGGAAGTCCAGTTAGCCAAACGGCTGAAGATATTTTTGCTAATTTAGAAAATAAAAATATCAGCCCACAAAGTCCAATTAATCAACCAATGATGACGTCTGATAATTTAGCCACTCCACCAGGAGGTAATAGTGGTAAGTTTTTGTTAATTGGTTTGCTGACTTTAATAGTAATGTTGGGTGGAGGTTTTTATGTTTACCAATTTATTTTATTACCAAAAGTTTCTGGTAACACTGTGTCTGAAGTCCCAGTCGTGGTAAATCAAGTTATGGATACACAAGAAGCGGTTTTAAATAGCGATGTAATACCACCTTCCGAGTTAAATGTTGTAGATAATTTAGTTACATCGGAGACAACTACTACAGATAATGGAACGATGATGGTTACAACGATTCTCGATAATTCACCAAGCGAAACAGGGGTTATGCCAGTTTCGGAGGTTCCGGCCGATAGTGATGGCGATGGTTTAAGTGATGATCGTGAACTTTCTGCTGGTACGAATGCCTTAGAAGCTGATACTGATGGTGATGGCTTGAACGATTATGAAGAGATAGAAATTTGGGGAACTAAGCCATTATTAAAAGATACCGACGGTGATGGTTTTAGTGATGGAGAGGAGGTTAAGGCCGGCTATAATCCTGACGGTCCAGGTAAACTAATGATTGTTAAATAATATGTCAGACAATCCAATCAACAAGACCTTAAGTAATACGATTCCAACACCACCTGTGCTGGTTGAAGCTGTTCAAACTGCTCCGGTGGATCCTGCTCCATCGGTTGTGTCGATTCCAAAACCGAATGAGAATATAAATGAAGTTGTGTCAGATACGGATAAGGTTAAACCGATTATTCAAACGACTGTTGGTGACCAAAATAAAAATCAATTTGTTCCCAGCCCTGCAGTAGAACCTCAAGCTCCAGTGCTAGACGATAAACCTTTGGCTAGTGCACCAGAAAAGTTATCTAATGGAGCTAACTTTTTAAATCGTAAAATTAAAGATGATGTTTCACCTTATTCCCAAAGTAAAGATGAATTTGCACAAGCTGTAGGGGGGTCATTATTAGGTAGTGATACAGCTAAAGAAAATATAGATATCTATGTGATGCCAAAGGAGTTTCAACATAATAAAATATCTGGAGGATCAACTAGCGGTGGTTTGATAGTAATTATAATTGCTATATTGTTACTTGGTGCTTCTTGGATAACTATTTATTTATACTTTGTTAATCCAGATTTGTTAAGGCAATATATTGGTGCAGCTTCTTCTGGGGAATCAAAAGCACCAGTTGCAGTAGTAAACATTAATGATGTTGCTGTAACTCCACCAAGCTCTTTAGAAACTGTGACTACAACCATAGCTACTTTACCCAGTGAATTACCTAAAGATGTTTATTTAAAATATTCACAAAGTTTAAATAATTTAGACCGTTGGCAAGATTATATTAATTTGCTTGGTACTTATGGTAGTGATTTGATGGTGCAAAAAGCTGAGGCTCAAAAATTGTCAGCTTCTACAGAAGAACAAGGAAAACTACTACAAGATTTAAAAAACACTCCAATTTTATTAGGTACAGAAAATTTTCAAGAAGTTATCAATAATGATAAGGCTGTTTTATCCATAGTCTTAATAGACCAAAGTGTTACGGGAACTATTAATTTGGTTTTAGAAAAAAATGCTTGGAAAATAAGTGAAGAGCAGTGGTTCTGGCCAGATCCAATCGTTACCGGATCAATTAACTATGCTGTGGCAGATGATCGAGATATTGATGGATTAACTGATTATGAAGAAACTATTTTTGACACCAGTAAAGACAATGTAGATAGTGATGGTGATGGTTATAACGATGGTACAGAGGTGATTAATCTGTATAATCCAACAGGCAAAGATCAATTAACAGGAAGTCCGCGTATTAAACAGTATAAACGAGAAGAATACTTACTGTCAGTCTTGGTGCCTAGCCAATGGTTAGTAGATTTTAAACCACAGGGCAGTGTTGGAGTGGTTAGTTTTACGGCTGAGGATAATCAGCGGTTCTTAATAGATATTATGTCTAATGATAAAAAGCTGTCGGCTGATGCTTACTATTTAGAAGTTAGTGGCGCAAAAGACATTAGGCCAGAACAAAGACGAACTGGTGTAGATTGGTCTGGCGTTTTATCTGAAGACGGGCTAGCTGCTTATGTAGTTGGCAAAGATGGTAAATTTACCTATCATTTGTCTTATGACCCAGCTGCTGATAGCATGTTAAAATATCCTCACTTGTTTACCGTATTAGTCAAGAGTTTGGTAGTAAAATAAGATGTTAGTAGAAGTTAGTAATAAAACTCGTAGTCGAATTGATACGAATTTGATTCGTCGAGTTTTAGAACATTTGCTTAAACATTATCGTTTAAATAAACAAGGTGTTTCAGTGGCATTAATTGGTGATAAATCAATGCGTCAGCTTAATAAAAAATGGCGCGGTAAAGATAAGCCTACAGATATTCTTTCTTTTACAGCTGATGAGCCAGATTATTTAGGAGAATTAATTATTGATTGGCAACAAATTAAGCGCCAAGCGCCTCGTTTCAGACAATCTGCAAGACGGGAATTAATTTTTATCGTGGTGCATGGTTTTTTACACTTGATAGGGTATTTAGATGATACAGATAACCAATCTAAAAAGATGCTAGAGCTAGGAACAAATTTGATTGATAAGCTTAAGCTTGATACTTTATGATTAGTTGGAAGCGAATCGGGAAAAGTTTTAATTATGCTGTGAAAGGCTTTGTTTTGGTTTGGCGACGGGAGCAAAATTTGCGTTTAGAGACTTTTTTTGGCATACTAGTGTTAATAGTTGCCTGGTATTTAAAAATAAAAGCAACTGAAATAGCAATACTAATTTTAACTATCGGTTTTGTGTTGTTAATGGAAATGGTTAATAGTTTAGTGGAGTTTATGTCCGATCTCTTAAAACCAAAGTTGGATCATTATGTAAAAAATATTAAGGATGTGGGAGCTGCAGTTGTGTTATTGGCAGCTATAATAGCGACGGTGGTAGGTCTGTTTATTTTTGTTCCCTACTTACCCATTAAAATTTGAAATATAAACTATGAAACATAAGTTAATTGCCGGGTTAGATATTGGCTCAACAGCAGTGCGTTTGGTGTTAGGTCAACTTATAGCCACAGAAAACGGTGAAAAATTACAGGTGGTTGGGGCGGTATCTGGGCCAGCTAACGGTGTTAGTAAGGGGGTGATTACCAGTATTGAAGATGCTACTTCGTCTATTTCGGCCTGCTTGGAGAAAGCCGAACGTCTTTTAGGTGTTTCTGTTTCTGAAGTTTATATCGGTATTAACGGACCTAATTTAAAATGTGAACGATCTAAAGGCGTGGTTGGAGTATCACGAAGTGACAGTGAAATAAATAATGAAGATGTGGTTAGAGTTAATCAAGCGGCAGAAGCCTTAACTGTTCCACAGCACTACTCTATTTTGCATGTTGTGCCTTTGATGTACAAAGTTGATAATCAAGAGTTTATAAAAAATCCGATTGGTATGACTGGTATCCGTTTGGAGGCTGAGGTGTTAATTGTTCAGAGTTTGTCTAGTCAAATTAAAAATTTAACTCGATCGATTGAGCGAGCTGGATTAGCTATTAATGACTTAGTGTTTTCGCCTCTAGCGGCCGCAACGGTGGTAGTAGATTCTACTCAAAAGGAGTTAGGTGTGGCAGTGGTTAATTTAGGTTCTTCAACAACCAGCGTGGCTGTCTTTGAAGAGGGTGAAGTTTTGCATACAGCGGTGTTGCCAATTGGCTCAGCCCATATTACCAATGATATCGCCATTGGCCTTAGATGTTCCTTGGTGTTAGCTGAGAAAATTAAAGTGCGTTATGGTAGTGCTAAAGCTGAAAATTTTAATAAAAAAGATGAAATAGATATTTCTGACTTGCTAGCTGAAGAAAATCTTAATGAAGATAATTCGGCAATTTCCAGGCACTATGTAGCGGAAATTATTCAAGCGCGTGTGGAAGAAATTTTAGAAAAAGTTGACGCAGAACTTAAAAAAATTCAACGAAGTGGAATGTTGCCGGCTGGTGTAGTATTGATTGGTGGTGGGGCTAAATTAGGTGACTTAGTGGAGATAGCTAAAAAATGTTTGAGATTGCCAGTATCTCTTGGTGGTAATCGTCAGGTGCCAACAGTTAATGACAAGGTTAATGATTTAGAATATCTAACAGCGCTTGGTTTAGTGGCTTGGGGAGAACAACAACAGCGAATGGTTGGCCCTGGTACTTTTTTGCCAGGTAATATTGGCGGTTGGTTGAAGAAGATAGTGGGTTGGATTAAACCGTGATAATAATTTATCCTTGCGAAAGTAAGGATTTTTTGTATTCTTGCCATTTTTCTTGATTTGCTCTACAATTATATAAAAGATAGAATAAAGGAGCTGGCCTATTTTAGGAGCAGTTCACAATATTTAAACAATATGCCAGAAGTAAGACCAGTAGTAGAAACATTTGCAAAAATTAAGGTAGTTGGCGTCGGAGGTTCCGGCGGTAGTGCTTTGAATCGTATGATTGATTATGGTATTAAAGGTGTTGATTTTGTGGCTATTAATACTGATGTTCAGGCCTTACACTATAATAAATCTTCCAAAAAAATTCATATTGGTAAAACTATTACCAGAGGTCTTGGTGCAGGAATGAACCCGGAATTAGGTAGACAAGCAGCTGAAGAAGCGCAAAATGAAATCCGTGAAGCTTTGAAAGATGCTAACATGGTGTTTATAACTTGTGGAATGGGTGGTGGAACTGGTACCGGAGCTTCGCCTGTAGTAGCGCAAATGGCTCGTGACTTAGGGGCATTAACCGTGGCTGTAGTTACAAAGCCTTTTTCTTTTGAAGGGGTACAAAGAAATAGTATCGCTGATCGTGGTTTAGCTGAATTGACTGATAAAGTTGACGCAATTATCACTATTCATAATGATAAGATTTTACAGGTGATTGATAAAAAAACCAGTATTTTGGACGCTTTTATGGTGGTCGATGAAATATTGAGACAGGGTGTACAGGGTATTTCTGAAATTGTCAGTATGCACGCGATGATTAATGTTGACTTCAATGACGTTAAGGCAATTATGCAAGACGCTGGTTCAGCTTTGATGGGTATTGGTCGGGCGACTGGTGAGAATAAGGCAGTGGAGGCAGCGAAGATGGCTATTAATTCTCCGTTATTAGAAATGTCAATTGATGGAGCTAAAGGGGTGTTGTTCACAATTTTTGGTGGTACCGGTTTAGCCATGTCTGATGTTAATGAGGCGGCTAAGATAATTACTTCATCGGCCGATGAAGAGGCAAAGATTATTTTTGGAGCTGGTATTGACGAATCTTTGAAAGATGAAATTAAAATCACTGTAGTGGCGACAGGCTTTAATAATATGCGAACTGGAGGTGGTTTAAAACAAACAGAAGATCGACGTTATAAACCCTCGGTGTTTATAGAAGAAGAGCAAAACAAAGAAGAAGTGTTGCTGAGATCTTTTCCTAAAGTTTCTCCGTTAAAGCAAGCTCAAGAAGAACCGGCTAAAAAGCGTCCGTTGGTGCTACCTGATGAAGAACCA
>PFAM01000010.1:0-1612 GCA_002778705.1 Candidatus Falkowbacteria bacterium CG10_big_fil_rev_8_21_14_0_10_37_14 | reverse complement strand
GTAAATATGAGAAGAGAGTCGTATTATTTATACGACTTTTTTGTTATCCACAGAGCTTAAAAAATATTTTAGAAAGCTTGTCAATCAAAAATCATTTTGACCTTGATTTTAGTACCTTTGACCGAGTTTTTCTTAAGTAGTATAATAAAACTATAAACACAACATCTTGTGTTGTGATAAATAACATCATACCACAGCTTGTGTTTTAAGTTAAGAGAATTTTGGTTATTAGATAGCTAATTTATACCTATAAAATCTTTTTATGAAGTGTCCTTTATGCCAATATCCTGACACTAAAGTTGTGGACTCTCGTGTAGTTAATGAGGGTTTGTCTATTCGTCGTCGAAGAGAATGTTTGAAATGTGAATTTCGTTTCTCCACTTATGAAGAAATGGAAATTTTGGACTTAACGGTAGTGAAGCGTGATGGCGTTAAAGAAGCTTACAACCGAGAAAAAATAATTAGAGGTTTAAGGCGGGCTTTAGAAAAAAGACCAATGACTGAAATTGATTTTAGAAAACTATTGAACTTAATTGAATTGGATATCCAAACACTGAAAAAACCAGAAATCAGCACTGATGTGATTGGTGAGGTGGTTATGAATCGCTTGCAAGAATTTGATCAAGTGGCTTATATTCGTTTCGCCAGCGTCTATAGATGTTTTGAAGATGTTGCTAGTTTTGAAAAAGAAATTCGTAAACTAATAAAACAAAAATAATTTTCTCCCATGCCTAACACTATTAGTAAAATTCGCAAACGTTCCGGTGAGATTGTTGCCTGTGATGAAAAAAAAATCGCTCTAGCTATTCATAAGGCCGCCAAGGCGGTTGGTATAGATGACGAAGAGATGGCGGACCGATTAGCTTTAGAGGTTTTAGAACTTCTAAATAAAAAGTTTCACCCTAATAGCATTCCTGCTGTGGAAGAAATTCAGGATTTAGTGGAAGAAGTGCTCTTAAAAAATCGTTTGATTAAAATTGCACGAGGTTATATTTTATATCGTGAACAACATCGTCAGATTCGTGATATTAATTCTGATTTTGGGGTGAAGTTAATGGAAGATTATTTAGGACAAGCTGATTGGCGACTAAAAGAAAACTCTAATATGAGTTTTTCGGTACAGGGCTTAAATAATTATATTGCCAGCTCGGTTTCGGCTAAATATTGGCTAAATAAATTATATCCAGAAAATATTCGTCAAGCGCACATTCAGGCTGATTTACACATTCATGACTTAGGGTTGCTGGCTCCATATTGTTGTGGGTGGGATTTAAAAGATTTATTGACCAGAGGTTTTGGTGGGGTGGACGAAAAGGTCTGGAGTAAGCCACCAAAGCATTTTAGAGCGGCGCTCGGGCAGATGGTTAATTTTTTATACACCATGCAAGGTGAGGCAGCTGGAGCTCAGGCTTTCGCTAACTTTGATACCTATCTAGCGCCATTAATTCGCAGGGATCAGTTATCGTATAAAGAGGTTAAACAGGCTTTGCAAGAATTTGTCTTTAATCTGAATGTTCCAACTCGTGTTGGGTTTCAAACTCCTTTTACTAATGTAACTTTGGATGTTAATCCTTCGCCAATGATTGGTGAAGAGCAAGTGATTATTGGCGGT
>PFAM01000012.1 GCA_002778705.1 Candidatus Falkowbacteria bacterium CG10_big_fil_rev_8_21_14_0_10_37_14 | reverse complement strand
AAAAAACGTTCATAGTTACCAATATCTTGGTCAGTCTCATCACCATCTTCCGTCACAAAAACTTCACCGTGTTCAATTGGGTTCATGGTGCCAGCATCCACATTGATATAAGGATCAATCTTTACAGCGCTAACTTTAAAACCCTTACCAATTAAAATACGGCCAATCGAAGCTGCTGTAATCCCTTTACCTACGCCAGACATGACGCCACCGACCACAAAGATGTAGCGGACTTTTTTGTTTAGAGAAGTTGTTTGTGACATAGTTGTTATATTAAAATCTATAAAATTCTACCCAAGTACCAACTTATTATGTTTTGTCCCCAATATAATGCAATAAAAGTTCCGAGAGCTAAGACGGTGCCAAATGGCAAGCCCGCTTCGGCAATCTCCACATCACTTGGATCACCTTTTTTAAAAATTCTTTTCCAGTCCAATTTTTTCTTACCTCTTGCCACCAAAATTAAGCCCCAAATAGCGCCCAAAATATATCCACCAAATAAAGCTACTAAGATGTTAGGCCAGCCGACAGCCACCCCCATTAAAAAGCCAATGTAGATATCACCACCACCCACCCAAGCCCCTTTAGAAGCTAGCGACTGTATAATGAAGATGCCAGCGCCAACCAGGGCCCCTAAGGCTATCGACCACCACGGCATACCGAGAGCTAAGTTTAAAATAATCATGGCTCCGGCGCCGGTTAAACACACCACATCAAACACCACAAACCATTTCAAATCACCTAAAAATATAGCCATCAAAGTGGACACCAAAACCCAATCTCGAATTAAAGTTAAAAACCAGTGCCAGTCAAAATTAACCGCCCAAATAATCTGTTCTAAATTTGCCGGCTTGCCTTGCAGATTTAACACTAAGACTAAAACAAACAGCAAACCACTAACCACCTCCAGCCAATAATATTGCGAGCTGATTGGCTTGCGACAATGTCGGCATTTCGCGTTCAGGATAATATAGCTTAACACTGGAATATTGTCGTACCAAGAAATTTTTTCAAGACAGTTCGGACAATGCGAACGACTCATTAAGCTTTCACCATGATACAGTCGCCAAACTAGGCAGTTAATAAAACTGCCGATAGCCGCCCCCAAAATAAACACGATACAGAAGAAATAAAGAATCATAGATTTTACTTATTAGGCTTAGCTATTATTACCTTACTATCAGTATACTCCTTTATCACCGACAAATTCAAATCTTTGATTGCTTTAGTATATTCTGAATTATCAAACAAAACATAATAATCAAATTTTCTTTCATTAATACCGCCTCTATCAACAAAATCAATATTTAGTTTATCACGTACTATATAATAATTAATACTAGGTTCAAACAACCAATCAATGCCAATATTAATCCTTTTTCCACCACTATCTCGTTTAATATACTCCATAACCTCTTTAGTGTGCTTATCATAAGGCCACACATAGGTCATTAAAGGTGTAAAAACATAAACAAAATGACTAATAATTATTATAGATAAAACTGATAAAAATATTTTCTTAATCTTATCTTTTAATAAATAACTAAAATTCAAGATCAAACAAGTCATATAAACTAAAAATTCGATTAACAAAAATAAGCCGGCTCTTTCAATTGGATACAACGAATGATTGAATTTAACGTTCGTAATAACAATTGCAACTGAAATTATTAAAGTTAGCCAAGAAAACCAAAACCACAACAAATCTTTATTCTTAAATTTTTCGCGTTTAATTAAAACCACTAACACCGGACAAAACACTATAAACAAAATTAAAACACCTAAAACCTGAGCCAGCCAAGCTGGATAATTAGCGTTAAACAAAACCGCGTTAATTAAACTCATTACCATCGATGACCACCAGTTATCAGCGCCACCAAAGTAAATATTTTTATTATTAGCCAAACCATTAATAAACGGCATGGCTAAAAAATAAACCACAAACAAACTTGGCGTCACCGGCACAATAAACTTTTCTACAAACCTATCACTAATAGTTTTTAAATCACTTTTATTCTTTAATACATCAACTAAAATAATGCTTAACCAAGCAACCAGCACAGCTAAATAAGCATACAAAAAAGAAGCATGAGCCAGTACCGCCAAAGACAACAATAAGAATCCGGCTAACAAAAAAACAGTTTTGCTGTTTTTAATACTAATAAGCAATAATGACAAACCTAAAACTAGTAATCCGGCGCCCAGTCCGTAACCCCGAGCTACCGACATAAAATCAAAAACGAAGGGATTAAACAGCATTAAAATAAACAGAATAAATTTCTGCCAATTATCTTTTAATCCAGTAGCTATAATAAACAAACCTCCGAGATAAAATAACAGACCCAGTAAAGAGCCTAATCTAAAAAACAAAATATTATCAACAAAGCTACTGGTAAAAAACTTAGCCAAAGCGGTACTTAGCGGATGATTGTTTTCCGGAATAAAATCTGTTGATTTGTAGGTAAAAATACCAGTATAACTTTTGGGGACATGTAATAAATAAGTCACCGCTTCATCATGAGCCACGGATAAATTAATCGCTCGCCAAACAGCAAAACCAAACATCACTAAAGACAAGCCGATTAGCGCCCACCAAAATTTATTTTGTATTTTCATAGTTTACCTTTTGAAAAACAAATTAGATCGAACAATGTACCATAAAGCTGCCACCCCATCCCGCCAATTTATCTTTTTACCCTCTTGATATGTCCGGCCGTTATAGCTGATACCCACTTCATAAATTCTAAATTTGCCCTTAGCAAACAAAGCTGTTAATTCCGGTTCAATTCCAAATCTCTGGGCACTTAGTTTTGGTAAAATATTTTTTAAGACTTCTTTAGTAAAACACTTATAACAAGTTTCCATGTCAGTTAAATTCAAATTGGTCAACAGATTAGAAAAAGCTGTTAAGGCTATATTGCCGATAGAGTGCCAAAAAAACAGCACTCGGCGAGCTTCCGCGCCAGTAAAACGCGAGCCATAAACCACATCAGCTTTGCCAGCCATAATTGGTGCCAATATTTTGCCATAGTCCGTCGGGTCATATTCTAAGTCAGCGTCTTGGATAATAATAATATCCCCAGAAGTTTCAGAAAAACCCCTGGTAATAGCCGCTCCCTTACCGGCATTTTTTTCTTGATAAAATATTTTGACACGATCATCAATCAAACCAGCTAATATTTCTTTAGTACCATCCAAAGAGCAATCGTCTACAATAATTATTTCTCGTTCACAGTTTTCTGGTAGACCCACCTCTAAAACACTATTTACAACAGTTAAAATAGTTTTTTGTTCATTATAAACAGGGATGACAATGCTTAGTTTCATATAGTTTTAATAGCGCTCACCCACTGATTCATTCCTAACTCAAAATAACCAGATGTTATTTGATTTTCAGAAAAGCCAGCATCTACCAGCATATTTTTTAATAATTTAATTGACAATAAAGATTTATGCTCCGCTTCCTCCTCCTTACTGACAATATTAATTTTAGCTAAAAAACTTAACAAGCCCTCAGTCCAAGGCGCTGGTGTAGTTAGCACAAAAACCCCACCATTATTTAAAACTCTGTGCGCTTCTTTAAATAGCAACCTATCATCAGCTTCATATAAATGCTCAGCCACAGCCAGCAACGATATAGCATCAAAATAATCATCTGTAAAAGGTAATGACCTGCCAACAAAACTTTGTTTATACAAATTTAAAGTAGCTTGCCTAGCTGACAAATCCACCATTGGATCAAGACCGTATCTCCTTTTAAAATAGCTCTGCTCCAAAAAATAAGGATAAGAGCCACAGCCAATATCTAAAAGCTTTTCATGTTTTTTAGTTTTTAGCAAAGCAACGCTGGCAATTTTGGCTCGTTGTTTTGCTAAAAACATTTCCGCCAAATAATAACCGCGAGTTGGATTATTTTTTTTATTCATCTTTTTTTTCTTCCTCCAAGCCTATTAACAAAAATAAAACTGGCACTAAAATTATTATATTGCGCTGAATAGCAGTAAACTCCACTGCATACAAATAGGCCGGCGTAAACAGATAAACAACTAGAAAGCTTAATAATACACCAACCCACCATAACCAAGCCAGTCGCCAAGCTTGATTTCTCCAGATCTCTTTATAGTATAGCAATAAAAATACCGGCGCAACATACCATAAAATATTCCAAGAAGTAAAGCTCCAAAAAGCGCTAAAAAAAGCCATTAACACCTCAGGGTGCCAACCTAAAGATCCGGAAGTTTGTGCCAAGCCTAGGCCAGTTAATTTCAACCAAATCAACCACACTAACACAGGCAAGGCCATTAGCGCATATTGCCATTTTTTACGCCACTGCCCATTTTGTAGTAATTGAACCGCTAAAATTATTAAAGCCACCGCCAAAAATAACGCCCCTTCGTTTTTTACCCAAAAAGCTAAACCCCAAAATATTAAAGCCGGCCAAGGCGATATTTTCCCTCTTTGATAAGCCAACCAAGCGATTAAGCCAGCTAAGGCGTAAACCGCCAAGGGTAAATCAGCATAAGCATTCCAACTGTGATAAAAAAATAACGGAGTGGTAGCGAGCAGATTAGTTATAATCAACGCCTTTAATCGACCCTGATTTTTCAAAGCTGAATAAATTAAAATTAAAGCGCTTAAAAAATAAGCATAATAAATATAATTCAAATAAGCCGGGTCTAATTCTCCATTAATTTTGGCTTGTAGCCACACAGATAATGGTATTTGCCAAGGATAATTAGGCTGACCAGCTAGCCCCTGAAAATGAGGACTAGAACCATCAAAAAATCCAGCCGGGTCGGCCAATAACAACGCCGGCTTTAATGTCCACATCGTTAAAGAATCATAATGCACCACCGGCTTCATCCAAGCCACGCTCGCACCTATAACTATTTGGGCTAACAATAAAAGACCTAAAAAATAAACTAGAATATTTCCCCGGCGCCAAGATTTTAAAGATGTGCTTAATTGCTGGATAGAAACCCACCAATTAAAATGCCAGCAATCAAACCACCACCACAAGACAATAATTTGCGTTATAAAAAATAACAATAACCAATAATTACTAGGCCAGCGGAAAAGGAATATCCAGAAAAATAATTCTAAAGTAATCAAAGAAGATCCGAGCAAAAAAGCTAAAGGCCAGCGCGACAATTTGTCGCTTTCAGGCCAGAGCCTGAGCAAGAGCGGATAGCCACTCGTCAGCATCAATGCAATAAAAATTAAAATACTCAACATATTATTCTTGCCTAATTAATAGCCCGGCCGCATCACCAAAATTAGCTACCAAATCAAAAGTCCCCCAAATTTTTCCATCGTTATTTCGGCAAATTAATTTTTCTTTAGTTTCGCCAGAACAATCAAGTTGCTGATTAGGCATAAAAAACAAAATTGCTTGAGCCTCTTCTGGTTTATTGGTTAACTGGTAATAAGGCAATAAACGCAGACGAAAATAAAAATTAAAGATTTCCGGCGGATAAGCAATATAAATCTTATCTTCTGGCCCTACATTATCTTTAATTTTTTCAAATAAGACTCCAAGCGGACAAGCTTCCATGGCTTTTTCTGGTCCGCCAAAAATCACCTCACAAACACGATAATCTTGCCGTTCTAAAGAGTTATAAACCAGAAGCTGTTGATTGGCTTTTAGCTCTTTAGCGTAAGCCGTCATATCCGCCAAAGCAAAACCGGCCAGCCAAATAGCAAGCAACGGCAACCAGAAAAAACTAATAGTTTTAAACTTGATGTTTTGTACATAACAAAAAGACTTGGCGACAATTATCCACAAGATAAAAGTAGCTCCCAACCACGGCAAAGCAGACATCCCAGCTGTGAAGTTATTGATGCTATAGAAAAATTCTGGCCAAATCGTCGCTTGAAACATACAAATTATTTATCACGAAACATCTGCAAAAAAATAGAATAAATTTTACCTAAAAACCAAATAAAATATTCACAGTTTAAGGTAATAATCGACAAATACAAACCTTTAGATAATTCCCATAAAATTTTACATAAAGACACGTTCGGAGCAAGCACAGAGGGATCATTCAATCTCCTAGCATACGCATTATATTTCGCTACCTTCGCAAAAAGACCAGATATGTTCTTCTTTTTGCCGTGTGATTGTGAGTTGGGCAACATCCTATAATAATACAGGCATTTATCTACAAATAAACCACAGGAAACCTCCTCTAGCTTTAACCATAGGTCAATATCTTCCGCATAAATAATCTCATTATCATAACCGCTAGTTAAAAAATAAGCTGATTTTCTAAACGTCTTAAAATGATTCATATGATGAAAATGAAGATTAGACTTACCACTAGAAGTGGCCGCACAAAAACCCACTTGCAAATGATTCATTTTTTCATCACACACTAAAAATTGAGACCACGCAAATCCTATATTTTTATTACGATCATAAACATCACACATCACCTCCACAGCAAGCTCGTCTAAGACATCATCACTATCTATAATACCAACTATTTCAGCATTAGCTTCACCAACCATTTTAATTAAATTGTTTGTGTAGCCAGCATTTTTAACATTACGAAACAGTCTAATTCTTGAATCTTGTAAATATTTTTTGATAATACCGACAGAATTGTCATTACTACGATCATCAACAATCAAAAGTTCCCAATCAACAAAAGTTTGCTTTAAGACCGATTGAATAGCTTCATCCAAATACAAACCGTTGTTATAATTAGCCATTAACAAAGAGAACTTTGGTGACTGCATTTTCATAATTGTATCCAATTATCAGGAATAAGGTCTTTTGGTTGAACATCACACTTGAGCCACTGCTTAGGGGCGATGACAATTTTTTCAGCATTTTTATTTAACCAAGCTCCCCACCAACTAAAAGTACTATTGGCTATAATCTGATGTTCACAGTATGACATCAATATTAACTCCTCACAATCTTTTAAATTACTACCAGAAACAATTACAGACTCATCTTTGTTTAGTGGTAAATTATTTTTTACCCAATCAGGATCATCAGAAAATACAAAAAACTTAGGATTGCTAATTTTTGATTTTATTAATTCAATAGCTTGAGAATAATAATCCAAAGAACATAAAGGATGCACAGCACTAGCGAACCGATTAGTTAAGTAATCACCGCGACGTATATGAATACTAACGGAATTATCACCTTTGATATTATGAGCCCTTTTATCAAAATCCCTAGATGTTTTAACTAAAGTGAAATCCTTCAAAATATCTTGACGATAGCCGCTAAAATATTTTTCACTTTGCCAATAACCATCAAAATACACCAATCGATTTGATGACAACCTATTAAAAACTTTATCGCACTTAGTTTCCAAACAATATTTCCACCCCTTAACAAACAGCCCCTTTAAACGTAATTGTATAAAAATTTTCTTTAGCAAATCGCTAGCAGGATCTCTAAAAATCCAAGGTATTCTCAAAACATCTATAAATTTAATTCTATCATCAACACAAAAGCAATCAAGAGCATATTGACGTTTCGTATCCTCCTTATATTGAGAAAATGCTATGTCCATAAAAACACCTTGATCAATACTTAAAAACAGGCTTTTAGCTAAAGCATATTGAAACATTTGATTACCTAATCCGTCTTTAAGTTTTATAACAAACATAAAACATCTTTACGTACCGCAAAGCCGATTCTAGTATCTACAACTCGATACAAAACATAATTTTCCTTCTCCTTACTCATTCCATCTATCACAGCTCGACACACCTCTTCAATTTGCATATCATGCCATATAATCAGTTTAGGCTTAGACTTTAGGGCTTGTAAAGTATCAGCGGTACAAAATTCATAATCATGCTTGCCGTCAATAAACCAAGCCTCTAAGGGATAATAAGGGGAGTAATCAAAAAACCTAGAATCACCATACAATTGATGATAACGATAAATGAAACGACAATGCTTACCAGTCAGCCTAGGGTGACCATCCTCGTGATCAGGATAAATAATATCAGGGTCGGTTTTCGGAGGTACGTCAATAGAATAAACAGGGCTAAAAAAGGAAAAAAAAGGCTTAACTCCAAAAGCGACACACAACA
This sequence comes from Candidatus Falkowbacteria bacterium CG10_big_fil_rev_8_21_14_0_10_37_14, assembly GCA_002778705.1. Classification (GTDB taxonomy): domain Bacteria; phylum Patescibacteriota; class Patescibacteriia; order Patescibacteriales; family Patescibacteriaceae; genus 1-14-0-10-37-14. The sequence goes on along the minus strand of PFAM01000012.1, from coordinate 34,512 downwards.
CCCTAGTCCCATAACCATGGCTAGTTCCAACTTCCAATATTGTTTTTGGGGTAAACATTTTTACAAGACAGTGGATCACAGCAAAATCATCTTTAAAACCAGGGAAATCATGTCTTATATAAGCACCTTTCATTAATTGATCGCTGACTATTTTATCGCTAGTAATCTCTTTATAATTATTTTGCATAAAATTATTTTAATAAATCATCTAATATTTTAGAAACAGCCTTTTCTCTCTCCGTAGTATTAGTAAAATTTAACCATCCGGAAGCGTTGAATGTGTGCAACCAATCATCGGCAAATTCCACATTAGATTCTTGAACGCTACCCCCTTCACAAATTTTTAAATATTTATGATTAGGAAACATTAGACTACTCTTATCTAAACCAACATATAAGCTGTAATAGTTCATTCCGCCAGTATCCAAAACATCTGCTTGGGGGGGGGAAAAATCAATTAATTTGTCATCTAAATAATCTTTAACAAAAAAACAAAAACCTGCCCACAAGTACCATTTTTCAGCCCTTTCTTGCAATGCTCCATAAACAGGCTGCTTCGTTAAATATTTAACAACGCTTGTGTTTTTCACAGGATATAAATCATGATCAATAAAACCAAAATAACTAAATGTGCTTTTTTTCACAAAACTACGATAAATAAAATTTAAAGCAGATCCGTGTGATTTACTAGCATTTCTATATAATCTAAAAAAGGGCCTGAGATAAGATATATTATTATCTCTACAATAACTCCTAATTCGAGACGACACACTAGAATTATTTGAATTATCAACAATTAAATATACATAATCATCACTTAAATATTTTTTCAAAAATTTATTTTGTAAATCAATGGTTTTAAGATTATTAAAAGCTATGGTTACAACTAGCAATCCACAATTACTTTGTCTATTAAAATTTTCCTTTATTATTGGAAAATTAATGTAACTTTGCCAATCTTTCATATTAGCTATTTAAGAAGTTTTAAATATGCCTCTTCATACATCTTAGATATAACATTCCACGTACAAAATTGCTGCCAATAACTACGACCTTGAAGGCCCAGCTTTCTTCTTAAATCTAAATTTTCGGCGAAATAGTTTAATATTTTAACAGACTTTTTAATATCTACAGATACATAATTAGCATGACTACCCAGAGACTTTAAGTTTAATATAATAATTTTTTTTATTATTATTTTTATAAAATTCGAGATTTGATTTCTAACAAATAATCGGGGGTGGGTTGGTAAAATCATACCTCCGCCACCATTGCGAACCAACTCTTCTGCATTACCAGAAGCGGAGCTTAAAAAAGGCAAGCCCGCAGCCATAGCTTCCATCAAAACCAATGGCGAGCACTCCAAATTACTAGGAAAACAAAAGATATCTGCTTGATGATACATTGCCAACAATTTTTCACGTGGCAAATCACACAGAACAACTCTTTTGTTTTTAAAACTTTTATTTATTCTGCTAGCAAACTTTTGACATTGAATCTTACATCCATCATTAAAATCATTGCCATTAACAACTAACACCGCATCACTACCAAACTCAGCTTTATCAAAAATCCTAAAAAGTTCGTTGTGCCCCTTTTCACCAGTATGGCCGCCTACATGCAAAATAACCACAGCATTAGGAGTGATATTAAATTCACGTCTCATATCCATCAATTTTAAACCATTAAACTCAGACTCACTTGCTCCGTTGGGAATAACAATGTTATTGTTTAGTTTAAATTTTTTGGCAAACAAATAATCCTGATTAGTTACAGACAAAAAAATATTTAAATCCATTTTACTCAACCATTCCGGCATTAAAGAAAAATATTTTTTTTGATATAGAGGATCATTTAACTTGGAAAAACCAGTCGGAACAAAAACCTTTTTAGCTTTTATTTTTTCAATATTCATCAACGCCATATCACTTCCCCAGTACTGCGAAGCAAAGATAGTCAGAATATCAAAATCTCCACATATATCATCAATAAATCTGTTTTTATCATTCTTGGAACCACCAATACCCTTAACAAGATTGCCCTTTAAATTAAAGCTATTAATTTTTACACCATTAATATAATTACTACTTCTAGCCATATTCAATGACGTTAAAACAGTTACTTCATGACCAAAATCAACCAGACGTTGAGAAATTTCCTTAACAACACTTTGCATACCACCCACAGATGGATAATAATTTTGAACAATATGCGCTATTTTCATTTTTAATCAGTTAATTTATACAACAAGGTCATTCCTGGCAACCCCATCTGAGTTGAAATATTTATATAACCATCAGAAATCAGCTCTTTAACAGCTGAATATGGTCCCGTATTATAGCCCGCGACCGGTAATTGATAAAAAGTGTCATGAACTAAAATTGGAGCATTAGGAAAAGATTTTTTAATTACACTCAACTCTGAAGAGACAACCCGAAAAGAATGATCACCGTCAACGAAAAATAAAGGCCTAGCATCCACGTTTTTATTATTAAGTATTTCTAAAGATTTTTGCACCCCATCACCTTGATGTAAAAAAACATTTTTTTTGCCTCTAACCATCCGTCCTCTATTTTTACCTGGGTTTTCAACACGTAAAATATCATCTGGCAAATCAATAGAATGAATTTCAGATTTTAATTTATAAAATCTAACAATTTCATAAAAAATTCTCGCCGACTTTCCAACATACGTTCCCCAATCAAAAATATGAGTTGGCTTAAAATACACAACGGAAGCGGTCATCAACATTAATTCGTCCAAAGGGTAAGGATGAAAACCTGAAATTGGTAATATTTTTTTGTAACAAACCAGGAAAGTTTCCAAGTGTCAACTTCAAATAAACCAGTGCTATGACTTTTTATCAAATCATTATTATTAAAAAAATACCTTAATTTATCTTTTAACATAAGGGGTGTTAAATTTTATTAGTCTCATAATATATTCTTTAAGATTCTGCAAAATCTTAACAAAAATCAAAAAACGAAAATTTCTATAATTTACATCCAAAAACATATAAAAATAAAACTTTATTACGTTTTTTACAATGGCTGCATAATTAATATTTGATATTTGTTCATCATGAATTCTATAACCTACCAAAGCATCGTTTACATAAGCGATATCACACAAAAGAGAGATTCTAAGCCATAGATCATAATCTTCAATAGCTTTAAACCTATCTTCTTCACGAAAAACCCCCGCCAAACTAATAATATCCTTACACACAACAACGCTGGAATTAGTAATGAAATTATTTTTTATCAACAATCCTGTAACTTTTCCACTAAATAAAGGCGTACTATCTAATGACCGCTCCGATGCTAAAAAAAATCTTCCAGAATAAACCAATCCCACATTTTTATTTTTAAATAACTTTATTTGTTTTTCTAATTTTTCCCTAACCCAAATATCATCAGCATCTAAAAACGCTATTAAATCACCTCTAGTAACTAACAGCCCAAGATTTCTAGCTGAAGCCGCGCCACCATTTTGTTTTTTTATATATATTATTTTTTTTGATTCAACATAAGACTTCACAACGTAATCGGTGTTATCAACAGACCCGTCATCAATCACCACAATTTCACAAGGAGGTGTGGTCTGCTCCAATGCTGAATTAATCGCATTTTTTATATACTTAGCCGAATTGTATGTCGGTATAATAACTGACACTAAAATACGATTATTTCTTTCAAGGTCACCAGAGCAAGAATACATATTTTTTTATTAATAGAACTTTCACAAACACTTTATAACCATTCATTAATAGAATTATCCGCAAAATAACAGGTGAAATATATCTAAATACAAAATATTTCACTAAACTAATTTATCAATGTAAAAAAATAGATCATCAAATCTTTTTTTCCACGTATGATCCCTTAAACATCTTTCGTGACCACGTTTAGCAATTTCCTCTCTTTCTGAGCCATGCTTTAAATAGTACTTAGCCTTTTCGGCTAAATCAAATTCATCATGATAAGTTACTACTTCACTACCAACATTAAATAATTCTCCCATCTCTTCAGAGTGTTGCGACAACAAAAAAGATCCTCGAGCTGTAATTTCAAAATCTCTTAAGTTTGTGCCAAAGAGAACGTGCGGATTCAATACATCAAAATTATAGCGAGCTGATTGGATATTCAGCACAATAGCGGCTTCCGAAATAATTTTAAAATAATCAACATCACTAACGGCATTATTGATCGCTTCAGGAAAATCTAAATTAATCTTCCTTATAATTGCCTCTCTATTATACTGATCAAATTTAATCAAACGTCTATTTATAGAGGTGATACTCGGCAAGTCAACGATAAGCCGTAATAAACCCTTTTTATTGACCAGCTTTTCTTTGATACTTTTAAAGTCCTTTAACCAGCCGACGCCATAAATATTTAAATCTACACCTAGTTGTAACGCTCTCCAAAACAAATAAGGTCTATAGCCATAAGCAGATCCTATAAACACGACTTTATCATTTTTAACTTCGGAGCTGGCACAAAATTCCTCATTAGCGGCAAAAGGCATCCAATAACTTTTAACACCTAGTTTATCATAACCGTCCTTAGCTATCTTAGTGGCAAACAAATTTAAATTAGCGTGCTTAGAGATATCTTTATAAATATCGAACTGGTGAAAATTTGTTGAATAATTTATTGTATACAATTGCTTAGCTATTTGACCGTAGGCATCGGGATGTATTTGCTTGGTGTGCAAATATGACAAAAAAATATCAAACTCATACTCTTGATTAGCTTGGTCAAAATAAATAGGTAACTCATTAGATAATAACTCCTTAGCTTCGGGAGACATACACGAGACCTCATGTTTGTTCTCAAAATCAGCTATATCAAATAGCACAACTTTATGACCAAGAGCAACTAAAGGCTCATATAAATTTTTAAGCCACATTCTATTATCATCCTTAGGGGTAGCACGACCATCAACAACTAAGAATATCTTATATTTTTTCATACCCTCAAAATAAAATTAACACTCCTTATTTAATATTACTAATAAAAAACGAGATTGTAAACATCAATCTCGTAAATCTCGTACAAACTAATTATAAATAGCCCATTTTTTTAGCATATTCCAACATTTTGTCCCTTTTTCTTTCTTTAAATGGGCGAGCCGGCACACCAACGTAAATAGTCCAAGGCTCAGTATTTTTAGAAATCAGAGAACAAGCCCCAACCACAGATCCTTCACCCAAAATAACTCCGGGTAAAATCACGGCATTAGTTCCAACACTTGCAAACATTTCAAAAACTACATCAGCAAAAGTAATCTCATCCTTGTACTCTTCTGGTATAGTTGGCCCCACAAGACCTGCTCCTAGGTGATTGTCACTGCCACATATAATCCTACTACCGGCAGCAATGGTTGTAAAATGATTCATAATCAATTTAACTTTTTGGCCACCAATCACGGTAATTTGAGGAGCAATGTGAATGTAATCACCTATACTTGCGCCAGTCGTCATATAAAACCCACTATCTATAGCAACGTGGCTACCAACAGAAACCAAATGCGGACGCTTTATCTCAGCTTTATCACTAATAAAGACGTCTTCCCCAAATGACTTCAATAAATACTTAAAATCAGTTTCCATTAAATTCATGAAATCACCTCATTTGTTGCAAATGAACAAAAAAACACTGTAAAGAACATTAAAAAAATCTACACCTATTTTCTCAAAAAGTCAATAATATTTGTGAATTTTAAGATTATTTATGATAAAATTCAATGATTCTTGCGCAGACATACTCAATTTGACTATTAGCCAACTGGCTGGCTGACGGCAACCATAACCCATGTGCTGCAAAATCAATTGCCTGCGGAAAGTCGCCCTTAACCCACTTATATATTTTCTGAGTGTGCACAGCTGGATAAAACAACCTCGATCCAATATTTTGAGTTTTTAAGTATTCTTTTAGCTCCGTGGGATTAGGCACTAATATTTCAAAAAACCACGGCGCAACCATGTCTAAATTTGTTGGGATAAACTTAACTTCAACGACTCCGCTCAATAACTCATGATACAGTTTAGCTATTTCTTTCTTACGGATTATTCTACAATCAAGCTTTTTCATTTGTTCAATACCAAATACAGCTTGCAAATCAGTGTATTTAAAATTCCAACCCATTTCATCATGAATATCAACGCCAGAAGTAATTCTTCCAAAGTCTTTTATTTTACAAATTTTCTCATACAAATGCCGATCATCAGTCACTAACGCCCCTCCCTGGCCCATCGTAATAATCTTCGGCACACTGAAAGAAAAGCTACCAATATGTCCATATGTACCCAAATGTTTACCTGCAAAAAAAGAGCCTAGTGATTGCGCTGCGTCTTCGATTAAAAATAAACCCTTTTCTTCACATAGCTTTTTTAAATTAATTAATTCTCCAGCTCTCCCATTAATACTAACATGCATCACGGCCCTAGTCCGATCAGTAATAGCATCTCGCACTCTTTCAATATCTAAACACATCGAATCATCAATATCCACAAAAACTGGCGTTGCACCTGACCAAACAACAGCGTTTGGTGTAGCAATCATAGTATAGTCTGGAACAATAACCTCATCACCAATCCCAATATTTAAAGCTTTTAGAGCAAGGAACAAACTAATAGTGCCATTCGGCAAAATACTGCAGTACTTTGAACCAACAAAATTCGCAATTATTTTTTCAAGTTCCTGAGTTTTTTTAAACTCCATCAACCAACCGCCTTCTTTTAGGTAGTTATTTATAGCCTCAATCTCTTCATCTCCATACCAAGGCTCCATTTGATTAATAAAACTCTGCTCTGTCATATTAGCACTTTATCCTCAACAAAGGGTCCATTTTTAAATTCAAAAATTTCAGCATCTTCCAAAATATTTATACCGATTCCGCCAGACACAGACACATAAATCTGACCCGCGGAAAGCTCTATAGCCTTAATAAACACACCGTCAGAACTATAAACATCAATACGCACATTACCTTTTCTGACCACTAAACATTCTTGCAGACATTCAGTCTCTCGATGCTTGGGAGCATGCCTATGAGCCTTCAAGTATGTTCCCTTAGGATGTTTTAGGGACACAATCTGCAGAGGTTGATTTTCTTCAGTTATGGGGACTGATCCTGGGGCAACAGATTCCAACTTAAAACCAACGAGTTCCTGATTATAAAATATTTTATCCATATAATTCTAAAAATTTTCTATTTTATCTGATATTTGCTTAAATTTATTTTTTTCCCAGCTACAACCTCAGCTTGAGCAATTTTAAAATCCTCTTCTGCCATCAACTGTGCTAGCGCTTTAAACGTTACCTTAGGTTGCCAGCCTAAAACTTCACGTGCTTTTTCCGAATTACCTAACAATAAATCAACCTCAGATGGCCTAAAATAAGCTGGGTCTATAGCCACGATAACTTGCCCAGTATTATAGTCAATGCCCTGTTCTTCTGTGCCTTTACCACTCCATACGATATTCATATCTAAATGTTTAGCCACCTCCTCTACAAATTCTCTCACCGTTCTGGTTTCACCAGTAGCCAATAAAAAATCATCAGCCTCATGATGTTGGAGAATTCTCCAAATACCCTCAACATAATCCTTGGAATACCCCCAATCTCTTTTAGAGTCCAAATTACCCAGTCTCAATTCTTTTTGGATACCTAATTTTACCCGAGCGAGACCTAAACTTATTTTACGAGTCACAAAATTTATTCCTCTTCTAGGAGATTCGTGATTAAATAGTATGCCGTTGGACGCAAAAATACCGTAACTCTGGCGATATACCTTTGTCATATAAAAAGCAAACATTTTTGAAGCACCATAAGGTGATTGCGGATTAAAAGGAGTGTTTAAGTTTTGTGGAGTCGCTAAAACCTTACCAAACATTTCCGAAGAACTTGCTTGATAATATCGAGCTGGCAACTTTAAATTACGCAAAGCTTCTAATATTCTTAAAGAACCTAACCCTGTTATGTCGGCGGTGTATTCAGGTACATCAAAACTAACACCCACATGACTTTGCGCTCCAAGATTATACACCTCATCAGGCCTAACCTCTTGTAATATACGATAAATACTAGCGCTATCACCAAGATCTCCATAAATGGTGATAAAATTTTTGTTATACTCATCATCGTATAAATGATCCACGCGGATTGAATTGGGAGTACTTGATCGTCTTTGTATTCCGTAGACCTGGTAACCCTTTTCTAATAATAACTCCGCTAAATAAGAGCCGTCTTGTCCGGTCACGCCAGTTATTAAAGCTTTTTTCTGCATACACTTATTGATAAATCTAATTTTTGATATTTCTATAAAACTCCGCAACCTCATTAACAAGGCCCTGTTTCATAACTAAGCCTGATTTCAAACACACTCCTTTATTACAAATAGTCTGGACAGCATTAATATCATGGCTTACGAATAATATAGTCCTATCCCCGCTTTTTGACAAATCATCCATCTTCCCCAGACACTTTTTTTGAAATTCGGCATCACCGACAGCTAGCACTTCATCCACGATTAAGATTTCTGAGTCCAGATGCGCCGCGACCGCAAAACCGAGACGTACCAGCATCCCGCTAGAATACCTTTTGACCGGCGTGTCCAAAAACTTCTCGACTCCAGCAAACTCTACAATCTCATCAAAATGCTTTTTAATCTCCACCTTTTTCATGCCTAAAATAATGCCCGATAAATAAATATTTTCTCGACCAGTAAGTTCCGGATGAAAGCCGGTGCCCACTTCTAAAAGACTAGCCACCCGCCCTTTCATCACTGCTTCGCCTTTGGTTGGCGGAGTGATGCGTGATAATATTTTCAAAAGTGTGGACTTACCTGACCCATTAGACCCGATAATTCCTAAAACATCACCCTCTTCCACCTCAAAACTAACATCCGTTAATGCCCAAAAGTCCTCTTTAGGTATTTTTATTTGCTTTATAGATTGTATCGGGTGCGCCAATTTATCACGAAAGGTATTAAAAAACTGACTTTCATGAGAAATTCTATATTTTTTTCCAATATTTTTTACTTCTATTGTTTTTGTCATATCACATCAAGTCTACACTATCTTTCTCTACTTTTCTAAAATACGCCCAACCAATCGCCAAGGCCACCAAGCACACCGCCGTGGATAGTCCAAGCTCCAACCAATTAACCTGCCAGACACCCAAAAAAGCCGAGCGTGCATTCTTAATTACACTAGACATCGGATTAAAAGCAAAAATCCAAGCGTGTTTGTGTCCCACAATCGTAGTGGAATACACCACCGGCGTCAAATACATCATTATCTGTATAAAAAATGGCAAAATAAACCTCACGTCCCGATATTTTACATTCAATGCCGCTAAAAACAGCCCAAAACCTAAACAGGCAGCAAAAGTCATAGCCAACAGCAACGGGAAAATAGCTAGCCCTACCCAAATATTAGGCATAAAGCGATAATATATCATTAAGCCTACTAAAATCAAAGCTGCTACAGCGAAGTCTACCAAGCGCGTTAAAATCAAAGAAATAGGCAACAATACCCTAGGAAAATAAACCTTGCTAATGATATGCTGGTTATTAATCAAACAATTAGATATATCCGATAATGCCGAAGCGAAGAATTGCCAAAATAACAAACCAATAAACACAAAAATAGGATAAGGCACGCCATCCGAAGGAATACCAGCTAATTGGCCAAAAATTACGCTAAATACCACCATAGACACAAAGGGCTGAAACACCACCCAGGCCACACCGACAATCGTTTGCTTATAGCGAACTTTTAAATCTCGCCAAGTTAAGTAATACAAAAGCTCGTGGTATTCCCACAATTTAGATAAATCACTCCAACGGAAGTGATCTTTAGGCCTAATAATAGTGATATTTTGCATGTTATGTATTTATCTCCGTGAACATTTACCCCAGTGAAGACTGGGGCCTGCGTTTAGAGATCTCGCCAAGTAGTAACAAGATTGCAATCCTGAAGTAAAGGCAAAAAACCTCACTTTCTTACTACTAATTAAAAAATTTATACTAATATCTACCACCCAACCTTTCAAGTATAGCAAGCTTGAGGCAAAAAACAAGCTAAACTTACCTCCCCAATTCTTTCATCAGTTTGTCAAGGTCTTTATAGGTGCTGTCCAATTTCTTTACCCATTCTGCATATCTCAGTGCTGTTTTTTTGTCCCCCTTTTCTTTGTAAAGTGTTGCTAGTGAAAAAGCCCAAGTGGGGTCATCTGGATACAGAATATATCCTCGTCGATTATACTCTATCGTTTTTTCTATATTTTTTAATTGATAATAAATATCAGCAATATCTTTCAAATTTTGCGATTGATCTGGTAAATGCTCATCAGCTTTAAAACAATGCGGCAAAGCTTCTGCGTATTTCTTTTCATAAACATAGGCGGAACAAATCAGATTTTCAAATTCAAAGGCTGTCTTCATTACCGAGGCTTTGTGACCGGTCTCTAGTCGCGGGTCTTGAAGTGGTAGCAAATCTATACCAGTCTGAAAAACTTGTCTAGCCTTATTATAATCCTTACGCCACATCTCCATCCGGCCATAGTCTAAGCGTGGCGAAGTAAAGTAACTAGCGCTGGTTAAAATATTTTCATAAGCCATTTCGGCATCGTTGTAATACTTTTTATCATTATAATACCCAAGCATTGAGTAAGCCCTAGCCACCCCATTACCGACAGAAAACATTCTAACGTCTTTTTCGCTCAAAGACGCCACCTCATCTATAATATTACGCTCAGCCTGCTTTCTGGCCTCCTCGGAGCCAATCATCGGCAAAGCATTGGCATAATAAAACAAATATTTTTCTTTAAAATAAACATGTTCCGGCATAATAGCCAACATATCTTCCGCCCCATCCAAGGCTTGCTGTAAATTATTATTAGCCAGCCCCTTTTCCGCTTTCATTAGCTTATAATCCGCAAAATAAAAACGCCACACAAATCCATAGGCGATAAGCAGTATCATTAAGGTCCCACCTATTAATATTAGCGCCCTGAAATTTTTAGGGCTATTGATAAATACTTGCTGGCGTGGCGCCTCTGACCAAGCTAACCAAGTTAATAACCCTAAGACAAAAAAATAATAAACATAAACCCCCACCATTTGAAAACCAACAAAACCCGCACCAAAATATCCAGCCACGCTTGCTCCGAGAGCTATCACTAGCCATTTAATTTCCCAGTCTGCTTTTCTAGTCCTTTTAATTGCCGACCAAATAATATAAAGTGGCAGTCCGCCAAATAATAGTAAGCCTATTAAACCAAACTCCAGCCAAGTGTCTATTACCACATTGTGCGCTCGATCTGGATAAGAATTAATCTCTTCAAAAATCGCCCACTCTGGTCGATAATATTTTCTGTAAACCATTTCTTGGCTATCCTTACCATAGCCAAACAACCTGCGATTCCAACCAGTATTAACAAATTCATCCTTGGCATTATTCCAATAATTAAAACGCACCATATTAGGTAACGACTTTATCTCCACAATACTTAAGGCTCTATGGACATAACTATTCATAAAACCATAGTTAATCTGTTTTAACTGTGGAAGCTGCCAAATGGTCACTATAACAAAAACACAGCCAAACAACAAAAGACCTAAATAATAAGACAAATAACGACGATTAAAATAAACATAAATAGCAGAAGCCACTAAAGCCGAAAAAGCGCAACCTATCCAGCCACCACGACTATTTGTATATAATAAAGTTAATAATTCAGCTACCAAAACCACGGCTCCGGCAATTCTCTGCCATGGCTTATTTATTGGTATTAATAACCAATACACTGTTAACGGTATCGCCATTGCTAGCCAGTGCGCAAAAAAATTAACCTGTCCAAAAGTAGAAAAAATTCGAGAGGTATCCCCGTTCCACGGCATTGGGTCTAAACCAACATGTTGAATTAGCCCATAGCCAGCTGCGAAAGCTCCTGTTATTACCACCACGCCTAGCCACTTATTTATTTGTTTAATATCGGTTATGCTCCAAAAAACTAGCAAGCCAAACAACCAATAAAACAATAAACTAAATACACCTTGTTGCCTAAAATAATTCCCAAGCCAACTTAAACCAGGAAATAACGACCAAGTTAAGCTTAATAATAAATAACCGACAACCGCCAGCCATACTACTAATATTTTCCCGATCGGCACTACCTGTTTTTTCTTAATAATTCTGTAAAGCCAAATGCCGGCCAAAGCCAAAACCCCTAAGCGAAAAATAAACTGCTTAACAATATCAAAGGGCTGAAAATTTTCCATGAAAAAAGCAAAATAAAGCGGGACTAAAAAAATCACTAAGCTAATCACCAAATTGGCCCAGTTAATATTTTTAATTTTATTTCTTAAACCAAAATTCATCTCTTTATCTTAAAACATTGTCGATGCAAAAGCAAATACGAACCGCCTGAGGCAGTCCGTATTTAAAAGCTAACAATTTTCTATAAAAACTATTGAGTTATACCACTTTGAGAGGCCGTATTCACACCAGCTGCAATCTGCCCGGTTGAACCCTTTAAACAGTAAGTTAAAGTATAAGTTGCGGGTGCAGAACCACTACCTGTAATGTATCTATAATAATCAACAGCATTAGCTGAAGTAGCGCAATCAGTAGTAGGAGTAGGATTCCCTGGTACCTTAGCCATATAAGTAACACCCGAGTAAGCAATTGGGCTGTTAGTTGCAATAGTAGTCGGATAACTACCAGCATCGCTATAATACAATTCTAACGCGGTCATAATTTGCTTGACATCAGACACACGTCTAGCGTCTCTCGCTTTTTCTCTAGCCGATGACAACGCCACAGTAGCCAGCGTCGCTAAGACACCGATGATCACAATAACCACTAACAATTCGATCAAAGTAAAACCTTTATTATTTTTTTTCATATTGTCACCTCCTTCCCGTTTGCATGTTTGTCTCATAAATTTTCTTTATATTTTTCTCAATAAGAGATTTTTTGTTATTTTTTAATTGTTACCTTAATGTTATACCACTTTGAGAGGCCGTATTCACACCAGCTAAAATCTGCCCAGTTGCTCCCTTCAAACAATAGGTTAAAGTATAAGATGTCGGATTAGTTTGGGTGTATGTTTGATAAAGATAACTTAGTGCAGTACCTATTGGCCCAGGATTTGTCGCAGTACAATCAGATTGAGGCGAAGGATTACCTGGTACCTTAGCCATGTAAGTAACACCCGAGTAAGCAATTGGGCTGTTTATAGTAATGGTATTTGGATAACTACTAGCATCACTATAATACAACTCTAAAGCCGTCATAATTTGTTTAATGTCAGAAACTCTTCTGGCGTCTCTTGCTTTCTCTCTGGCCGAACTTAAAGCCACGGTCGCTAAAGTTGCTAAGACTCCGATAATAACAATGACGACTAAGAGTTCTATGAGAGTAAATCCTGAGTTTGCGCCCTCACCTGCCTTCAGGTGTTTTGTTTTTAACATAATTTTATTTCCTACCCTCCTCACTTATCTGAAGGGTTTTTTAATATTTTAAACGAAACTTTCACATCTGGTTTCTGAAATGTTCTCAACTTGTTTACATTATACCATTTTAAAACCAACACCACAAGTCAATAAATCCGCTGGCATAAAAAACCCTTTTAATATTATCTAAACTTATCCACAGTATAGCATTTTTATTATAACACCGCAATCATTTGTATCAGTCCACATCATTTATGTTTATCCCTGTGCAGGCAGGTATCTGAGTTTAGAAATCTTGGCAAACAGTAATCACGCCCCTCCCACACTCTCTGAAATTAAAAATCATCTCTCGCCACCGATTTTCTCTTTCCTCTTTTTACTTTATAAACTTTATGAACTTAATAAATTTTACGAACTTTTAAAACTGACTGGTCAAGTTATACATCGGCATAATAATTGCCGCGGCCATCAAACCAACAGCTACACCCATTACAATCATGATTACCGGCTCCAAAAGTACCATTAAATTATCTAAAATAGCATTAAGTTCTTTAGCATAAAATTCTGCTATTTTCTGTAACACAAAATCTAACTTACCAGTGCGTTCACCAACCATCATCATTCTCGGCACCATCATCGGAACTTCCTTGGCGTGTAAAAAAACACTGGAAATAGAATTACCCTCCTCTACCTCAATTAAAGTTTTATTAATTAAATCTTTATACACCTCGTTGCCTACAATACCTCTAGAAATTTTTAAGCTATTGGAAATTGTCACTCCGCCAATAATTAAAGTACTCATCGAACGACAAAAACGCACAATAGAGGCTAACCGTACAATTTTACCAAACACCGGCACGTACAATACCATATTATCAAATTGTTTTTTCCCGAGCGGTTGGTGTAAATAGAAACGGATAAAGATTACAGCCACAATCATTATTCCAAATACTACATACCAGTAGTTAACCAAAAAATCAGAAGTGGCTATTAATACTTTAGTGGCTAGTGGTAACTCTCCACCAACCTCATCAAAGATAGACACTAATTTTGGTACCACAAAAATCATCATCAAAATACCAACAATCGTCATGGCTGTTACCACCACCGCCGGATAAATCATAGCACCACGAACTTTACGCATCATCTCAAAAGATTTTTCTTCTTCATCAGCTAAATAAATTAAAGACTCGTCCAGTTTACCTGATGTTTCACCGGAGCGCACCACACTGGTATGAAAATCAGAAAAAATTTCTTTGTGCCTACCAAAAGCATCAGACAACCGCACGCCAGTGTCTACATCATTAGAAACTTCTACTAAAATAGCTTTAAATAAAGGTTTAGTTGTTTGATCAGCTAAAATTCTAAGAGCCTCACTCAAATTAATACTAGCAGAAATCAATACAGCAAACTGACGAAAGAAAACCACTAAATCTTTTGGTTTAATAGAATTCATCACTCCACGCAAAGCATAGGCTAAAGAATCTAAAGAAATAGTTTTACTGATACTAACTATTTGCAAGCCTTTGGACAACAAAATAGCTTCCACTTGTTTCTCATTGGCAGCCTCCATAGATCCAGCCTCTTTCTCAAAATTTTTGTTGATTACTTTATAGCTAAAAAATGGCATAATAGTATAATAATTTCAAATTTCCAATATCCAATGTCAAATCAAATCTAAATTTCAAATATCAAAATGTCTCTTTGGTTTTATTTTTTAACATTTAAGCTTTTGTTATTTTTTGGAAATTGGGAATTGGATATTTGACATTGTATGTATCTTACTCGTTCATAACTCTCATAATTTCTTGTAAACTTGTAATACCTTGACACACTTTAATTAAGCCATCCTCATTTACATTTAAAAATGGCTGATTAGCCTTAACATCTTCTTCTGTTATTACTCCGTGCTTATTAATAATAGCTTCTTTAACATGATCTTCGATATCTAAAACCTCATTAATACAAACCCGTGATTTGTAACCACTATGGCCACAACGCAAACAACCCACTGGTTCATAAATATTTAATGGCTTAGCTGGATCATACTCCGGCCAACTTTTTTTAACAATTTCAATTTTTATTGCCGCTATCTGAGCAGCAAGATCTGTTACAATTTTATCATTTTGATTCATGGCTTTACGACAATAAGGGCAGAGACGACGAGCTAAGCGTTGCGCTACTACCACATTTAACACAGAACCCAACAAAAATGGTTCAATGCCCATGTCTAAAAGCCTCGGCACCGCACCAATAGCGTCATTAGTATGCAAAGTAGACAACACCAAATGACCTGTCAAAGCTGCATGAATAGCTAATTCAGCTGTTTCTGCATCACGAATTTCTCCAACCATCATCACATCAGGATCTTGTCTAAGCAAAGATCTTAAACCAGAAGCAAAAGTAAAACCAATTTCTGGACGAATTTGTGATTGATTTACTCCATGTACAAAGTATTCCACCGGATCTTCCAGTGTCACAATATTTACACCATCAGCGTTTAAGCTATTAAGAATAGAATACAAGGTTGTAGATTTACCAGAACCAGTCGGACCAGTAATTAATAAAATACCAACCGTTTTTTTAATATTAGTTTCAATAACCTCTCTACCAGAACCAGTAAAACCCAGTTGATCTAAAGTTAAAACCCCTTTAGTGGTATCCAAAACACGCATTACAACTTTCTCTTCACCCATTAAAGGCATTACCGAAACACGAAAATCAATATCTTTACCATCAACTAACAAACGAATACGTCCACCCTGTGGCACACGAGTTTCATCTAGTTTTAATTTAGACATCACCTTAAT
Source organism: Candidatus Falkowbacteria bacterium CG10_big_fil_rev_8_21_14_0_10_37_14 (assembly GCA_002778705.1). Lineage (GTDB taxonomy): Bacteria > Patescibacteriota > Patescibacteriia > Patescibacteriales > Patescibacteriaceae > 1-14-0-10-37-14. Next base: position 18,232 of record PFAM01000012.1, on the reverse strand, counting down.
ACGGGCAATTACCGAATCATGAATATTTTTTGGTAAAGTTAAGGTTGCTTGTAAAATACCATCAACCCGATAACGCACTCTAGTATCTTTTTCCATTGGTTCAATATGTACATCACTAGCTCCTGAATCTACTGCGTGTTTAATAATTTCGTTAACAATTTTAGCTACTGGAGCGTTTCTAACAATATCTTCAAAAGAAGAGTCGTCACTTTCTCCTTCGTTAATTTCTAAACGCTCTTCTTCTTCTTTTTGTTTCAAGGCACCAGCCACCTCCTTATTAAATTTTTGGTACTGACGAAAAGCATTCGCAAAGCTAGCTGAAGAAATTAAATAGTATTCAACCTGCAAAGAATTTTTAATCGCCAAAAAATCTATAGCCTCAATCGCATGATAATTTTCTGGATCAACCAAACCAATCGATAGCCGTTTAGCCTGCTTATCAAAACAAATCACCTTATAATTTTCAGCCACCTCTGAAGAAATATTATTTAAAATATCTTCTTTAATTTCAATTTCTCCCAAATTAACATATGGCAGATTTAAAAATTCCGCCTTAGCCTTAGTTAAATTTTCACCTTTTATATACTCCCCTTTGACTAAAAGTAATTCTAAGTCCTTAGCCTCTGGACCACTTATTTCAGTAGTTAAAGTTTGCCACTGTTCTGTAGTTAATAAGTTTTTAGACAGCAAAAAAGCTAAGAATCTCTCTTGCTTCTTACTAATATTCCCCGTGTGCGTCGAACTAGCTGTTTTTACTTGTTCAACTTGCACAGGAGCCTGTTCTGTCATTGAGCCCGAAGTATCTGGAGTAACAGATAAGCCTTGCGTAGGCAATTCATTTACAGACTCTAAGCTATTTGAGTTAGCTATTGAATTTTGATTATCTCGTTCCATGTTTTTTATTTTATATTAAATTACTACCCCTATCAACTGAACTTAAAAAGGTGAAAACGGATTACCGTTACGACGAGGGATTTGACGTAACTGCTCTTGAGTTAAAGCCGCACTACTAGTAGAACCAGTTGCTGGCGTAGTAGTGCCAATCGTGCTGGTTGCCGCTGGCACATTAGATACTTGTATCGGAGTTAATTCTTTAAATTTAATACTATCTAAAACTGTAGTGTCAATTTTTAAACCATCATAAGGGCGATTACTTTTAGCCGTGGCCACAGTAGAATCAACAATATTAAACTCCTTAGCATCTTTCCATAACAAATAAACAAAAAAACTACCAATAGTCAAAATTATTATTAAAATTGAATACAGTAAAATTCTAATTTGTTGTTCCTTAAAAAAATTCATAAAGCTATCTTTGTTTATAAGTCAAAACTTCTAATTCAGCAGTGTGTTTAGCTGGATCATAATTTATTTTACTAACATCCATAATACGCTGATTTAATTCTAAAACCTTTAGCATGTCTAATAAATTAGTATAATTAGCATCAGCAATCTTAATGGTAGTTTTAATAGATCGCCTACTAGCTAATAAATTACCGCCTCGACTATTTATTGATAACGCCGGGGGCACAAAATTATCATCCATTTCTACTGGTTCAATCGATACGGTTGTCATTCCTTTGGAGAAAATAATATATTGGAACTCTCTAAATAATTCATTTTTCTCATTAGCCACACTAACAATGCTATTAATCTTTTCCCTATCAGTTTGATCAATTTTCAGATAAACCTGTTTTAGTTCCAATAGTTGTTTATAGTACATAAGCTGCTCCAAATAACTATCAGCCGCCCGATTTACTTTAGCATTACTAACAATGTTAAGATATTGCGGTCGTAAAAAGAATAAATAGGCCACCACAAACACAATTATTATCACTATTAAATTTATTAACCAAAAAAAACGATACACATAACCCAACATTTGGTTGGTCATAACATCCGCAGCCTCATCACCTACTTTGGCTGGTTTTTTAGTTTTTACTTTATTACTAAACATACAAGAATTTTATTGTTTGATAAACACAGCCTGTGGATTTATTTGCAAATCTAAAATAAACGAAACTTGTCCAGGCTTAGGGGCATTAAGATCTGCAGGCTTAGTACCAACTTCTGAAATAGTTTGTCCAGAATCATCTGTCTTTATTTGTTCTGTACCCGGGGCTGAATTTTCTATTCCTTGAGCTAAACCAGCCGCCGCTATTCCAACTTTAGTTTTATCATCTACAATTACCGCATTCAAAGAGTCTGCTTTATTAACCCAGCCATTAAAGGCTAGTCCTTGATATTTCTGATCCTCGTTAGCCATCATGACATTAATTTGATTAGTAATATCTGCAAAATTCTTAGAGACAGCTGGAATTTTATATTGTCCAGATAAATCAGCTGATAATCCACGATAATAAACATTAGCTACGGTTCTATTTTCCAACATAATAAAGAAGCGTGTCCAATAAACATGGTTATCTAATAAATAATTAACATACATCAAACGACTATTAAATCCATCTATTTCCCTAGTAAAATCATGTTCGGCCACAATTTGCTTATTAATAGAATCTAGGTTGTCAAAAATATATCTATTAGCTTCTTTTTTGCTATTTTCCCAAATTAAAAGTCCGCCAAAAATTAACAATGAGATTAAAATCGCACAAGTTGTAAAAAATAATAATGTTAAAAATTTGCGATGCCAGTTAAAAAATAAACTGCGTTGGTCTTTTACTAGATTGGCCCTGACCAAACTCATTGAGTGCCAATAACGATTTTCTACTTCATTTTTAGCAAACAATTTAGCTTCACGAGCATATTCTTCCGCAAAGTGCTTAACCAGCTTATTTTTATGTTCAAAAAACGAAGATTTTTTTTTATCAGAAGCTAAATAAAACGAAGATTTTTTTTTATCAGAAGCTAAATAAGGCGTAGCTAATTGTTGACTATTCGTCACGCTAACCTGTCCAGCCTTTGGAGCTTGTTTCACAAGGCTAGTTGTCTGAAGTGGGACCTGCTTATTATTTGGAGTTTGCCCAGCCGTTGGTGTAGTTTTAACATCAGATTGACCAAAAGGAGCAAACAAACTAGACTCAGACTTTGGTGCTTCTTTAATCGGATTAATCACTTTTATAACCGAACTAGGCGGCATATTTTTTACCTCTGGTATTGTTTTAATATTATTTTGAGACTTTTCATACATTGACTTTGAATCCGCTTCCAACGACTTATTAAAATTCATTGCCTGAGAAGCGCTCTTTGGCTTTGAAGAAAACAAACCCTTTAACCAAGTTACAAAAGCACTTGGTTTTTTAGGCGTTTTATCTGTTTTAATCGGAACCGTTTTAATCTCCACAGATTTTTCAACAATCGCTGTGCTATCTGTCGCTTTAGCAAAACTTACTGGAGGAACCATAATAGGAGCTCTTGGCGTTTGTTTATTTATATCTATTTTAGACTCCGTAACAATCTGTTTAGAATTCACCACAGAAGTCAAAGGGTCCTCCTTCACCAAATTTTGAAAATCTTTTTTAATAGTATCTTGATTTTTTAAGTGCTGTTTTTTTGCTAACTGTTCTAAACGATCACGTTCAGCATCTAAACGCTTTCTCTCTACCTCACGCTCTGTTTCTATTTTTAAAATATCCTGCTTAATTTTTTCCGAATGTTGGTCTTCGTCAAAAACATAATGGCCAACATCACCAAATAATCGGCCAAAATGCAACAACTTATGCCACCAACCGATCTTAACCGGCTTTGGTTCTACTGTTAACAGTTTATTAACTTGATCAACCGATCGCTGATCTTTGTCTGGTTGATTATTAATCATATTCTCTCATAGCTAAGCCGATGGCTACAGCCATCCGCGGTCCAACTTGCTCCAAAATAGGTTTTAGTTCTACTGGATAAGAAACTCTATACCAAGGATCACCTACTACTACATTAATATTAGTCAACTCCATAATGCTTTCAGCTAAACCTGAAAGCATCGCTGAACCACCGGTTAAAATAATTTTTTGAATATCATTGGTGTCTTTGTGGCCATAAACTTCCATAATATATTTAATCTCATTAAAAACCGGACCCATAGTATCAATAATCATTTTCGGTAAACCTTTTTCAGATTGTCCAGATAAATCATATTTAAACTGTTCCGCTTTTTCTAAATCCATTTGTAAATTTTTAGAAATTGCTTTAGTGATAGCTAACCCTCCAATATCAATTGAACGACTTAAAACCGGCACTCCGCCAGCCACCACAAAAATATTAGTGGAACTAGCGCCAATTTGGACCATCATAGAAGTGCTTTTATCACTGCCAATCAATGATCTAATCAATCCCAAGATTTCAGTTTCTAAACTTACTAAATTAAAACCTAAAGATTTAAAAGTATAAGCATAACTTTTAATCAAGTTCTTAGGTGCACCGATAAGCAATACTTTTTGCCCGGCACTATTAGTGGCCAGCGTTTTATCACTCAGTTTAACATCATTAGCAATCTTCTGCCATTCTAAAACGATATCCTGAAGTGGCAATGGAATAACTTTTTTAGCTTCCCAAATAATAGAAGAGTCCAAATCCTTATCTGATAATTTGGAACTAAGATTTATAATAGACGAAAACACCGTAAAGGTTGGCAAAGAAGATATTGCATTACGTGATTGAGAAAAGTTAGCCTTACGAACAATACTTTCTATCACCGAACCAACCGCTTTAATATCTAAACGATTGGCATCAGGATAAATCGACGCCAATTTATCAGAAAAACCATAACTAACTAAAGCTACTTTATTCTGGACTTTTTTTAACTCTACCATCTTGATACTGGAACTACCAATATCAACACCAATATAACTTAAATTGGAAGGGCTTAAGAAGCTCATAAATAAATTAAATATTTTTTTGCAGAAAAACGACTGCTAGTGTATAATAATTAAATGAGATTATTCTGTACATATTGATTATAACAGATTCCATCTGAGCTGTTAATAGACCACAGCACAAATTAATTATAACACACTTTTAAAAAGTAAAGAAGTACCGCAATTAGCGGACTAATAATTTATGTTTAATACTAATATCAAACGCTGGGTGCTTTTCGCGCTACTTGTTTTAGTTGCTTTTGGTGTTGGTTGGCTTATATACAGATTGATGTGGCAACCCTCTTCCACCACCGTTCCTCCAACCTCTGACACTAACAACTCAACTTCTACTTTTCCAACAGCTGAAACAGGAGGGCAGCCAAATATTATTATTAATCCTGAAGAATTACCCACAGCCGGAACAGAAAACACTACCGACATCACTGATAACACCATTACAACACCAGAAACTATTAGAGACAATAAAATTACCCAGCGTAGTTCCAATAACACTCTCAATCCTACTATAGCACCTGATGGCGGACTACAATATTATGATCGTTATAGCGAAAAATTTTATCGCCTAGACACCAGCGGAGAAACTCAAGAGCTTGTTGACAAAACCTTCCCTAATGTTCAAACCATTGACTGGGCAACTGACAAAACTAAAGCTGTTATGTCTTTCCCTGATGGCAGTAAAATAATTTATGATTTTTCTAGTAACCGACAAGTTACTCTACCTAGTCACTGGGAAGAAATAAAATTTTCACCAGACTCCAATCGTCTAGCCTTTAAAAGTATGGGCAATAACGCCGATAACATCTATGTTGGAATAGTTAATGCCGATGGTAGCGGAGCCAGATCTGTAGAAAAAATTGGCAATAACGCCGATAAAGTTATTATTAGTTGGTCACCTAGTGGACAAGTTATAGCCATGCTCACCGAAGGAGACTCTTTTGACGGCAAAACCGTCTATTTCATGGGGCTTAATAAAGAAAATTTTCGTTCTTTAAATATAGAAGGCCGCGGTTTTCAACCACTTTGGTCTCCCTCTGGTAGTCAACTGTTGTACAGCATTTATTCTTCGGCTAATCAATATAAACCTTCTCTCTGGATTACCAATGCCTCAGGAGAAGACATCGGTAATAGCAACCGTCCACTTAATTTAAATACCTATGCCAAAAAATGTACCTTTGTGGATAACTCTAATATTTACTGTGCTGTCCCCCGCTCTTTGCCTGAAGGGGCTGGCTTAATCGAGTCTTTAAGTAAGGATTCTTTAGATAATCTTTATTTAATCAATACCATAACTGGTGAAAAACAAGTCATTGATATCGGCGGTAACTATAATATCAATAATTTACTTTACTCTGAGACCGAAAAAGCTTTATACTTCATGGACAGCCGAGATAACCAAATGCACCGACTAAGTCTTATTTAAATGTCAAAAAATCTGCCAACTTTCGCTTGCTCCAATTGCGACGCCCAATACCTTAAGTGGCAAGGGCGTTGTTCAGAATGCGGACAATGGGGTACTGTCTTAGAAATTTCCCTAACAACCTCAAATGGTAATAACGAGCTTTCTGCCACCATCATCGATGGCAAACAAATTGACGAAAACCAAACCGTAATGCGTTGGCCATCAGGCAATATCGAGATTGATCGCGTTTTAGGCGGAGGCTTAGTCCCAGGCTGTCTTTTACTTCTTGGTGGAGAACCTGGCGTAGGTAAATCAACTTTAGTCGCTCAACTGGCCGATGCTTGGGCTACCGACAAACAAGTCATCTACGCTTCTGGGGAAGAATCAGCCGCACAAATCGGATTAAGACTTAGACGTTTAAATTGTCAACCAGAAAAATTACGCTTTATTGCCAACACTAATTTATCAGCCATTTTAAAATCTTTAGAACAACAAGTTCCAGATATTTTAATCATCGACTCCATTCAGACCATGCGAGTTACAGAAGAAAATGGTGAAGCCGGCGGACTCAATCAAATTCGAGCGGCCACTGTTCGCTTACTAACTTTTGCTAAACAAAAAAACTGTGCCGTACTAATCATTGGTCACATCACTAAAGACGGTCAATTAGCTGGACCAAAAACTCTAGAGCACTTAGTTGATGCCGTCTTATATTTAGAAACCGACGCCAGCCAAACCTATCGCTTGCTTCGTAGTAGTAAAAATCGTTTTGGTTCCACTGACGAAGTTGGTATTTTTGAAATGTCTTCTACCGGATTATTACCTATCCACAATCCCAGTGGCTTATTTTTAGGCGATGAACGTTTAAGTCGTAGTGGAAGTATTATTTCAGCTGTTTCCGAAGGTGCTCGTGCTATTTTAACTGAAGTTCAAGCCCTAACCGCTAAAACCGTTTTCGGTTATCCACAGCGTCGCTCAGCCGGCTTTGATTTAAATCGTTTACAAGTTCTCACTGCTGTCTTAGGTAAACGCGGAAAATTAAATTTAAGTTCTCACGATATCATCATTAATATTGCTGGTGGTTTCAAATTTAACGATCCAGGCTTAGACCTGCCAGTTTGTTTAAGTATTACTTCATCACTTAAAGATACGGCTTACCCAGCCGACTGTTTAGTTATTGGCGAAGTTGGTCTAGCTGGAGAGATTAGACCTGTCCCAAGACTCGAAGCTAAGCTTAATGCCGCCGCCCAATTAGGCTTTACCTCGGCTATCACCCCACCTTTTAAAAATACTATTAAAAACCTAAAAATCACTCAAGTCTCCCACCTTGAAGAAGCTCTAAAACTTTATTAATTTATTTTTTAACCTATGTTTTAATAATCTTCTTCTAAAAATTAATTAAAATTTTTTGTGAATTCTGGCTTAGTGCCGTAAATTTTATGACAAAATTGCTAGATTTCTCGACGATTTAGTAAAGTTGATATCAAAAAAATATTAAATTACCAAATTTTAATTTAGTTGAAAAAATTTATATTATAGTTAAAACTATTTAGAAAAAGCTTGATTCAACATCTTACGTGTCCGCGGTCCCACATATCCACAGTAAGTTCCATCATTACAAGCTAGTTTATTTTTTTCCTGAAAAGCGCTAACCGCCTTTTCTGTCGCACTATCAAAAACTCCTCCTGCTTCCACATCCAACCATTGTTGTAATAACTTCACCTCATCTCCTTTAGAACCAATAGTCATACTTAGTGTTAAAGTTTTTTTAGCTACAGTCTCAGATTTTGTGGTTGGTATGACAGCCTGGCTTAAAGCCTTACGTGTTCCAGGACCAACATAACCACAAGATGTTCCATCGCTACAAATCAATTTATTCTTAACTTGAAAATCTTTAACAGCTTTTTCCGTAGCTTCATTAAAATCAGCCACTACTACAAAGTCAACCGGTAAATACCCCAAACATTTTAATTTATATTGTAACAATTTAACATCGTTGGTTTTAGCGCCAAGCCCCAAAGAAGCTGTAAAGGCTTTTGCCATTTGACAATCAGCCAAAGTACCGCTAACAACTGTCCCAACTATCTCCACACCAGCTTCCGGTTTACCATAAGCCAAAGCGTTAGCAATTTTCCAATCTCGACCATCTTGAGGTGTCCGCTTATATTCTTTAATAAATTTTGTTAAACCAGTTGCTTCCAGAGCTAAATCTCTCTTCTGAGTTTTATTTAAACCATAAGCTAAAATACTTACCATTAATTTATCGCCGGTAGAATTAGTTGGCAAACGATTTTCTAATTTAGCAAATTCCCCTTGCGCCCATAATTCAGCCGCCTTATCAACTTCATTCACAACATTTGTGGCGACTTGCTCTGAACTACCTGAGGTTGTTGAAGAGTTTTGATTAAAATTTTCAGTTATCGCTGGCACTACCGGTCGATTGTTTTGTGCATCCACAGCAGCAATACATTTTACATAATTAACATAATCATTAATAGTATCGCAAGATTTATAATCACTAGGCGTCTGCATGGTGATTGCCGAAGTATTCACACTTGGAGTAGTAATAACTACTGGAGGTTGCGGAGTTATCATTACTGGAGTTGCAACCTCCGGATTTTTAATTCGATAAGATACTGGTCGCCAATCTGTTTTTGCTTTACCTTCCGCACCACTGGCACAAGCTGTGTTACGAGGACAATCAAAAATAATCTTACCACCAATCACCCCACCATCAGCCACCCCCTGAAAAGTTCCATCCACGGTAATCTGGACTCCGGAAAAATTAAAAACTCCGTAAGTCTGACTTCGAGCTGAACCCGATAAGCGCCCAGTACCATCATTTTTAACCTGGAAATCAGCTGTCTTAAAATCAATACGATCACTACCTGCCATAGCGTAACCAGATAACCCGGCGTCCTCAACAACAACAGCTGCCATATCTAAGCGACCTAATTTTTCACTCCAAGCATAACGTTCCAAACCATTCATCACACCAGTTGTCATACTAGCACTAACTGCCTGGGCTATTAATACTCCGGCCAACACAATAAATATTTTTTTCATATGTTTGCTTCCGCCCGAGCGGATTAATTAATTAGCTATAAACTCATCTAAAATAACTTCTATAAATAATGTTTGAAAACCGCGTACCACTCGTAGTTTTAGTTTATCACCAGGTTGATATTCTTGAACTAAAGACGATAAAGAATTTTCATCACCCACATCAATACCGTTAACTTCAGTAATAATATCACCCTCAGTTAAACCAGCTTTAGCTGCTGGAGAATTAGGGGCAATGGCCATTAAACCTGGCTCACTCTTTATTATTAATGCTCCACGATCTCTAATAGCTTCCAATTTAATAGCATTTTGTGGGGTTAAAGCAATATAACGCACCCCTAAACGAGTGCGAATAACACGACCATGTTTAATAACACTGTTAATAATCGGCTTAGCATCATCAATTGGAATTGCAAAACCAACAGCCGAGCCAGCTTTATCGGTTGCCACATTGACACCAACTACCTGACCCTTCAAATTAATTAGTGGCCCACCAGAATGCCCCGAGCTGATATTAGCATCTGTCTGCAAAATATTATCTAAATCCTCTACTAAACTAGATCCATCTGTCACCGCCGCTAAAGCTCGCCCTTTCCCACTAATAATCCCCTTAGATACACTGTTTGGATATTTCCCTAAAACATTACCCACGGCAATTACTGTAGTGCCTAAAGGCATCATCTTACTTGAACCTATTTCTAAAAATGGTAATTGATTACCAAGAATACGCAACACCGCCAAATCATTTAAAGGATCAATTCCAATTAACTGAGCATTCTGTTTAGAACCACTAGATAATACTACCTGATATTGAGCTGTTTTGGTGGCAACTCCTACCACATGTTTATTAGTTAAAATTAACCCATCAGCACTAATTAAAAAACCCGTTCCAGCACCTTGATAAGTTTTAACAATTTTTTTCTGAACCTGACCGTTGGTGTCCAAAATTATTTCTTGATCATTATAAACATTAATACTAACCACTGACGGCATTGCTTTAGCGATAGCTTGAACAGTTAAGGTTTGCTCATCGAAACGTAAATCTTCAGCCGACACCGTTTTTTTTGACCATTGCCAAACGCCAAAACTAGCCACAACCAAAATGGTCAATAACCACAAAAAATTTCTATAATTTTTGGTCATAGGTTTAAAGTTAATTGCAAAACCTCCAGTTTTGATATTATATAACAATTTTCTATTTTTAACAATAACTGTCTTTATATCTGCAAACATCAATATCTTTCCCAGAAGCAATAAACTAAATGCTTCACCAAAAAAACAAACATCGTTTTTTTTATTAATAAACAAATAAACACGAAACAGCTTACTTCTGTTCCGTGTTTATTTGTCTTAATATTTTTATCATTTAACGATGACTTCTTTTCGCAGCCAATTCTTCCAATCTCACTTTCTTAATTTCCAATCTTTTGGCGGTTTTATGAGAATGTGATTTTTTACCTTTACCGACTCCTGTTTCACGTTTAGCCATATAATTTTTTTAATTTATGTAATAAATATCAGCTCGGGGACCTGGACTCGAACCAGGATTGATGGCTTCAAAGGCCACTGTCCTACCTTTAGACGATCCCCGAAAATCAAGACACAACTCATCTTAAACCCAAAAGGCTTATTTTGTCAAAAAAGTGGTCTAAAAAGTATTCTTAGATCACTTTTTGTATATTTTTAACTAAAATTACTTATCTTTAATATTATAAGATAGGCCAATTTCCATTACCACTTCATTAGATCCAGCACTAATTATTGGGCTAATTATACCGCCAGAACCTCCCATCCCTCCCTTACCATCAACATAACCATTCATATCGACTGGCATATTTTCATACCAACCAGCAATTCCGGTTAAACTGACTCCGGCTGTTTGTGATAAATTAACTGCTTTATTCTTAGCATCAGCGATTGCTAACACCCTGGCTTGTTGCTTTAAATCTTCTAAATTATTTACACCAAAACTAACGCCACTAATTTGATTAGCTCCAGCCCCAGAAGCTGCTGCCACCACTTTATTTACCAAATCCTTATTAACCGCCAAATTATCAATCTTCACAGCTAACTGTTGATTAGCACTATAACCAGCCGGTTGCTGAATCCCGTTAACATAATCGTATTGCTGATTTAAAACATAATTACGAGTATCAATCGCTTCATCTTTAATACCCAATTTCATTAACCCTGCTTTAATAGCTGTAATTTTCCTATTTAAAACTCCTAAAGCTTCTTCTGGTTTGGCTGATTTGTCCACTTGTACACCCAAAAGCACTGTCGCCATATCTGGTTGATAACTAACCGTTCCTCTACCTACAACCGTGATTTGACGATATTGTTGATTAGTAATTTTATCACGCAAAATAGACACCACTGAAATACCAGTCGCAGCCAATATAGCGACTAAAATTAATAAATATTTTGGCTCCCAAATTTTATTCATATTTTTAATTTTATAAACTTTATAAACTTATTCACGGTTGCAAAGCTTCTTCCACATTACCATCCACACTAATCACCACTTTTTTAACACTAGCAAATTGCATTAAAGTTTTAGTAATTTGCGATCTAATAGCCATTACTCGACAAGACCCACTCACTGAATCTTGTATCTGTTTATCAAAATCAACTTCTGCCACACCACTCACAATAACCAATCTCTTTATTGCTACTCCATTGTTAATAGCAGACCTTAAACCAGTATTTCTTTCTTCTTGATTTGGTCCAGTAAGTAAAGCTTCTAAGGCAGCACGAGCTGGCTCTTGACTTTTAGGAACTGTTCTTTCAGTTGCGATAACTAATTGACAATCGTTAGCCGACTCTGCATTCAACCAATAAGTTTTAACCCCCATCGTTTCACCGACTTTAAAACTTATCGGATATTTAAAACTTGCGTCTTTAACGGAATCACCAGACGGATTATCTTTTTTAAAAAGCAGAAAACCTTTACCATTAATCAGTTTAGTTAACTTTAATTGGCAAGTAAAAGGCACTAATTCATTAGTCATCCAATCCCTACCGGCCTGAGCTACGCAAAGACCAATTTCTTCTCCAGCTTCAGTCATTGCTTTAATAGGGAAAGACGCTTCAAAAAACCAAGAACCCAAAGCTTGACCGGCAATGTCAATTGTCGAACTGACTTCCGCATTCAGCACCGGCTTAGTGATTATTAAATCACCATTTATCTGGTCCACTGAAGGTGGTATCACAACAATTTGTTGACCACAACCCAATGTTGGCATAGGAGAACTTGGATTACCAAGCTTTATCCACTTACCACCATCACATAACCAAGTATTTGTTGGGTTTAAAAATCTAGTTGCTAATATCACGCCAATCATTAAAATTAACCCACCATACAAAGTTATCAATAAAAAATTTTTACCAAGTTTATTAAACTTTTTTTGATTAACCATACTATTCAAATCAAATTGTCGCTATCAATACATAGTATAACACTAATCTCAAAAATTTAACAAATAACTTATTTTAAAATAACTTTCATTAAAAAATAAAAGAACTTTGCTAACAACAAAGTTCTCTTTTATGAGCCGTTTCCGGGGCTTGAACCCGGGACCCCTTCCTTACCATGGAAGTGCTCTACCACTGAGCTAAAACGGCAATATTTTATGTTTTATCTTCTTAAGCACGGAGATCTCTCCAAGCAGTAGTAATATATCTATCGCGACCAATCTAATCAAAATTTCTAATTTTTAATTTCCAAATAATTTCTCAATGTCTTAAAAAATTAACACATTATTTAAAAATTTAAAATTTGACATTCTGTCTTCTATTCCTCCAAAACCAATTGTTCACCGCTCACCATCTCCCGAATCTTATCTTTAATTTCTTTTAATTTTTTATTTCCAGGATTAACGCGTTCCAAACGACGACAATAATTTAAAGCCTCCGGGCCGTTCTTTAAATTTAAACAAATCTCACAAGCTTTATCCAAATAACGCGGACTGTTAGGTTCTAAATCTAAAGCTTTTTGTACTGAAGACAAGGCTTTTACTTGATCGCTTAATACATCAGCCACAGCACATAAAGAAAAATAAGCCTTAGATAACTCACTATCCTTTACTAATTCTGGATTCAATTTTTTATGTTGCTCCAACAATCTAATAGCGTGCTGCAATGTTTCCTCAGCTTCTTGGTGATTATTACGATCTAAATATAACTCACCCAACATCTGAAATGCTTTATAATTTTTAGCATCTATCCCAATAGCTTCAATCAACAAAGACTCAGCTTTAGCAGTATCTCCTTTGTGACGACAGTCATCAGCTTCAGCTAATAAACTTTCAGTATGTTTTAAATCGCCACTTTCTTGACGATCAACTTGCTCATAATTATCTTTTAAGTTTATTAAACGATTATACAAAAAAGACCCTCCTTTGTAAATAGTTCCAATTATCGGTTTCAAAAAAACTTCTGTTCTGCGACTCCACACCAACAAGTTACGCTTAAATTTCTCATGAATAATACGTTTTTTTACATCAGCTTGTTTTTCAGCAGTAATTTGTGCTATATCAATATTAGACAGCAAAGAAAATTTGCGACCAATAATCATAGCAACCAAACCTAGGCCGCTAATAAAAAACAAAATAGCGATAAATATTAACATACTATTGACAATCGAGAATTATAAAGCAGGCTAACAAAAAAGGCAAGTTTTTAATATTTTTTATTTAATATTAGCTATTTTTTTCATTTCAGAAGCTAGTAAACTAGCCCCACCCACTAACAGCCCATCCACATCAGGCGTAGCCAATAATTCAATAGCTACCGTAGCTTTTACACTTCCACCATACAAAATAGGTATTTTCCCAGCTACCACTCCAAAACGCTTCGACAACCAAACCCTGATATGCCCGTGCATCTCCAAAACATCTTTTTCGGTAGCCGTTTTACCGGTGCCAATCGCCCAGATTGGTTCATAGGCGATTACTAAACGTGCTGCCTCAAATGACTTTACATTAACCAAAGCTCTTTGTAATTGGCCACTGACAAATATTTTTGATTTACCAGCCTGTTTAGTTGATAAAGATTCTCCTACACATAATACTGGGCTAATTTTTTGAGTTAAAATTAAAACAGCTTTAATTTTTTGATTAACTATTCGACAAGATTCACCTAAATATTGTCGCCTCTCACTGTGTCCAATCAACACATAACGACAACCTATTTCTTCTAAAGTCTTAACTGAGACCTCTCCGGTATAAGCCCCCTCATTCTGCCAAAAAACATTTTGAGCTGCTAAAAGCACCCCCGAGCCTTTTAAAATATTGACCACATCAGCTAAAGCAAATTCTGATGGACCGGCCACCACTACAGAATTTGTCCCTTTGAGATTTTTTTTATACTCCATGGCAAGCTTCAAGCTAGCCTTGAGCCCCAAATTCATTTTCCAGTTGCCAATGATAATTTTTTTCATAATTTTGCATTCAGCTTTACGAACTTTATGAACTTTAAAAACTTTATAAACTTAATTCACCCACCGATAATTATTATAGACCCATTCTGCCATTCTTCGTACCTCTCTAAATCGAGCCTCTTTAGTAGGCGCCCCTAATACCGCTCCAATCACCACTCGTCCATCTTTAGAAAACTGTCCAACAAAACAATATCCAGCCGCGTCCAAATAACCCGTCTTACCTCCCTGAATTCTCAAGTAATCTCCACGATCAGCTAACAAATTATCAGTGCTGACTATCCGTCTAGTATCACCCTGCATTGTTTTAAAACTGTAATTATCTAAAAGTGCTGTTTCCTGAATTTCTGGTCTAAGCCACGCTTCACGAGCTAATAGTGTCACCTCATAAACCGTCGATACATTACGATTATCTAGGCCCGTTGGATCGGCAAAACTGGTATTATTCAGCCCTAATCGCTTAGCTCGTTCATTCATTTTATCAACAAACTCTGTCAACGACAAACCGGTGCTATGCACTAAAGCCACCACTGCCGCATTGTCCGAGGCGACAAGCATCGAAGAAAATAAATCTCGCACCTTTACTTCATCGCCCTCAAAAAAACTTACTCGACCTCCATCTCGCTGATCACTAGCCTGCACCTTATAGACTTTATCCCAACCGGGATTATGATCCAAAAAAACCAAAGCTGTCATCAATTTAGTGATACTGGCAATCGGTCTAACTTCAGTTTCTTTTTGAATAAATAATTTTTCACCACTCAGCGCGTCAATCGCCGTTCCTGCTACAGCTCCCACCGTTAAGCCTATAGCATTAGGCCTTAAACGTGGTGCCGAACGCGGTATAACCGTAATCAATTGCGTTTGCCCCTCATTTGGTCGCCACATCGCCAGTTGACGACTAGCTATTTTTATAACCAGCTCATAGGTTTTTTCAGAAACATCTTGTGTGATTAACCAAGACTGCTGACCATTAGGCAACAGTGCATTAAAATTCAACAGAAATATTTGCAAAAATAAGATTATCCAAGGCATGCTATATAACAATTTTTAATTTTATAATTTTTAATTTCAAAATAATTTTTTAAATAATTAAAGCATTATTTTGACATTGGAAATTGGAAATTTGACATTTTTATTCCGTATCTTCTTCCCTCTCTCCTCTCAGTGCCGGCTCCATATTTAATCTTTCATAATCCGGCAACTCTGTTAACGATGCTAAGCCCAAGAAACGCAAGAAATCAAAAGTCACATTATAAAAAATCTCATTAGTCGCTTTATCTTCTTTGCTTTCAATCAAACCTCGCAATAGCAAATTGCGTAAAATCAAAGCACAATTCACCCCACGAATTTTATCCAATTCTGCTTTAACCAGTGGTCCGCGATAAGCTATAATCGTTAATGCTTCTAAGCTGGGGCGAGTTAATTCGCTAGCCACCTCGGCTTTTACGAGTTTAGTCGCCATTTCTGCCGCTTCCGGATTACTGGCTAACTGCCATTTACCTTGGTTGTTCACTAAAATTAAACCGCGCTCAGCTGTTTTATAATATTCTTCTAATTCCACCAAAGCCGTTTCGCAAGCTGTTTCTTCGCTTTCACTTAATTCGGCTAATCTTTTGGCAGTGAGTGGCTTAGACGAAACAAATAACAAAGCCTCTAGTAAACTGTTTAAAGTCATAAATTATTTTAACTTAACTTCAATCTCACCGAATAGAGCCACCTGCTCAATTAAAATATCACGTTGCTTCATTAATTCCAAGACTGCTAAAAACCCAACAATCACTTCCGTTTTTGATTTAGCGTTTTTGATAAAATTATTAAAATAAAAATAACTATTCTTAGACAAAAGTTGGCGAATATGCTCAATCTTGTCTTCGATATTCATATGATCATGAAGCGTAGAATTGTCGAGCTTTTGAGCCGGCGACCAACGCGCCACGATATCTTCAGCGATCATTCTTAATCGATCCGCCGTTATGCTCGTAGGCGCTGTAAACTTCGGTATCGCCTCACTCCAAGACTGTTTACTGAACTCCCTTAAATAAGAACGCTGATTAGTGGCCACTAATTTTTCAATCAGTTTTGAAGCTCGTAAATACTCCTTATACATCCGCACCTGTGTCGCAAAATCATCCACCTCACTATCTTCGGCTGGATACAAATAAGGCAACAAAGCTCGTGATTTAATCAAGAGTAACTTCGCCGCCACCACTAAAAAATCAGCAATTTCTTCCGGATCGATTTCTGGATGATTTTTAATATAAGCCACGTATTCGTCAGCAATTTTGGCCAAGCTAATTGTAGTAATATCCAATTCTTCGCCCTCAATCATTTTAAGCAGGAGCGCTAACGGACCTTCAAATTTTTCTAACTGAATCAGCATTAGTAATTTTTATTGAATGGTTTTTATCACTGGCATCTCAGAAATAACTGGCACCTCTAATTCAAAACAAGTACGACCAATACCATGATTCCAATTTTGTTCAGGGTAAGGTCTGCTATATTTATATTGATCACTGTTTTTATCTAATTTAGAGTCCGCTAAAAAATTGGCACACAACTCATATTTTCTATCATCGATAATTTTATATTCATAAGCTTGGTCATTATCATCTTTTAAATAATCTTCAGATATATATCCACCAGATTTCA
Source organism: Candidatus Falkowbacteria bacterium CG10_big_fil_rev_8_21_14_0_10_37_14 (assembly GCA_002778705.1). GTDB lineage: Bacteria > Patescibacteriota > Patescibacteriia > Patescibacteriales > Patescibacteriaceae > 1-14-0-10-37-14. The sequence continues at coordinate 855 of PFAM01000012.1, read as the reverse complement.
AAACCTCCGCTAAAGTCGTTGGCAAAACTTTTTTAGTACTATAATACTCATTAATAGAAGAATTAAGCGACAATAACTCATTGATAGTAGTATTATCTAGTCTTTTAGCGCGTGCCTCTTTAGGGCTATCCACAAAAAACCAACTAGCAACAAAGACGCCAATCACTAACAATAAGCCACCGGCTAAAAATAACCGCACACCCAAATCCTTAGCCTTCGGTAAACCACGACGAATATCATACAAATAAAATCCAAAAATTACTCCGGCAATCACCAAAACTGTTAATAATTTCAAAGCAAATTTAATAGTTAAATCGCCACTCAAAAACATATTGATTGTACCGATAACCCAACCCAAAACTGTCACCGAAGCAGCAAACAAAATTAAATAAGTCAGCCAACGACGAACTGGTCCGTCTTTAGATAACAGACCCTTAACTAAATTATCGTTAATAGCACGCGCGGTAAAGAAATACAAAGGTGCCGCCACTAATAACGCCGCGATACCAAAACGCATTGCCTCATCAGTATAGCCATTAAAAGTGCCAGCATCCGCAATCACGCTATTGATAATTTGAAACAAAATTATCCCTGTGCCGATGGCCGTGAACAGCAAAGCTACTAAAGACAGGAGATAATAAAACGTAAACTTGGCATTGTTCATATAATTGTTAGTTAATAACAACTATAGCTTACCTTATTCCAAGCTTTTTTACAAGCCAGCTTTTTTAAAAAGACCGAGATTATTTTATTTACTTTTCTAACCCCCACTTTACTCATCTTCCTGTCCACCCAAAAATATTCATAAAATCGCTTGTCTAGCCCCACAATAAACCTGAAACAACTGCTTAATTG
>PFAM01000009.1:17229-18551 GCA_002778705.1 Candidatus Falkowbacteria bacterium CG10_big_fil_rev_8_21_14_0_10_37_14 | reverse complement strand
AATTGAAGCATATGCAGGGTGGAGCTTTTCGTTGGTTGCGTGAGTTTCGTTTGGATAAACCTGGTAAATGGGGGGAAATTTCAGAGGTAAAGATTGGTGATCAAATTACTATAGCTACTTTAGTGGTTGGTGATAAATTACGCTTAACGGGTACTGTTAAAGGTAGAGGTTTTGCTGGTGTAGTAAAACGTCATGGTTTTCATGGTCATAGTGCTACTCATGGTACTAAGGATCAAGAAAGAATGCCAGGCTCTATTGGTGCCGGTGGTGTCCAACATGTCTTTAAAGGCAAGCGGATGCCTGGTCGTATGGGCGGTAACCAAGTAACTTTTAAGGACGTTTTGATAGTAGCTATTGATGAAACAAAGAATGTTATTTATGTTGAAGGTGGTGTTCCTGGAAGTCGTGGTAGTTTAGTTAAACTGTTTGGCACTGGCGATTTGATTGTAAGCACTCCAGTTAGTAAGCTAGAAACATCTGGTGTTGAAGAAATTAAAGGTGAACCTACTCAGATTGAAATTAATGAAGAAACCGAAGTGGTCATTAAGGGTGAATCCGCCCAAGGTGAAATAAGCATCTCTACTGAAGATGCGATGGATAAAGAAGCTGTTCTGGAAACCCCAGAAGCCAAATAATTTACGGATAATAAGTATATCGATATGATTAAGTACCAAGTATACAATCAGGCCGGTAGTCCAGTCGGCGAATATGAATTGAACGACAAGGTGTTTGGTTTGTCCGTGAACGAATCATTACTACACCAAGCGGTAGTGACTCAGATGGCCAACATGCGCAAAGTTATTGCTCACACTAAAACTCGTGATGAAGTTTCTGGCAGTGGTAAAAAACCTTGGAAACAAAAAGGTACCGGTCGTGCTCGTATTGGTTCTGTTCGCAGTCCATTATGGCGTAGTGGTGGTATCGTGTTTGGTCCAAGCAAAGATCGTAATTTTAAAATGGAATTGAATAAGAAAATGGGTCGTCAAGCGATGTTAATGGCATTATCCGACAAGGTTGCTTCCCACCAACTAGCTTTACTAGATAAACTAGAAATAGTAGAATTCAAAACTAAAACCGCTGATACTATGTTAAAAACTTTAGCTAAGGCAGTTTGGCAGAGTGAAGAAATAGCTAAAAAGTCCACATTGATTATCAATGCTGGAAATGATGATAAAACCAAATATTCTTTACGCAATTTGAAACATGTTAAATTGATGAATCTGGATAACATTAACATTGTAGATCTATTGGGTCATGAAAATTTGATTTTAACCGTTGAGGCGGTTAAAAGCTTGGAAAGCCGAATAAAGTAACACAACTAA
>PFAM01000009.1:5016-17212 GCA_002778705.1 Candidatus Falkowbacteria bacterium CG10_big_fil_rev_8_21_14_0_10_37_14 | reverse complement strand
ATGTTTAAAAAAACTGAAGAAGACAATAAAACTAAAGCTGATAAGTTGGAGGTTACCACTGAAGGTACAGCTATGCAGGATTTGTATGCTAATAAAGTTGTTGGTAAAAAAACAACCGGTAAAGTGATGCATCCGTCTCGTGTGGCTAGCGCTAATCGCATTTTGGTTCGTCCAATGGTCACAGAAAAAGGCACAGCTTTGAACGGTTTAGGTAAATATCTGTTTACTGTTGATATTAAAACTAATAAAGTTGAGGTTGCTAAAGCTGTGGAGACTTTGTATGGAGTAAAACCAACTAGCGTCAATATAATTAATATGGAGGGTAAGTTTAAGAATTATGGCCATCGCCAAGGCCAACGTAAGGATTGGAAGAAAGCAATCGTGACTTTGCCGAAGGGTAAGACGATTGATGTTTACGAAGGAGTGTAATAATTTTATAAAGTTCGTAAAGTTAATAATTTATCAGGTCAAAGTCTAAAGCACTTTTAACTTGATGAACTTTAAGAACCTCAAGAACTAATATATATGCCAGTTAGAAAAGTCAAGCCAACTACCAATGGTCAGCGTCAGCTAAGCCATCAGGATTTTTCCGATATTACTAAGACTAGTCCGGAAAAAAGTTTGGTAATTATAAAAAAGCAACATGCTGGTCGTAACAATCAAGGTAAAATTACCGTTCGTCATCAAGGTGGTGGCGCTAAGAGATTTGTTCGTATCATTGATTTTAAACGTGATAAATTTAATGTAAAAGGCCTAGTCGCTTCGATTGAATATGATCCAAATCGTGGTCCGCGTATTGCTTTAATTAATTACCAAGATGGTGAAAAACGTTATATTATCGCACCAATCGGTTTAAAGGTTGGTGATGATGTGATGAGTAGTAAAGAATTAATTGAGATTAAGACAGGTAATGCTATGCCAGCGGCGTTTATTCCAGCAGGTATGGCTGTTCACAGTATTGAGTTAGTCCCAGGTGGTGGAGCTAAAATATGTCGTGGTGCTGGTAATGCAGCTTATGTGATGAGTGTAGAAAAGAAATTTGCACAAATAAAATTACCTTCTGGAGAAATTCGTTTGATAAAAAAAGAATGTTTAGTGACTGTTGGACAGGTTGGTAATGCTGATTTACGCCACTTATCAATTGGTAAAGCAGGGCGTTCTCGCCACTTGGGTATTCGCCCAACTGTTAGAGGTACGGCTATGAATCCTGTGGATCATCCACATGGTGGTGGTGAAGGTAATCAACCAATCGGTTTGAAACATCCGAAGACTAAGTGGGGTAAGAATGCCTATGGTGTACACACTCGTCGCGCCAAACGCGCTTCAACTCGTTTGATTGTTACTCGTCGCAAGAAATAATACTAAAAGCATATGACAAGAAGTTTAAAAAAGGGCCCCTATGTTAATGAACGGCTGATCAAAAAGTTAGCCACTGCCAAACCTGGCACCCCAATCAAGACTTGGGATCGTTCCTGTACGGTTACTCCTGAAATGGTTGGTTTCACTTTTGGTGTGCACAATGGTCGTGTTCATACTGCCGTGACCATTCATGAAAATATGGTTGGCCATAAGCTGGGGGAATTTTCTCCAACTCGTAAGTTTTTAGGTCACGGAGGTAAAATGGCCAAAACACAGGCTGGTGCCAAGAAGTAATTAATTTTGATTATATGGAAGTTAAAGCTCAATTGAGATATTTAAGAATGTCTCCCCGCAAGGTTCGCTTGGTGGCTGGTTTGGTGCGTGGTAAAAAAATTCAACCCGCTTTAGATCAATTGAAGTTCGCTGGTAAAGCGGCCGCTAAGCCAGTTTCTAAATTGGTTTCAGCTGCCTTAGCTAATGCGATCAATAATTTTGGTTTGACAGCAGATAACTTACTGGTTAAAGAAATTTCAGTGGATCAGGGGCCAACTTTAAAACGTTGGATGCCTCGTGCTCATGGTCGTGCTACTCCGATTATGAAAAAGACCAGTCACATTAACGTTATTTTATCTGAAATTAAAGATAGTGGTATTAAAGAGGGTAAAAAAGTTAAAATAGAAGCTCCGGTCAAGTTGAGTGGTAAACCAATGGAAGATGAAGGAATTAAAATTGTCAATAAAGATGCCGAAGTTGAAGATAGCGGCTCTGAGGTTAAGAATGAAGGCAAAGGTGTTAATGTCGCTAAGGGCGGAGGCACTGTTAGTAAAGGGTTTACTCATAAAGTTTTTAGACGCAAAAGCGGTTAATTAATAGGCACATCAATATGGCGAAAAAAGTTAATCCCAAAGTCTTGAGAATTGGCATCACTCGTAGCTGGCCATCGCGCTGGTTTTCGGAGCAGAAGTCTTATATTCCCAAGCTAAAGCAAGATCTCGCAGTGCGTGGTTATCTTATGGCTACTTATAAAGAAGCTGGAGTGGATAAGGTGGAAATTGAACGCAATTCTAATAATAAGTTATTTATAAATATCTTTACAGCTAAACCTGGTCTGTTGATTGGTCGAGGTGGGGCGGGTATTGAAGATTTAAAGAAAAAGTTGCACACCAAATTTTTAAAAACTTTCCGTTTGAACGAAATCAACATTAGTATTAACGAAGTAAGTAGGCCTAATTTATCAGCTGAAGTTTTGGCACAAGCCATGGTTTTAGATATTGAAAAGCGTGTGCCTTTCAAGAAAGCTATGAAGCAGATTATTGGTCGGGCTGAACGCGCTGGAGCTTTAGGTATTAAAGTGATGGTTAGTGGTCGATTGAATGGTGCGGAAATTGCTCGCGATGAGCATTTGATATCTGGTAAACTGCCTTTGTCTACTTTACGTGCTGATATTGATTATGCAGGTAACACAGCTCATACCACTTACGGAGCTATTGGTATCAAGGTTTGGATTTATAGAGGTGAAGTTTTTGATAAGTCGCTGGATCAGGCGGCTCCTAAGAAGTAAACGTATGTTGAGTCCCAAAAAAACTAAATATCGTAAATCACATAAATTGGGTCATGGCGGTCATGCTACTCAAAAGATTTTCTTAGCTTTCGGTAGTTATGGTATGAAAAGCATGGAAACCTGTTGGGTGACAGCTCGTCAGATTGAATCCGCTCGCCGTGTATTATCTCGTGAAATGGATCGTGCTGGTAAGATGTGGATTCGCATATTCCCTGATGCGCCAGTAACTATTAAGGGTGGAGAAATCCCTATGGGTAAAGGTAAGGGCGCCGTTGATCACTATGTGGCCAAAATTAAGGCTGGTACTATTATGTTTGAGTTGGATGGTTTGCCTGAAGCTGAAGCTAAGAGAGCTGTAACTTTGGCGGCTCATAAGTTGCCGGTTAAATGCTTGTTTGTCAAAAAATAATTTAGCTGACAAAAATATGAAATTTAAAGAAATACAAAAAATGTCCGTTAGTGAAGCTCAGCATACTCTAGCTGCTACCCGAACTAAATTACGCGAGTTACGCTTTAAGACAGCTAGTGGTCAATTAAAAGACATCCGCGAAATTCGTGAACAACGCAAGATTGTGGCGCGTGTTCTAACTAATTTAAAACTAACTAATCAAAAATAAGGTCTATGGCTACTACAAAAAAATCAGTTACTGTCAAAACCAAAGTGGTGAAGCCCGTAATTGTTAAAACTGCTGCCAAACCTTCTGTTAAAGAAGCCAAGATCGACAAAATAATTAAAAAATTTGTTGGCGTGGTAGTAAGTGATAAAATGGATAAGACGATTGTGGTAAAAGTTGATAGTATTAAAATTCATCCTAAGTATCACAAACGTTACGCCGTGTCTCGTAAATATAAAGTGCACGACGAAGACAACCGCTGTCATGTTGGTGAACAGGTTACATTTATAGCCTGTCGCCCAATGTCTAAGGACAAGAAGTGGCGTGTGTTAGCTGGCCGTTAAGCTTTTACTTATTAATTTCAGGATATATGATTCAAGTCCAATCAATGCTGAAAGTAGCCGATAATACCGGAGCTAAGACATGTAAATGTATCCGAGTATTAGGTGGTTACAAGAAGCGTTATGCCGGAGTCGGTGATAAAATTATCATCGTGGTCAAGTCGGCCGCCCCGCATATGACAATTAAAAAAGCTGATGTTTTGTTGGCAGTAGTTGTTCGTACCAAGAAAGAAATTACTCGGTCCGATGGTACCTACTTGCGCTTCAATGAAAACGCTTGTGTGGTAATCGATAAGAAAAATAGTGAACCAAAAGGTAGCCGTATTTTTGGTCCGATTCCACGCGAGGTGCGTAAAGCCGGTTTCGTCAAGATTGCTTCTTTGGCTCCGGAAGTTTTATAAAGATCTAAACCAAGTTTATGAAAATAAAAACTAACGACCAAGTGAAGATTATTGCTGGTAAAGACAACGGCAAGGCTGGTAAAGTTCTGCAAGTGTTTAAGCAACAAGATCGTTTAAGTATTGAAGGCTTAAATTTATTGGTGAAACATATGCGTCCTCGTCGTTCTGGCGAAAAAGGTCAACGCATTGAGTTTCCAGCTCCTTTGAATGTTTCTAATGTAATGCTAGTTTGCCCGAAATGTGGTAAGCCAACTCGTGTTTCTTTTGAGTTGCCTAAAGATGAAACCGGCAAGACTCATAAGGTTCGCGCTTGTAAGCGCTGCAAAAATTTAATTGATTAAAAGTATGAATGTTTTTACTGCCTACAAAGAAAAAGCGGTGCCGCAGCTAACTGAGCGCTTTGCTTATAAGAACGTCATGGCGGTGCCAAAGGTTACTAAAGTAACTATTAATGTTGGTGTCGGTCGAATGACTAAAGATAAGAAATATATCGAAGATGTGGTGAGTACCATCACACGTATTACTGGTCAAAAGCCAGTAATCGCTAAGTCTAAAAAATCTATTTCTGCTTTTAAGGTAAAAGAGGGTGATCCTATTGGTGTAGTGGCAACTTTACACGGTTCTCGAATGTGGGATTTTTTGGATAAGCTTGTAAATATCACTTTCCCTCGGGTCCGAGACTTTCGTGGAATTAGCCCAAAATTGGTGGATAGTGCTGGAAATTTATCGATTGGTTTTAAAGAACAAATTGCTTTTCCAGAAGTTATGTTGGATCAGGCTGAATTTTACCATGGGTTAGAAGTGAATATTACAACTACCGCACATGATACTGAAACTGGGTTGGCTTTGTTCACTGCTTTAGGATTTCCTTTCCAGAAGGAAACAGCCAAAAAAGATAATTCTAACGTTTAAATAAGAATATATGGCAAGAAAAGCATTAATCGTTAAGGCTAATAAAAAGCCTAAGTTCTCTACTCGAATCGTGCGTCGTTGTTGGCGTTGTGGCCGTAATCATGGCTACATTAGAGATTTTGACTTGTGCCGCATCTGTTTTAGAGAATTAGCTAATAACGCTGATTTGCCAGGTGTGACTAAATCTAGCTGGTAAATAATAAATCCGCCTTAAGTGGATGAATTATCTAAGCAAATAAGTTTTAAAGTTTTAAGTATAAGTATAAAGTTATGACCGATCCAATAGCAGACATGTTAACTCGCATTCGCAATGCTTCTGCAATTGGCAAGCCGGAGGTGGTGTTGCCGATGAGCAAAATTAAATTTGCTATTGCTAAAATCCTTGAACAGAACCATTGGGTGGAGAAAGTTGAAAAAGTTGAGAGCATTGTAGGCCAAGATTTCAAGATTGTCTTGAAATATGAGGCCGGTCGCCCAGCGATTACTTCTTTGACTCGTATTTCCAAGCCAAGCCGTCGCGTTTATGCTGATAAGTATAATTTGCCTCGAGTTCTGAATAACTATGGCGTGGCGATTATTTCCACAAGCCAGGGTTTAATGACTAACAAGGAAGCAGGCAAAAAGGGCATGGGGGGTGAAGTGATTTGCGAAATATATTAAATAAGCAGGGGCTGACCTAACGGGTGATAATTTTAATCACGCGACTTAAGCCCTGATACCAATATGTCAAGATTAGGAAAATTACCGATTGCAATTCCTGCCGGTGTAACTGTTCGTATGGACGGCCGTGTTGTTGTTGTCAAAGGTCCAAAAGCTGAGTTACGCCAAGAAGTTAATGAGTTAATTAAGGTAGAAATTACTGATAATGAAATTAAAGTGTCTCCAGTTGATACTGGAGTTAAAGAATCAGCAGCTTTTTGGGGTTTATATCGTAGTTTATTAAATAATATGGTTTCTGGTGTGGTAAAAGAGTTTGAAAAAAAATTAGAGATAAACGGTGTTGGTTATAAAGTGGCTGGTGGCGGATCTAAGTTAACACTAGCTTTAGGTTTTTCTCATCCGGTAGAATTTGTGCTGCCAGAAGGAGTGACCTCTGTAGTAGAAGGTAAGTTTATTACTGTTAGTGGAGCTGATAAGCAAGCTGTTGGTGAAACGGCTGCTTGTATTCGACGTTTGAAAAAGCCAGAGCCTTATAAGGGTAAGGGTATTAAATATGTAGATGAGGTGTTACGCCGTAAGGCAGGTAAGACCTCCGCGAAGTAAGTTAGTAAAGTTCGTAAAGTTCATAAAGTTTGTAAAGAAAATATCTTTTGAAACATCCATTGAACTTTATAAACTTTCAACTTTATAAACTTTTAACTAACGAGTATGAAGAACAAGGAAGTCATTAAGCAAGTGAAAAAGGAGCGCCGCGCGAAGAGGGTTAGAGCCAAGATTTCCGGCACCTCAGAGCGCCCGCGTCTATCTGTGTTTCGTTCCAATCGTAATCTGTTTGTGCAGATTGTAGATGATAGTTCTGGCCGTACTTTGGTCAGTGCGCACACAGCTCAATTAGCTGGTAAATTGGCTAAGGGCGATGCGTCTTTGGAATTAGGCAAAGAATTGGCCAAGCGCGCCTTGGAAAAAGGCATTAAGAGCGTGGTATTTGACCGAGGTGGTAATTTATATCATGGCCGGATTAAAGCCGTAGCCGATGGCGCACGTGCCGGAGGTTTGGAATTTTAATTTTAACTCAATTTTATGACGGAAACAGCGAAACAAAATAATCGTCCAACTTCTGCCGCTAGAGGTGGTGTTAGAGATGGTGCTAAACCTGGTGGTCAGCAGTTTAATGATAAAAATCGTCGTCGCAGTGGCGGTGGAGGTGGTCGTGGTCGCACAGCTCAGGCTGAAACCGAATTTGATCAAAAGATTTTGGATTTAGCTCGCGTGACTCGTGTGATGGCTGGTGGTAAAAGAATGCGTTTTCGCGCTTGTTTGGCTATTGGTAACCACAAAGGTAAGGTGGCTATTGGCTTGGCTAAAGGTGTTGATGTGACAGCTGCTATTACCAAAGCTTTTAATCAGGCTAAAAAGAAATTGATTGAGGTGCCAATTACTAATGGTACTATTCCTCATCAAGTTGAATTAAAATTTAAAGCCTCTCACATCATTTTAAAACCAGCTCAGGTTGGTCACGGTGTACGTTGTGGTGGTGTGGTGAGAGTTTTAGCTGAAATGGCTGGTATTAGTGATTTGTCTGGTAAAATGCTAGGCACAAATAATAATGTGGCCAATGCTAAATGTATGATGCTTGCTTTGGCTGACTTACGCCAACCAAGAACTTCAGCTAAAAAATTAGCCGCTGCTAAAGTTGCTACTCAAGTTACTGAAGTTGCCGGTGTTGAAACAGTCGAAAATAAAGCTGAAAGCTTTACAACTGCTCAAAAACCGCGCACTCCACGTATTAAACCAGCTAACGCTTAGTTTTTAAACCAAAAAAATATATGTCAGTGTCTCTAAACAATTTACGTCCAGCTGGTGGCTCTACTCATCGTCCGAAACGTGTCGGTCGTGGTAATGCTTCTGGTCATGGTACTTATTCCACTCGTGGTATGAAAGGTCAGAAATCTCGTTCTGGTGTTTCAAATTTAAAACGTTTGGGCTTAAAGAAAATGTTGTTGTCTGTGCCAAAGACCCGTGGTTTCAAATCTTTACAGGCTAAAAACGCAGCTGTTAATTTAGCCGATTTAAACGGTTTTAAACCTGGAGCTATTATTAGTGCCAAGACTTTAACGGCAGCTGGTTTGGTTAAGAAAGCCGATATGCGCGTCAAAATCTTAGCTAAAGGAAAATTGACCGTAGAGGGCTTGGTGTTTAGTAAGGTTTTAATGAGTACTGTGGCAGCTGAGGCTATCAAACAAGCTAAGGGTGTAATTAAAAATTAATTTCCACAAATATGATGGAAAAAATAAGACAGATTTGGAAGGTAAAAGATTTGCGTCTTAGCATTGCGTTTGTCTTGGCGATGCTTTTAATTTTCCGTTTAGCGGCTCATGTACCAATTCCCGGTGTGGATGCTCTAGCACTTAAAGAATTTTTTGCTGGTAATCAGGTTTTAGGTTTAATGAGCTTATTGACTGGCGGTGGCATGGAAAATTTTTCTATCGTAATGCTTGGTGTCGGTCCTTATATTACATCTTCAATCATTTTTCAATTACTCGCTATGATTATTCCAGCAATGGAAGAAATGAATAAGGAAGAAGCCGGAAGACAAAAGGTAATGATGTGGTCTCGCTGGGCAACTGTACCAATTTCTATGGTTCAGTCCTATGGTATGATTACTTTGATTCAAAATTCTTCAGGTGGTATTATTGGTGGTTTTTCTTGGATGGATAAATTGGCTGCTATGATTACTATTACTGCTGGTACCATTCTTTTGATGTGGTTAGGTGAATTGATTTCCGAAAAGAAAATTGGAAATGGTATTTCTTTTTTGATTTTTGCTGGCATTGTGGCTGGTTTACCTACAGCTATTCAAAATTTGGCTGCCACTTATGATCCGACCATGTTGCCAACCATTATTGCTTATGTAGTGGTAGCTATTTTGACTGTAGTGGGCGTGGTTATAATCAATGAAGGTCAACGTAATATTCCTGTGCAGTACGCTCGTCAAATTCACGGTAATCGTGCTTTCGGTGGTGCTAGCTCTCATTTACCAATTAGAGTTAATATGGCTGGCGTGATGCCAATTATCTTTGCGGTTTCGATTGTAATGTTTCCGCAGATGGCAGCACAATTTTTTCAGAATGCTAAGTCGGTTTGGTTAAGCCATGCTGCTCAGTGGTTTTTAGCGGCTTTGGCTAATCAATGGGTTTACGGTATCATGTACTTTATTCTGGTTTTTGGCTTTACTTATTTTTATACTGAAGTTATTTTCCACCCAAAACAAATTGCCGAGAATTTACAGAAGCAAGGCGGTTTTATCCCAGGCATTCGCCCAGGTCGTCACACTTCCGATTATTTGTATGCCACTTCAAATAAGGTTATTTTTACCGGGGCTTTGTCTTTAGCAATTTTGGCTATAATGCCAATAATTGTGACTGGCGTGTCTGGTATTCCTTCGATGACTATTGGCGGCACTAGTATTTTAATTGTAGTTAGCGTAGTTATTGAGACGGTTAAACAGATTGAGGCACAGTTGTCCATGCGTGAATATGATATGTGATTAAGTTCATAAAGTTTATCAAGTTTGTAAAGTTAATTTGTAGATAGAAGAAACGATTCGGATGATCCGGGTCGTTTTTTTACTTTCGGTGCTTTGTGTGGTATTATTTGGGTATCAAAAATGTAACTCAGATACCTGCCTTCGCAGGTATAAAATAAATATGGGATTTTTAGGAGATTTAGGCGGGACCTTGGGTTTTAATCAAATGCCTAGTGGTGAAAATAGAGATATAAAAAGAGTGTTCAATCCATATGAAGAACATACTTTTTTAGCTTTGCAGAATCAATTAAAACAATTAATGCCAGAAGCACGAATAAAAGTTGTGCAAGCTCTACAAACTGAAGGGCTGTGGGGTAAGGTGACATCTAGCTCGCGTGTAATAGATGCGGTGACTAAAAATTGTGGTCCTGGTATGGCTCGTTTAGTACAACAAAAAGTTTTAACTAAGGGTGTTTTACTACGACTAACGCCAGAACAAATTAAACGTAATATAGCTTATTCTCGTTATATGATTAAGCGTAATGAAGAAAAGGGTTTGAACGGCAATGGAATAAAACCAATAGAATATCAAACAGCTGGCGGGAACCAGCTAGATCGAAAATCTGGAGCTTTAGACAATGGTCAAAAACCGGAGACTTCGATGACGAAGCGACCGATGTCATTTTAATATTATGCCTAAACATATTTATTTATTTTTTGGACCGCCAGGTTCAGGAAAGGGAACGCAAAGCGACAGAATTGGCAAAGATTTTAAATTGCCGGTGATTTCTACTGGTGAACTTTTAAGACATGAAGAAACTATTAAAAGTGCTTTAGGTAAGAGGGTGGCTAAGTTAATTGATCAAGGTAAATTGGTGTCGGACGCTACCATCCATGAATTAATTAAACAAAGATTGTCCTTGAAGGATACGGCTAAGGGTTTTATTTTAGACGGTTATCCGAGAGATGCTGAACAATTGAAAGATTTGATGTCTATGTTAAAGAAGACTGATAAGATTATAGCTGTGGAAATTAAAATACCCGATAAAGAAGTGATTAATCGGTTGAGTGGTAGGCGAGTTTGTGATTGTGGAGCGACTTATCACATTGTTTATAATCCCCCTAAAGTAGCTGGTAGGTGTGATGTGTGTGGTAAAAAATTATATATCAGGCACGATGATAAGCCAGAAATTATAAAAAAACGTTTGGTTGATTATAAATTAGCTTCTGGGCCACTCTTGAAGTATGCTCATCAAGCGCACAATTTGATTAGTATTGACGGGACAGCTTCGGTGGAGCATATTTATGAGGATTTATTAAAGAGATTAGAGAATCAAGAATGAGTTTGTAAGGTTTGTAAAGTTCATAAAGCTTATAAAGTTAGAATGCGGGAATGGAGGTAAATGCGATAACTATTGCATTTTTACTAAAAACCATTAAAATACTGAGATATGTCTAAATATATTAAAACATTAGAGCAAATAGAAGGAATTCGTAAAAGCTGTCATGAAATGGCGGTAATTTTTGATAAATTAATCCCCTTAGTAAAGCCAGGTTTAGATATTGGTGATTTAGAGTCTGTGGCTTGTAAATTAATAGCAGAAGTTGGTGGCAGGCCAGCTTTTAAGGGCTATAAAACACATAAAAGTGCAGTACCTTTTCCTTCGGCTTTGTGTGTCTCAGTTAATAATGAAATTGTTCATGGTGTAGCAATACCTGGACGCATTTTGTATAACGGTGATATTGTCGGGGTTGATGTCGGTATGGAGCTGGGTGGTTATTATAGTGATATGGCTAGAACTCTGCCGGTTGGTGAGATTAGCCCAAAAGCGCAAAAACTTTTAGAGGTTACTGAGAGAGCCTTGTATTTAGGTATTGATCAAATGAAAGCAGGAAATACTTTGGATGATGTTGGCTTAGCTATTCAGCGCTTTGTGGAACCAAACGGTTTTTCGGTAGTTCGAGAATTAGTTGGTCATGGTGTTGGTTTGGATGTCCACGAAGAGCCACAAGTACCTCATTATGGTATTAAGGAAGCGGGGCTACCTAATGTGAGGTTACAGGCTGGTATGGTTTTAGCTTTAGAACCGATGGTTAATGAAGGAGATTGGCATATTAAACTAGGTAAAGATGGCTTCGCTTTCGTGACTAAAGATGGTAAATTATCGGCGCATTTTGAAAATACAGTGTTGATTACAGAAGAGGGGCCGGAGATACTGACAATGTAATGTTAAAACAATTTCAAATTTCTAAATAATTTCTTAAAATATAAAGTAATTTTTTAAAAAATTAAAATTTTCCTCGTTTATTTAAAAATTAAAAATTATTTCAATGTTTAATAATAGTGAGCCGGTTTTTTATCTTGGGGTAGATTGGGGGACGGCAAAAATTGGTTTGGCTACTGCAGACAGTGTTAATAAAATGGCGACGCCTTTAACAGTGGTTAAAACTTTAGAGGAGGTAATCGCAATTATTAAACGGGAGGATATTTCTGTGTTGGTGGTCGGTAAGCCTGTTCATATGGGTGGGGGGCAACTTACTTTTACCAAGGGCTTTGCAGAGTTTGTAACTAAGTTGAGCTTGAAGAGCGGCCTGGATATTCATTATATTGATGAGCGTTTAACCAGTAAACAGGCACAAGGGCTAGAGGGGGATAAAAAAAACAAAGCTAAGGAAGATGCTATCGCAGCGATGTTAATTCTGCAAACTTTTCTAGATAGAAGTTAATTCATAAAATCTGAAGTGTTCTTAGATATAGATTTTTTCAAACCAGCTTAAAATCTGGCAATTTAATAGCAAAATATGGTTCGACTGTTCCGCAA
>PFAM01000009.1:0-4973 GCA_002778705.1 Candidatus Falkowbacteria bacterium CG10_big_fil_rev_8_21_14_0_10_37_14 | reverse complement strand
TCGTGATAAATCTGGATTAATTTTTAGAGGAATTGATTTATTACTCAAACATGCGGTTATATACTCTCCTAATTTTACTATTAAATTGAAACAATTTTAAAGGTTATTAAAAATCTATATCTTAGACCAGAATTAAGAAAAAATAAAAATTATTTCAGAGCTTCTATGGAGCAGACATTTATTGCCAATGGAATTGTGTTAGATAAACAGCCTTGGGGGGAACGAGATTCTAAGGTTTTTTTGTACACCCGCGAGCGTGGCAGATTAGATGTTGTAGCACGTGGCAGTCGAGCGATTCTGTCTAAATTAAATGGGCATCTAGAGCCTTTTAATAGTGTAGAGCTGATGATTATTCGCGGTCGTAATCAAGATTATGTTGGTGGGGCTATTAGTCGTGGGATCCGTTATAATTTAATTAGTGATTTGCGACGTTTAGCCTCAGCTGGAAGAGTTTTAAATAAAGTCAGAAAGGCTATTTGGCCAAGTGACGCTGATCCTATTTTGTATGATGCTTTGGAAAATGTTTTAGATTTATTAAATCATCAGGAATCTAAACCAGTAGAATGGCCACTTGTAGCCTTGGGGGCGGAAATTAGGCTATTGTCATCACTGGGTTTTGTTATAGATACTGATAACTGTCAATTATGTGCGGCGGAATTAATTAAAGGAGCTTATCAACGGGTGTCCGGGGAGTTGGTGTGTCCAACTTGTGCTAGAGTTATGCCTGAAGAATGCTTGGTGGTTAATCCTATTATTTTAGCTAATCTTAGAGTAATTTATAAAGAAAAACCAATGATGTGGCCAAAGCTTTGGCAAATATCAGGATCATCGGCTGGTGATTTAAGCCGGATGATCGAGAGATTGTCTTTTTATAGAAATTAAAATTAGCTTGATTTTAGGTTGGTAATTTGATAACATATAAGTTCATAAAGTTAAAAGAAGGGGATTGAAACGATTTTAAAGGTTATCAAAAATTCATAGCCCGAACTAGACTAATATTAAAAATTTTAAATATTTATTGCAGTAGGGTTATTACTACTGCTTGGAGAGATTTCAGCTTTCGCTGAGATAAAAATAAAAATATGCTGAGAAGTCATAACTGTGGGGAATTAACCACGCAACATTTAGGACAAGAGGTAGAATTGGCTGGCTGGATTCATAGTTATCGGAATCTTGGCGGTTTGTTGTTTTTAGATTTGCGTGATCGTTATGGCTTGACACAACTAACGATTTCTCCAGAATCAGCTGAATTATTAGTACAAGCTAGTAAATTACGACAGGAATGGGTGATAGGCGTTAAAGGTACAGTACAGGCACGACCAGAAACGATGGTTAATAAAAATATGGCCACCGGAGCTATTGAAGTGGCGGTGACGGAATTAGTGATTCATAGCCGAGCGGAAGAATTGCCATTTCCGATTGCTAATGAAAAAATCTTAGCTGAAACAGCCGAGGCTTTGCGTTTAAAATATCGTTTTTTGGATTTGCGTCGACCAAAGTTGCAGGAGATGTTGGCTAAAAAAGCTAAGTTTATTCAGTATATTCGTCAATATTTTATTGAGCGAGATTTTGTAGAAATTTCCACACCGATTTTAGCTAACTCTAGCCCAGAAGGGGCAAGAGATTTTTTAATTCCTAGTCGTTTGTTTCCTGGTAAGTTCTATGCTTTACCTCAAGCACCGCAACAGTTTAAACAGCTTTTAATGGTAGCTGGTATGGATCGGTATTTTCAGGTGGCGCCATGTTTTCGTGATGAAGACACGAGAGTGGATCGACATTATGGAGAGTTTTATCAATTGGATATGGAAATGAGTTTTGTTGATCAAGAAGATATTTTTGCGGTAATGGAACCTTTGATGGTTGATTTGACTGAACGGTTTTCTGAGAAAAAAATTATTAAAATGGGGTCTAATAATCGTTTTATACGTTTGTCTTGGCGTCAGGCGATGACAGAATATGGTTCTGATAAGCCAGATATTCGTTATGAATTAAAAATAAAAGCGTTAACTGAAATTTTTTCTAGAACTTCTTTTAGTGTCTTTGCTGAAAGTTTGGCCAGTGGTGGAGTAATTCACGCTTTGAAAATAGAAGGTGGGGCGAAGCTGACTCGTAAACAGTTAGATGTTTTAATTGATTTAGCTAAACGCCGAGGACTTGGGGGCTTGGCTACTTTTGGTTTAGACACGGCAGGGGAAATTAAATCTAGTTTTGCTAAGTTTTTGGGTGATTCGGAAATTTCGAGCATTAAGCATGAATTAAAATTGGAACCTGGTGATATGGCTTTGTTTGCTTCTGGTGATTGGCTGACTGTTTGTAAGGCTTTGGGTGCGGTGCGTATTGCAATCGCTAACGAATTAAATTTGATTGATAACAATTTGGCAGCGTGGCTCTGGATTGTGGATTATCCGATGTTTGAAGATTCAGAATTGGAGCCGGGCCGGATTGATTTTGGCCATAACCCATTTTCAATGCCACAGGGTGGAATGGAAGCGTTAGAGACTCAAAAACCGTTAGAGATTTTAGCTTATCAATATGACTTGGTATTAAATGGTTTTGAAATTTCTTCCGGTGCGGTGCGTAATCATAATCCGGAAGTGATGTATAAAGCTTTTGAAATTGCTGGCTATGGACACGAAGAAGTGGATCGCCGTTTTGGTGCTATGATTAGTGCTTTTAAATATGGTGCGCCACCACATGCTGGTAATGCGCCAGGTATTGATCGCTTACTAATGGTTTTGAATGATTGGGATTCTATTCGTGATATCTATGCTTTCCCAAAAGATGGGCAGGGCCGAGATGTGATGATGGATAGCCCATCGGAGGTGGATGAGAAGCAGTTAAATGAACTCAAGATTAAGAATGTCGGATAAGAATTTCCAATTTCCAATGTCAAATCAATAAATTAATGACAAAATGTCAAAAGAACATAATAAATAAAAGAATTATTTTTGGTATTTATATTTTATGAAAGTTGCGTTATTGGCTTCGGCCGTTAATAGTCATGAAGTTGCTTTTCGGGATGTTTTAGCTGAGAAAATCAGAGTGTTGGGAGCTGAAATAATTTTTTGGGAAGGTACTGATTTGAAAGTTCCTGATATTGATGTGCTTACCGTATTATTAGATGGCAGACCGTTGAGTGCAATCGACAATATTCGTTTAGGTTTATTTCGCCAAATGGCTGACATGGGTAAGCGTAAGCCGAAACAATTAATTGTGGCTTATGAATATGCTAAAAAAGCTGGTGATGAATATAAAGATCTAAAAATCTTTGAACACATAGCTGGAACAGAACGTAATTTTATTTATTGCTTGAAAGATTATATATTTTTTGCTAACCAACATGGTGTTAAATGAACAAAGTCGAGGACTTAGAACTTGGCTAGAGATAGACAAGCAGCGGTTAGCTAATAACTATCAAGTTTTGAGGCGTTTGCTAAAACCGGAAGTAAAATTTTTGGCGGTGGTGAAATCTAACGCCTATGGGCATGGATTAATTGATTATGCGCTAGCGGTGGAAGCAATGGGCGCTGATTATATTGGCGTAGATTCGGTTTTGGAAGGTTTTCATGTTAGAGAAGCAGGGGTCAAGGCGCCGATTTTAGTTTTGGGGCATACACTGGTAGTGAATGCCCTTGAAGCGGCTGAGAAAAACATCGCTCTTACTGTGTCTAATTTTGAAGGTTTGCGTGCAATTGCTGAGAGCGGAGTTAAGGGGCTTAAAATACATTTAAAATTTGATACTGGGATGTGCCGACAAGGATTTTTTGTCAATGAAGCGACAGCAGTATTAGATGAGTTTTTAAAATATGATAATTTAATTTTGGACGGGGTTTATACACACTTTGCCGGAGCGAAAAATCCGTCTTTTCCGACTGGGACGCAACAGCAAATTGATCAATTTGAAGAAGTTTTAGCGGAAATTAAGAAAAGAGGTTTGAAACCGATTCGTCATGCCTCGGCTAGCTCTGGAGCAATTGTGTTTCCAAAAGCGCACTATGATATGGTGCGCTTTGGCATTGCTTTGATGGGGCTTTGGCCGTCTCGTGAAGTGGAATATGCTTATGTTAATAAATTAAACTTACAGCCGATTTTAACTTGGAAGACGATTGTGGCGGAGGTAAAGACGGTGCCGGCTGGCAGTCGGGTGGGTTATGATGGAGTGGAACTTTTAGAACGAGAAACCAGATTGGCGGTCTTGCCGATTGGTTATTGGCATGGCTATGATCGCAGTTTGTCTGGCCTGGGGCGCGTGATTATTAATGGTCACCGGGCACGAGTGCTGGGGCGAGTGTCGATGGATATGATTGTGGTGGATATTACCGATGCGCCGGATGTGGCGATTGGTACGGAGGTGGTGCTTTTAGGTGAGCAAGGAGAGGTTAGCGTGACAGCTGATGAACTGGCTGATTTGTCAGCTAGCTCTAATTATGAGTTGGTGACTCGCTTAAATCCACTGATTAAGAGGTTGTATTTATAACCTTGTTTTTGTCCTTCTTTTTTGATACGGATTTTTTTCAACCAAAGTAAAACCTGGCGATTCAATTTGACAAAATTAGCGTCAATGTGCCATAACTCGGAGAAAATCTTGATTGATTCTTCATAAGAATCAATTTGTTCCTCAGGTAAATGGTCGCAAATTTCCTTATTTTGTCACTGAATTGAAACGGTTTTGCAGGTTTACAAAAATCCATATCGTGGCTATAAGGATAAATAAACTGATTTTGCGGTTAAAAACGTGAAAAATTGTGATATTGTAGCTTTGTTTTAACGGGTTGTAACAAAAATTTGTCTCATTTTTCCACATCGCTTTTACTCTCATCGAGCTCCTGATAGTCATCGCCATCATTGGCGTTTTGGCGACTTTAGCGACCGTGGCGGTATCTTCGGCTCGGGGCAGAGCTCGCGATGCCAAACGGGTGAGCGACCTCAAACAAATTTCGACCGCTCTCGAAATGTATTATGCCGATTATTTC
>PFAM01000026.1:14708-19884 GCA_002778705.1 Candidatus Falkowbacteria bacterium CG10_big_fil_rev_8_21_14_0_10_37_14 | reverse complement strand
TTTATTTTTATCCCCCAAGGCAATCCTTGCTTCATCATCAGTCACTTCCAAAACCAAATCTGCTCCGCCTACAACTAAAGCCGTCTTGGCCAACACTCCACTGGCTGCCACCGCTGACGCACCACCAGTTAAAACCACACCCCCCACAAAAACAGTCACTTTGGCACCATTTTTAATTCGCATCGAATTTTGTTCGCATTTTTCAAAGACATCTCCCTCCTCGCCATAAGCTTCTCTAGAAATTTGATTTTGGGTTTCATTCAAAATAAGCTGAGCCATTTTTGCATCTACACCCAAATGTTTAGCCAATGTTGATATTTTCTTCCCCATCGGGGCTTTATCTATAATGCCGGTTACTTCTTCTTTGGTATAAGCTAAAGCTTGGGATACTAAATTAAAACTCACTTTTTCCTCACTTATTTTCGCAGATAGCTTCTCCAAAGTCGAAGAATCTTCTTCTAATTTTTTCCACTGAGAGATAATCTCTGTCATTTCTTTGTTCCACAAATCATATTCACCGTATTCCTTGGCATTTATCAAAACATTATCAGTTTGATATCTTAAAGCGACATATTTTTTAGAAATTGTTAAAGTTTGCTCTAAAACAGCTTGCTCTGGTGCCTGATCAGATTTTTGATTGTTAAAAAAATACAAAACTCCTACTGACAAGACAACTACTCCGATAATTGCAGTGATAGTAAGTTTTTTCATAGTTTTATTTGTTAAAAATTATTTAAATAATCTCCTGTTTATTCTGAATAATGTTTTTGCCATAATTTTATCTCATTAAATCATCAACACCAATTTCAAGTGCTTTGGCAATCTTAGTTAGTGTATCAATAGTCGGGTTTGTATTAACGCCGTTTTCAACTTTAACGATGGTGTTAAGTGATAAATCGGCAAGGCGAGCAATCCTTTCGAGAGATAGTCCCTTTTTAGCCCGCAGTTTCTTTAAGTTATCAGAAATTTTATTATTTGACATATCTTTTCTAATTGTAAAACATTATAATATATAGAATATAATATAAAGGTTTCTTTCTTGATACTATAATGATAACCAATTTTTATAAAAATGCAAATGAATTTTTTTAGCATTTCGAACTTGCCATTGCCTTTCTAAAAGACGCCAACCAAGCATAAAAATACACAGAGCAAAAAAATCCCGAAAGGATTCGGGATTTTCTCAAAAAGATTGGTTCGAACTTCCGCATTGCCGACCGCATGCTGGCGTGCGATTTCAAAAATGCCTTCAAAATTGCGAAAAAATACCATGCCGAGGCGCTTTGCGCCAAGGCTAATTCTTACGATTTCACAAAAAGTGAAAACTGGCGGTGTTTGTTGGACAAAGTTCGAATGTTTTTCGAGCAAAATCCAAATGATTAAAAATACTAATGCGGACGAGGCAAGACGAAACTATTTGTCTGGGGAAATGGAATTGCACCGCCTCGGCTGATTTCCCGCCCGCAGGAGGGATCTGGGAAGGAATGCGAGCTGGTTTCTGGCGGGATTCCTTTTTTAGAAAAAATTCGCCGCCATTCTTTTTACTCCTCACCCTTTCTTAAAACTTTGTGTTCTATAATGTGCATCACAGCATCTGAAAAAGTTTTAAGTACAAGAAAAAAAGGTAAAGCACTAATAAAAAATGAGCCGAGAATTATCGTGAGGTGCATTGGAATTATTCTTGCATAAGGATAAAACATCAATGATCCAATATTCTGTTTTTTGGTATCTCTCGGTCTATTGTAGAAATAAGAAAAAAGATGGTTAATGAAAAAGATTAAGGCCGTTATAAAAATGTATTTAAACTCTATGGAATTTAAACTCTGTCCATAAGATTTGGTAAAAGTACCAGTTAAAAGAAATATAAAATAAACAAAGTGAAAAAAACCGTAGTGAAATAAAAAGAAAAAAGCAGTGAACTTTTTTGTGCCTTGGGTTGGTTGAGCGGGTTGACCATTTATCTTAAATCCCTTAGTAGAAAACTCTTTTAACTGAAGTATTCTAATAAAATTAAAAAGTCCGATTGTGATATTTTGAAACCAATAAATCCACATTATGGTTGATAAATTCCAGCCTTCTTTCGTCGCAAAGAAAATTGTTATAATATTAGAAAACAGCAATAACCATAATGATGGGTCGCTAAATAAATTTCTTTGAGGTTGATTATTAATAGACATAGCATTTGCTAATCAGCTTGAGCTACATTTTAAACTCAAGTGGTTCTTTATTTTTATTTTTTCAATCTTAGACCTAGAAGTGATTTAGTATCTAAAATTGAATTTAAATACTAAATAATTGTATCTTTAATTTTTAGAGCTTCACTGGTTAACAAAAGATTCTCTTTTAAAGCAGCTTCGTTGCTCCATATTAATTTTGATAATTATTTATAGTTCATAAATTACAAATCCCTATTAATATAATAAAACACAGAACGATCTATAACACAGACTTGTTCGTCTTCTAATTCAATAATTGGATATCCAGTTTTTTTCTTAAACATACCTAATTCTTTTTGCAATTCTTTTCTGCAATGAGGATAAATTATGTAATCAGTTAAACATAGCCATTTCAAAATAATTAGATATATCTTTATTTTCCAAACCATTTGATGTTAAAAATAGTTTCATATTTTCAAATTAATTATCCTGCTCAAATCTCTTTAATATCTGTAAGTAATCAACTTGTAGCTCATTATTGATCTTTGGATGATTCAACTTAGCTATCTCTCCATTATTCTTAATAATATTAGCAATCTCGTCCATAAAAAAGCCATCTAAAGTAGCAATAAACAAATATGATGGATTCCAAGACTGGCTCATTCTACTAGCAGCTTTAAGGGTATATTCAGAGCTTAAAGATCGTTGATATTTTACTTCAATTAATTTTACTTGCCTGGTATCTCTATCAATAACAGCAAAATCTGGTGCTGTTCTTAATGTTTCAATCATCGGATTACTTTCATTAAAACCTTGCTGAATCATTTCGGGAATTACTTTTTCGTAACCAAATTCCAAAACTGTAAAATTACCCGATTCTCTAAACATCTGTGAAAATATTGTCTCGGCAATTTTGCCTTTAACCAGTTGCCTGGTGAAATTTACGTTACTCATATTAATTAGTTACTTAGTTTCTAGAAACTAAGTAAGATTATATTTTCCTAAATAAACAGATTTAAATAAAATGTCATAAAAGTATATTAACAAGGTTGTAGATAAAATCAATAGCTTATCTAAAAAATACTTAAATTAAAGAACTCCAAATAAAGTATCTACAGCCGAGATAGCTAAAATTTACTAATAATGCTACAATTAAACAATACAGAGTAAGACTTATAATAACCTGTGTCATTATTGAGTATTATCATTCATAATACTAATAATTTTATGCTAATAAAACATAACAAATCGGGCTTTACTTTAGTTGAGCTTTTAGTAGTTCTTGTTATTGCGGCTATGTTAGCCACACTCTCTATTATAGCCATTGGCCAAATCAGACAAAAGAGTAGGGATGTTAGAAGAGTCTCAGATATCAAGCAGATTCAAACTGCTCTAGAACTGTATTTCTATAATACTGGTAGCTATCCTAATAGTGATGACTTTCATCTAGGTGATACCCTTGAATCGGATGGCACTACCTATATGCACAAAGTGCCTTTGGCACCTTACCCTAGTATCGAAGGTGCTTGCAAGATCAATCAATACTTATACGAAGTTTCTTTTGATAACCTCAGTTACAAACTCTATTGGTGTCTAGCTAGCAATCTAGCTGAACTTAATGCTGGCACTTGTGTTGCTAGCCCTACTAGCATTTGCTCTGCCTGTAATCAAACCGCTAGTTGTGATGGTAAATGTGGTGGTCATGATGGCTGCGGTGTCATTTGTCCTAGCACCTGCTCTAGTGGTCAGACCTGTGATACCGCCACTAACACCTGTCACGAATGTTCAAACAATGCTGATTGTGCTAGCAGGGATGACGGTAAGAATACGTGTAGCGATAATAGCTGTATTTGTGTTGCTACAACTGATGATGCACTAAAAGCTGCACATTGTAGTGGCAAAGATTGTGGGAGTATAATCATTAATGATAATTGTGGCACGTCAAGGACTGTACTTTGTGGGCCTAATGAATGTTCTGATAGTTATCAGAGCTGTGGTGGTGGTGGCATTCCTAATGTTTGTGGTTGTACTAAGTCCAGCATCGCTCAAGCTTGTTCTAATTATTGTAATGGTAAGCAAGTGGCTGATGGTTGTGGAGATTATCATGTTTGTGATAATTTGTTATATTGTAATACACAGGTATGTTGTAAGTCTGATAATACCTGCGGATCTACACTTACTAATGTAGTGGTTGTTCATAATACTGAATGTGTTGGAAATGAAGATGGTCATTTAACATCAAATCAAAAATGTATGATATTCTATGGAATACCAACACAGGTAAAAAATACTGGGTATTCATATGTGAATTCTGAAGAATGCTTTCTTTATAACTATCAGTCATATTGGACCTATACTAGTTTTTCTCAGGTTTTATATAACAGAGTTCCTGTTGAGCCTAATGTCTACTGGTATCAATTTAGGGTAACTTGCAATTTTACAATGTGTAATTAGCAATAATAATCATTTTGTCTGCTTTTTATTTTATTTTTCTATTATTATTTTTTATAGTTATTTCGGCTATGTTTCATTGATTTAGAAATGCTTAATATTAGATATTGGTCAATTCTTAGCTGGCTAGTCTTTGGAGGATGGACCTTGAATTTATAGAAACTGTTAAGAAAAGTGTATCTTGCTATCTGTTAATTTAAAATATTTGTAATTCAAAAATTGCTACTGCATTAGATTTTTTTCTTCAAAATTTTTCACTATCATAAAGACAGGATCAAACAAAGTAAGGGGGGAAATCAAAAAAGTTTCTTTGCCAGACGATTGGGCTTCTTGGATGTTAGTGGAAAACAGAAAAGATATATTAAGTGAAGTCCAATCGTCTACGCTTTTTGTGGATTCTACAAAAGCCGATATTTCTCTTTTGGATTCCAAGATTGAGAAGCTGATGAATGCTTATCTCGAAAACGCTTTGTCGCTCGAAGAATATCGAGATATGAAAAACAAACTTGTGAACGAAAAACAGCTTCTCAAAGAAAAAATATCCGCTTTTGGGCGAAAGAGCAATAATC
>PFAM01000026.1:0-14674 GCA_002778705.1 Candidatus Falkowbacteria bacterium CG10_big_fil_rev_8_21_14_0_10_37_14 | reverse complement strand
CATTGCCGACCGCATGCTGGCGTGCGATTTCAAAAATGCCTTCAAAATTGCGAAAAAATACCATGCCGAGGCGCTTTGCGCCAAGGCTTCCAACCTTGATTTTTCGAAATGTGATTCTTGGCGGAGAGGGTGGGACGCAGTTGGAACGGTTTTGACTAATAATCAAAATTCACAATTCAAGGCTTGACCCCAAAATTCGGTGTTATACGATATTTTCAAATTTCATCGTTTCAGAAAGATACATTTTTACCCCCTCAAGATTACCAGATTTAAGAAGTTTTGTTGGGTCCTCTTTTGAAAAGTTTGTCCATTTGAAACCAGTATGCTCATTACTGATAACAATTTCACCGCTCATATATTTTGCCTCGAAAAACAAATATAGTATGCGAATATCAGAGCCATTTTTTGACATTGAAGCAGGTACAAGATGACGACCTATAGCAACAGGCTTTGGGCTTAGGACGAATTTGATATTGCCGATTTCTTCCAAAATCTCTCTTTTAATAATGTCAAAAAATGGCGTGGTGAATTCATTGGTATCTATGCGCCCACCAGGGAAATCATAAAAGCCAGCAAAACTGCCTTTTGGATCTGCGTTGAGGAGCAATATCTCGCCCCTAGCATTCTTAATAATCACCTTTAATGATATTTGTTAGAAGTCTTTATCTTTCTTCATAGTAATTTGAAAATTTCATATAAATTAAGGATATAATAATTAGGCGAAAAAGGCAAAGAAAAAAGCAGGCTGTTATGTTATATAACTTCCTGCTTTATTTTTATCATCTGCGTCATCGCGTTTTGAATTGTCGCTCGTTTTGATATTTTATCAAAAGTCATGGCGTTCAAAATTATCGCTCGGCAAATTAATTAATACCACCGAATTACTTAGCTATCTGCTTAACTACTTTTGCAAAAACTTCGTCATGGTTAAGAAGATTACCTTTCCCTAATTTACTTGCTTCGTCCCAAGCACTCTCAAAGGGTAATAATAATCTATTTTCCCGAGGAGTTGCACTGCGGTCATATGATGTAGCATGTCTATCGATAATAACAAATTCATCATTAGCAACATCGTTAGCAGTTTTAACTACTCTTGCATTTAAGTTTAGTTGACTATTAATAAATTCGGCAATATTATTTTGGACTTCTGGGCGTAAGGCTTTTCTTTCGTCTATTGAAAGATTCCTGTTAATAAACATACTATCCATTTCCTGACTGAGATGAGAGTCTAAACATTCTTTTACAATAGCAATCTTTTTGTTTGTTGGGTTTAATATCTCCAAAAACGATTTAACGCTATGTAAAAAATCTTCAATAGATTCTTGGTAATTACCACCAGAGTATAGACTACTACTGAAAGAGTAGTCTATATTTCTTGTTTTTTTGAACCCGATGTTTATTGAAGTAAGTATGTTTTCAACAGTAGTGTCATAAATAATTTTGTCGGTGGCTGGATCAAAACCCTTAACTACTTCTTGCAGTTTTTCAGTCATAGTGGCTTCGTCTGTTCCTTGAGGGAACACTACTACTTCGACATCAGTAAGGTTTAAGGCGTTGATAACCTCAGGCATGTAAGCGCTGAATAAGTTGTTGTTTCTGTAAGCTATTAAAGTCTTCATTAAAATCTCCAAATATTATAAATAAAAATTAGTAATAAGCCGAAAACCAAGGGTTTTTTATCGGGTTTTGATTTGCGATTTATTACTAACCTTTATTATTTGTCAAAGTTCCTTTCTTGATTATATTTATAGTATAGCATACTTTAGATAATTTGTCAAGGGCATTTGGCCATATTATCAATACTTGCTTAATATTAGCCTAAATATGGTGAAAATTAAATAAAATAGGTGGTTTGCTCTTAGTCCTAATCTGTACCAAAATAGAGCCATGACAACAGACAAAATCCGCCAAAAAATAATCAATTATCTTGACACTTACCGCAAAAACATAGGTGTTTTTAATGGTCTGGTGGTTATCCATGATTTTGTTGAATACATTCAATCAGAGCCATACACTTTGGCCGTTATTCAACCCTATTTACCCTATGTCAAAGAGCAAACAGCTATCGGTGAAGCTAACATTGATTTATTTGGCAATTTTGATCAAACCTTGAATCAAGAGCAATTTGCCAAAATGCCGATGTTTAAATCAGAGCTTGCCCTTGTCCAGCAAGCGATAAGGGAGGACAAACTGCACGAATTAAAGCCAGCCGTAGCTATACCTATTTATTTAGCTGGATTACTTTTGCTTCACAAGTTAATCACCAGTTTGCCTGAAGCTTCCAAAGAAAGATTGGAAAAGGCCTCGGCATTGCCCAGCCTTAATATGTTAATTAAAGAAGTTGTGCCGGGCAAAAACATCATTATGCCGACCAGTCTTTATTTTGGCGGGGCTATGGGGGCGGTGGCCAAAGAGATAATTGATAAGATAGATAAGGAAAACTATCTCAATAAAGGTAAAGCTAATCAATCTTTGAATTTTAATGAGGCCTTAAGCGAACTATATATTAAGGGTTTTACGGTTAATATCAAACGCCGAAGCGACCCGTCAATTGACCACTATATTTTGACTGCTTTATTCAGCCAAGAGACTTTGGGCGACCCGATTGAATTTTACACCATAGCCGAAAATACCATGAAAGATTTGGAATATAACCGAGACATTGGCTGGAGTAAATTCAGAAGCGCCTGCGACAAATTAAATCAAAAGGTGGATAAGTCCACTAACAGAGAAGTACCCGATTTCATTCAATACACCACTGGCCGAAAGGGTTGGTGCAAAATCAATCCTAACTACCTGTAAAAATATAGTTTTCTAAATAAAAGCCTTGCACACAAAATAGCGCAAGGCTTTTTGTATACGCTGAAGTCATGACTAATGATTTCAGCCAACAATTAACCCAAGACGCCGTGGCATATTTTTCGGAACTTTACGGCCGACAAGTTAGCGCCGAAGAAGCCGAGAGTTTTTTGCGTTCATTGTCTCAATTGGCTGATTGTTTTCTAAATCCTGAAAATTAGTTTTGTTTTAAAAAATCTCTTTTTTTGATCGGCAAGTTTTTTTCGGCAGTCGAGAGACGCCGAAAAAAATTGCCGGCAATAGAGATTTTAAACAAATAATTAGGCCTTGGGTAATTATCCTTGTCTGTAGGAACACTTAACACGAAAATATGGCATATAGCTTCTGTGAAAAAATTATTGTTTCGGGCAAGTCGGTGGAGATTTCTAAATCTCGCCGGCCGTCTTGGGGCGGATATCAAACTAACCGAGAAAAAAGCGAGCCTAAACAGCTTGACGCTTTTGAGGAACAAAAAAGAAAAGTGTTAAACAAGCAAAAATTGCATAGTCGCTCAAAGACAAAAATCAAACGCTTGGTTAATGCCAATACGCAATGGTCAAAATTTTTTACCTTAACTTTTGCCGAAAATATCACAGACAAAACAATGGCCAATTATTTATTTACTCAATTCATTAAAAGACTAAAATATCATTTTCCTGAATTTAATTATTTAGCCGTGCCTGAACGGCAAAAGCGTGGAGCGATTCATTATCATTTAATTTGTAATTTGGGCTATGTGGATTACAAATTTTTGTTTGAGTTGTGGGGATACGGGCGAATTGAATTAGCCGATATTCGCTCGGTTAAAAAAATCGGGGCATATATTTCCAAGTATCTAACCAAAGGAGCCAGCGAGTTTTGTAAAAAGTCTTTTTTCTGTTCTCGTAAGATTAAACGGCCGATTGAAATTATTGGCTTCCGAGCCGACATTTTTAAAAAGAAGTTTTTGACAGGCCTTGAGCCAATTTTTACCAAACAATTTTACAGCGAGTGGACTGGCATTGTTGATTATTCGGAGTATCTGTTGGATTTTAGCCCTTTCCCCAACGGAATATTTGACAGGTCTGTTTTATCAATCTTGCCAAAGCAATTTTTAGTAATTAAGATATAGCTATGACTAACGACAACCCAACAATTAAATACGCCTTGTATTGTAGAAAATCAACCGAAGACAGCGGTCGGCAGATTTTGTCTTTAGACAGCCAAGAAAAAGAGATGACGGCTTTGGCTCATAATTTAGGGCTAAACATTGTTAAGGTGTTTAGAGAAAGCAAATCAGCCAAGAAGCCCGACAATCGTCCACAATTTAGCGAGTTAATCAGTTTGATCAAGCGAGGCAAAATTGACGGGATAATCTGTTGGAAAATAGACCGACTAAGTCGCAATCCGATTGACTCGGCGATTATTCAATGGCTATTACAGCAAAATGATTTAAAGATAATCCAAACCATGGACAGGCAATATCTGCCCTCGGACAATGCTCTATTGTTTAATGTTGAGAGCGGTATGGCTAATCAATACATTTTGGATTTATCAAAAAATGTTAAACGAGGGTTAAGGGCTAAATTGGAACAAGGCCAATGGCCAAATTTAGCGCCGATTGGTTATTTAAACAAAGACAGTCAGATTATTGTTGATATGGACAGAGAAAAATATATCAAAAAGATATTTGAGCTATATGCTACGGGCAAATATAGCGTTAAAGATATTGCCGAGCTGTTATTTAAAGAGGGTTTTAGGAGTCGGGGTAATAAAAATATCACAAAAGCAAGATTCATAAAATATTATCCATGTCTTTCTATTGCGGAATAATGGAACGAGACGGCCAAAAATATTTGGGCAAGTATGAGCCGATTATCTCTAAAAAGTTATTTGACGAAGTTCAAGAGATGTTAGTCAAAAAGAAGCATATCAAACGCCAAGTTATTCCCTTTGCTTTTCGGGGTTTGTTAAAATGTGCCAAGTGCGGTTGCCAATTAACCGCCACTCTGAAAAAGGGTCGGTTAGTATATTACTATTGCACCAACGGCAAGAATATTTGTGAGGAACACAAGGCCTATTTAAAAGAAGAAGATTTGTCTAAAGAATTGAGCGGAGTTTTTAACACTTTGCTTTTTGACGAGAAAATTGTTGATTTGGTCTACAGGCAAAAACTAAAAGAGAATCAAGAAGCCTCGGTCTATATTGACGAGGCGGTCGCTGGGCTTAACGCAAGGCTCAAGGTGCTGGCCGAACGCAAGAGGGTCTTGCTAGACGGGTATTTGGATAAAATTGTTATGGAGGCGGATTACAGAGCCAAAAACAAGGACATAGACAACGAGGTCGTGGTCATTAGCAAGGACTTGGAGGAATTGGAAATTAAAAAGCAGAGCCACGATATTTCTACTTTGGAACGGATAAAAAACTGCTTTTTACAGCCTAAACAAATGAAAAAAGACTATTTGTTGTCTAAACCCAACGAACAGCGAAATACGCTTGCCACGCTACTTTGGAACGCTGAAATTGACAACAAAAAAATCGCTAATCTTTCATTCAAACAGCCCTATGACGCACTGTCTAAAATTGAAAATAAAAGCGATTTTTCATCAATGCGGAGAGGGAGGGATTCGAACCCTCGAAGAGTTTTCACCCTTACCAGTTTTCGAGACTAGCGCACTAAACCAACTATGCGACCTCTCCAAATTTTATTTTTTATTTTATCCACGCAAATACTTGAATCTCTCCCCACATTAATAATACTTCTACCACAACCAATCTAATTAAAATTAACCTACTTAATCTTTCGCCACCACTCACTTTAATTTAACATTGGAAATTAAAAATTTAACATTCCCTATTTCCCCTATCCCTACCATCGCTATAAGCACCCAAAACATCACCGACAAATCATTCTTAAAATACGGAACATCAACTAAGCCATGTACGACTATTACTACCATCGCACCCATCAGCGCCACTGCCCACAAGTTATCCGCCCCAGCCATTTTAATTAGAGCTGAAGTTAAAGTCAAATACTTGCCGATAATCCAGGTAAATAGCAACATCCCTAAAAATCCTACTTCCACCCAAAAATTCAAAAAGATATTATGCGGATACATGTAAATCTCTACCGGTTGCCAATGCGCTTGCTTATAACTATTATCAAAAATTACAATCTTTCTACGAAAATCGGGATCTTTTTCAAAATTAAAAAATATCCCAGCCTGATGCCAGGGCGCTACCGCCTTAGTGTAATTAGATAACCCTGAACCTAGCAACCAATAACCACCACTTAACATCTTGCCAGTTTCTCGCCACTGCTGTTTACGAATCTCCCCCGACAAATCTCTTAGCTGAACTTTTTCCAAGGCATAATCTCTCAGTGGTACTATTGCCATTATCATAAGCACCGTCATTAATAATAATCCCACCACTATTTTTTTATAGCCCATCATACCTAGAGAAACCACTGCAGCCAGTACTAAACCAATTAAAGCTCCCTCACTCTTAGCCACAACCGTTGCTCCAATCATAGCCAGTCCAGACACTCCTGCCAAACCAGCTAATTCATATTTTTTTTGCGTCCAATATTTAAACACTAAAGCTCCGGCCAAAGGCACTAAAGGTGCCACATACAATCCAACCGCATTCGGATAACCATAAAAACTTACTGCCCGAGGAAAATCACCCACTCCAAAAATAGGATTTAAAAAACTAAAGTTAAAAATTGCTTGATACAAAGCCAAAAGTGATACCACCAAACCAGAAAGCACTAATGGCCAAACAATACCAAAATAATTTTTCTTCGGTCCAAAAACATTAAAAACCACAACAAACAACAAAATCGGCTCAAAAAAGTAAGCTTTAAAGACCCCAAGAGCACTGTTATTAAACCCCGCCACCCCAGCTGCCACAAAAGCCAAAATCATTACTAAAGCGATTTCTATATCAAATGGATATCTTTTGCGTCCTTTTTGCTTTTTAATCAGCCATTTTTGCGGTTTCTCTCGCCATAGCCAAACCCCTGCTACAATTAAAATGAAGGCCTCTAACATGGTCAAGGGTATGCCAAACAGGCTAATCCGCCATAAATATAGGGGCAAACACAACAAAAGCAAGCTTAAAGCCCGTTCCAAACGCCAAATCGCCAAAGCAGTAAACAACACCGCACAGGCTAAAAATAGTATTAACATAGCCTTATTGTATACTTTTTAAACTTTTTTAGCAAGAAATAAGGCATTCAACTTTACAAACTTTATAAACTTTACGAACTTTATAAACTTAGCTGTTGACTATTTTCCGCTTTTGTAGCTATAATACCAAATGCTAATAGTTCTAGGGCTATCAGTATTTTAATTAACAGAACATAAAAAACCTCTATGGTACAGATGAAACGCCACACCAAGAGTTCCACTAATAGCCGTCGTTCTCATAACGCGCTAAAAAGTAAGAGTCTCAACACCTGCTCTAAGTGCAACAAAGCAGTTGAACCTCACAAGGCTTGTGCTTTTTGTGGCACTTATCGCTTCACAAAAGCAACTGAGACCAAATAACATATGGCCAATAGACATCTTTCACGAACCATCGCCCTACAGACCCTCTTCGCTTGGGATTTTAATGAACAAGCAGAAACCGACCTGGACACCTTAATCACTGAAGGTTTCGAACAGTTCGCCCCCGGTTTTGACGATCACGGCTTCGTGAAAGAATTGGTCGCCGGTGTTATTACTAATTTAGACAACATTGATAATTATATTATCAAATACGCTACTGAATGGCCTTTAGAACAAATCAACACTGTCGATCGTAACATTTTACGCATCGGTGTTTATGAAATGATTTATGATACCAAAATGCCTGCCAAAGTCGCTATCAACGAAGCGATAGAAATCGCCAAAGCTTTTGGTGGTGATTCTTCAGGTAAATTTGTTAATGGAGTCCTTGGTGCTATTTTTAAAAATTTACCAGCCAAACAAATCGACCTTGACAATGAAAAAAAAGCCGCCGAAGCCGCCGTTGGCCAAGCGGTAGATAACAAAACTTCTAACAGTTAATCATTGATCACCGGTTACCAAATTTGATAACCATACATTAATGATGGACTTATTGTTTTTATGCCAGATTTCAACAAGTTACAAACTCGCTTACAATACACTTTCAAAGACCTTGGATTATTAAAACAATCTATGGTCCACCGCTCTTATATCAATGAGCATCCAGATTTTCCGCTCGGTCACAACGAACGCTTAGAATTTTTAGGTGATGCTGTTTTAGAAATTGTCGTCACTGAACATCTCTATTTAACTTTCCCTGATAAACCAGAAGGTGAATTAACCGATTGGCGAGCCAGCTTAGTTAATGCTAAAATCCTCTCAGAGATTTCTAAAGATTTAAATTTGGAAGATTGCTTGTTCCTTTCCAAAGGCGAAGCTAAAGACGCTGACAGTAAAGCTCGTCAATATATTTTAGCTAATGCCATCGAAGCTTTAATCGGTGCTATATATTTAGACGGAGGCATTGAGGCTGCTAAACCTTTCATTCACCGAGAAATTATCAATCATTTAGATTATATCTTAGCCAACCAATTATACATGGATCCAAAATCTCGTTTCCAAGAAAAATCTCAAGAGATTTACTCCATCACTCCTCATTATAAAATCCTAGACGAATCTGGACCTGATCACGCTAAAAACTTTACCGTTGGTTTATATATCGATGAAGAACAAATAGCCGTGGGTCATGGCTCATCTAAACACGAAGCTCAGGTAGACGCCGCCGCCTCTGGCCTTAAAGTTAAGACCTGGTAACTTGCCAGAAACTAAACGCCGTAATATACTAAAAGCGTTTCTGAAACAAATAATATCTATATGGATACTCAAATTATAGAACGCATTAAAAAAGACCTACTAGAACGTCGGGACCAAATTACCGCAGAGCTGTTTAAATTTTCTAAATCAGGTCAAATTAAAGGTGAATTCGTTTCCGATTTCCCAAGTTTCGGTGATCAAGCTGATGAAAATGCTCAAGAAGTTGATCAATACACCACCGACATTGAAACTGAACGTGTTTTAGAAAGCACTTTAAAGGATATTAATTCTTCTTTAAACGCTATCAAAAAAGGTACTTATGGTATTTGTAAATATTGTCATCAAGAAATAGAAGAAAAACGCTTATTGATTCGTCCTTTCTCTTCATCTTGCGTAAAATGCAAAAATAAATTACAAAGCGCTTAATATGCCTTTTTTGGAAACTATAACAAAAACTAAAATAGCCGCCGTTTTGGCCTTGGCTATTTTTTTAATTATTTTAGATCGTGGTTTTAAAACCTTAAGTATTTTTAACACCCCCCAGAGTTTTTCCATCTGTCCAGGACTTAATTTTGCTTATCAACTTAATCACAACATTGCCTTTTCCTTACCAGTTAATGGAGATTGGTTGCCTTTTACTATTTTAATTTTAATTTTAATTTTAATATTTTTAAGTCTTAATTTTTATTGGCAAAAAAAATACCAAAGTGCTTTACTACTTTTGTTAATTATTTTACCAGCATCGAGTAATCTCTATGATCGCTTCCGTTACGGCGGTGTTATCGACTATCTTCACTTTTTTAATTTCAGCGTCTTAAATCTGGCTGATATTATGATTAGTATCGCCATCTGTGGGCTTTTTCTTCATTTATACCTACCTTCAAAAAAAATTAACCTCAAGACTTAAATTATCTTTTTAAAAAGTACTTAAAAAATTTAATAGTGGACATTGGAAATTATTTAATATACCTCTATCTCCCTCCCACCATCTTCCTTGGTCTTAAAATTAATAACCTTAACCTTAGCCGGCCAAATCTCTGTAACTTTATCCGCCCACTCAATTGCCATCACTACATCATTTTGACCCAAATAATCATCCACACCAATATCTGTTAATTCCTTGCCTTGATTAAGACGATAGGCATCAATATGGACAAATTGTTTAATTTTAGCCTTTTTGATATCATAAACCCGCATCACGACAAAAGTTGGACTATTCACCGTCTCGGTTACTTTTAACCCTTTAGCTAGTCCCCGACAAAAAGCCGTTTTACCAGCCCCAAGCTCACCAACAAGCGCTAAAACCTCACCACCAACCATTTCTCTAGCTAGGCCGGCGGCTAAATCCTCAGTACTTTGTTCTGTATAGGTGATAAATTTCATAGGCTTTTATTATAGTAAAAATGCACTAAACCGCAAGCTCTTTACAAAAAACAACAACTATGTTAATTTAAGGGAGCTTTTTTATATCCACTTTATAAACTTTACAAATTTTTAACTTTATAAACTCGTAGTATGCCTAACAAAAAATCAGCCAAAAAAGAATTGCGCAAAAATATCAAACGCGCGGCCGCTAATAATTTTGTTCACAAAGAAATTAAAGAACTAAGCAAAACCGCCCGCAAACAAATCTCTGAAAAATCTGAAGTTGCTAAAGAAACTGTTTTAAAGACCGTTAAAGCCTTAGATAAAGCTTCTCGTAAAGGTGTTATTAAAAAGAACACCGCCGCTCGTAAGAAATCTCGCTTAACTAAAGCTTTGAACAAAATTGCTAAATAACTTTTTCTTAAAAACATCCCCACGCTGTAGGGATGTTTTTATAATACCGCAATCCACTCTGTTAAGCTGACCGCTAAATCAGCCTTACCGGTTTTCAAATCTTTATCAATATTAATCAGCCAAGCAAACAATTTTTGTAATTCTTGTAGTTTAAAATTTTTCGCCTGAGTTAAAGATTTTTGTAAAGCATAAGGATGTAGTTTTAAAAAACTGGCCGCTGTTTGTGGTGTTTGTCCCACTTCTAAAGCTTGCCTAAGCACCAACATAATTCGTATCTGACGAAGCAACATCGCCACTAAATAAACTTCCCCTAGCCCCGCACGATACTGTTCATCAAAAATCTTCGCCGCCAATCTTTTATTTTTTTGACTAATTGCATCAATTAAAGCAAAAATATTTTTATCAGTTTCCCCATTGGACAGTAATCGCACATCATCAGCACTAATCATCTCTTTACCTTGAGCTAAATTAT
This sequence comes from Candidatus Falkowbacteria bacterium CG10_big_fil_rev_8_21_14_0_10_37_14, assembly GCA_002778705.1. GTDB lineage: Bacteria > Patescibacteriota > Patescibacteriia > Patescibacteriales > Patescibacteriaceae > 1-14-0-10-37-14. The sequence continues at coordinate 3,799 of PFAM01000026.1, read as the reverse complement.
ACGCCGCCAATTTAACAATCTCTCCAGACAACAACCATAAATCATTAGTGCCTAAAACCGCCACTAAACTTTGCGCCGCTTCATGGCTAATCCCTACCCCCTGTTCTTTAGCACGGTCCACTACCCAGCGTATTACTTCTTTACCAAGTAGTCCAAAATATTGTTGTTGATCCACGCTAAACAAGCTAACTAATTTTTTCTGTGTGATGGTTAATTTTTGTTCTCGCCCCTCACTATTCAAATATTGCTTTTCACCTTTTTTATTATTAATAATTTTTGGTTCATAAAAAACCCAAATATTTTCCCCTCTATCACTCGCCTTAATATTTTCTATAAAGTTTTCCAAAAAGCCTTTGTCTTTTCGTGAGCAAATATCTTCCACAATTACTAATCGTCGCCTAGCAAACAAAGAATTGCTGGCCGTTAATTCGTGCCAGTCCGCCACTGTCCACTTAGAACCAGCTAACCACGACAAACTAGAAGCTGTCGGATCTACATCCGTCACAAACTTATTTTTAATAGCGCTGATTTTTTGCTTAGCCCGATAATCATCTGGACCATATAAAAAGAATATCATATACCACGAGCCTCACTCTGATCCTCTCCGCCTTTAAACTTCTTAGCTAACCCACGATTCACAATAGATTGTTTAAATTCTAAAAATTCTTCACTGCGAAGCAACCAAGTGATTATTAAATAAACCACCGTACCTACAATCGTCGCTATTACTACTTGCGTAGCCACGCCTAAAAAACTGTTCATATTTACCACTTCAGCCACTAAAACCTTAACTAGCTGAATAAAAACTAGTGCTACAGCAGAAGCTACAGAAAATTTAAAAATCGATTGAATAATCCGCCCCTCATCCAAATTTTCTAGCTCAGTTCTAAGCACCAACCACAACATAATAAAATTAACTATGCTAGAAACAGAAAACGCCGCCGCCAAACCAATCGCGCCCATAGACTGTCCAAACCACCAAGCCCCAGCAATGTTCACCACCACCGAAACTAAACCGACATAAAAAGGAGTTTTAGAATCATGACGTGCATAAAAAACTCGAACTAATAGCGGTATAGTCGCTTGTGCAAAAAATGACACAGCAAACAACGCCATAGCATCCATAGTTAATTGTGTATGTTCCCAATTAAATTGTCCCGAACCTAAAGCCACACGAACAATTTGCGATCTAAGAGCAATAAATAATCCTGTAGCTGGAATCATAAAAAACATAATCTGCCTAAAAGTTTTAGAAAATCTTTCTATTAATTGCTGTCGATTAAAAGCACAAGCTGACAACGCTGGGAAAACAGCAATAGCAAAAGAAATACCAAAAATACCAATCGGAAAAGATTGTAAATTATTAGCCAAATTAAAAACCGTTAAAGAACCAACTGCTAAAAGCGAAGCTAAAGAGGTGGTGACTATTAAATTAATCTGATTAATTGCTAGACTTAAAGTTCGCGCTGTCGTCATTTTAAAAATCTTCAAAACATTTTTATCAGTCCAAGGCAAAGACCAGTGCCAACGCCAACCTAACTGCCACACCGCTGGCACCTGGACTAATAAATGTAGGCCAGCCCCAATTACCACCCCCCAAGCTAAAGCATAAACACCATAAATCGGAACTGCAAAAATCACTGCCGCAATAATTCCTAAGTTGTAAAATATTGGCGCTAAAGAATAAACAAAAAACTTTTTATAAGATTGCAACACACCGCCAAGCACGCTAGACAAGCCTAATAAAATCGGAGACAAAAACATTACCCTGGTTAATTGCACTGTCATAGCCAATTTTTCAGGACCAAAGCCAGGAGTGATTATTTTTAACAACCACGGAGCAAAAATAAAGCCCAAAAACCCAAGCCCAATTAACACTAAACTCAACCAATTAATAATCGCCGACACTAAATCATTAGCCTCTTTACTCATTTTATCATAATTAAACATTCCGATTAAACCAGTAAAGACTGGGATAAATCCAGCCGATAAAGCGCCTAAAACTAACAAGTTAAATAGCAAATCTGGGATACGAAAAGCGGCATAATAAATATCTAACTCATCACCAACGCCAAAATGTCCAGCCAACATGCGATCCCGCAACACTCCTAAAATTCGACTAAGTAAAGAAAAACTAGCCACTAAAAAAGCCGCCACGGTTACATTATCAATTTTTTTATTTAAAAATCCCATCATAAAACATTCTCAATACTATCCTTTTTTTGTCCAAGTAATAAAGGTATTATTTCTCCAATTAATGTTAAATCACCACTCGTAGGCAAAGCACTTAACTCTCCTCCAGACTCCCCAGCACCTAAAGTCTTGCCAGATAATTTATTAGCCACTATTAGTAATGGTAAATTATGATTATTTTTTTGCCAATTAAATTGCTCTAATCGTTCATCCCAAACTGCGTCTAACCAACCATAAGTAGCTGTTATTAATAAATAAGAATCTTCAACTAAAACCTTTTCACTTAACCAAGCCATAAAACTATCTAATAACCTAACTTGTTTTGCGACCTCTTCTAAGCTACCACTACGACCAGCTTGTTCCAACCAACTTAAATTAATTATTTTCACTTTAGCACTAGAATCTAATAATTCTTGAGTTCTTTTTTTAGCTTCGCTTATTTTTTCTTCATCATCAACAACATTATTAATCAATACTAAACTAGCCGGTTTCATATTATTAAACCAACCATGATTCATAACCCCTAATTTATAAGCATCAGTCACCACCGCCGTTTCTTCTGCGGTTATTAATAATTTATTAACAACCTCTTTGTTAGCTGTTAAAACTTCTATTGGCAAATCATTAACCTCTAATCTATTACTAAACCACACCGCTTTGACGGTTTTTAATCGAGTAAACCTAGACCAATCTTCTTTAATAATTGAGGATAATAATTGTCGCCAATCATAATTACTAAAACCTAAACACACTGCCACATCATTATTATCAATCAAACTTAAAGGTTGACCATAACTATCCACTAGAACCACAGGCGCCAAATCCTCTTTAGCTATCACCCAATAATTATTAAAACTTTGCGTTGTTGTGCCTAAACCTAAAATAACCGCTTGATAACTTAAATTAGTTTTAACCCAATCATGATTATTATTATTGAGCCAATTGGTACCAGCTAAAATTGTAATAGTTACTGGCCACTCATTTTGTAAATACTTTTTAAGCCATTTACTGTCAACTAAACCATCCCCAGCCACCGACAAAACAAGCGACACAGAGGTGATTTTTTTCCGCTTAGCAGTATCTAAAAACTCAGTTAATAGTTTGGTGTTTTCACCATCATCCCCATCCCAAATAGCTAATAATTTTAAAGGCACCTCTTGTTTTTTATAATGTCGCCAAAACTCTGTCCACGCCTTACTTTTTAAATAAGTCTCTGCCTCATTTTTTTTAAAAGACTCAGGCCAAAGACCAGTCGATAAAGCACGATAATTTTCTACTGGGCTTAATTTAGAAGATTTTAAAGCAATAATTGGATAATTTACAGCTAAATCATAAAAGGCTGGAAAATTATCAGAATTCAATTGATTACCTGAATAAGCTGGACCTAAGGCCAGAGCATCAGCGATTAAAATTACTACATCTTTAGCTGGTGGCAAAGCCAAATCAGCCAAATCTTCAGTTATCATATTATCTAGACCATACCATAAAACCGCTTAAAAATCAAATAAAAAATACTTTATTCATCTTTTTCTGATACCCACCTTACTCATCTTCCTGTCCACCCAAAAATATTCATAAAATCGCTTGTCTAGCCCCACAATAAACC
>PFAM01000001.1 GCA_002778705.1 Candidatus Falkowbacteria bacterium CG10_big_fil_rev_8_21_14_0_10_37_14 | reverse complement strand
AACAATTGTTTTTAATTTGTTTTATTATCACAATGTTCCTCGTGGAACAATTAATCTTGATCACAATGTTCCTCGTGGAACAATTAGTTTTAATGATGATGTTCCTCGTGGAACAATTAATCTTGATCACAATGTTCCACGGAGAACAAAATAAGAAAAAGGAGGTATAAAAAAGAATATTTGGCTAAAATTAAACAAAAAAGTATTATTGACAAAGTAATGTAAAGATGTTTTAATTTAAATATTGAGTTTCGGTTAAATTATTTAATCTGTGTCACTGTTCTTATGGAACAGTGACAAAATCCCAAAGCTTTAAAAAACTAATTAACAACAATAAATAAAGTTTTATTAGTGTAGATAACTGTATTATACAAACTATAAAAAATATTTTCGTGAAGGATTTAAAATTTTTACTTTTTTATTTAATTTTAGCAGAAAAAAATGAAAAAAAATAGCGTAAAGGTTAATTTATTAGACAATTTCTTATTTATAATAAAGATAATATAAAAAAATTATAATCAAAAGTTTGATTATAGCAGAACACTATTTAAAAAACATCTTAAAAATGTTAAATTTTTTATAAAGTAAAATAATTTTACAAAAAACAAGAGAGGGTATTTAATACCCTCTCTTGTTTTTTTGTGGACCATAAGGGACTTGAACCCTTGGCCTCTTCCATGCCATGGAAGCGCTCTAGCCAACTGAGCTAATGGCCCATAAAAGTAAATAAATTAACAAAAAAATTATAAACAATCTTTAGTATATTGTCAATAAAACATTAGTATCTTTATTAAATTTGTGCTCCTGAGAAGAATTGAACTTCTATTTAGGGCTTAGGAGTCCCTCGTTCTATCCGTTGAACTACAGGAGCGGATAACTATCGCCACTATACTATAAAGGCTTTTTTTTGACAAATCCTCTCGTTTTGTTATACTTTTATTATCTAATTAAGCAAAAAATATGTTTGCAAAAAACAGTTTACCGGAGGGAGATTACAAGGATGTAGAAACAATCATCGGAGCCTCAGTTAAAGTGGAAGGAAACTTTGTCTGCGATGGTAGCATGGTTATTGATGGTGAGGTTAAAGGTAATGTTAAGACTAGCAAAAACCTTAATGTTGGTGTTAAAGCTTTGATCGTGGCCGATGTCCAATCTGGCAACGCTCGGGTGGCTGGAGAAATTAGAGGTAATTTAAAAGTGAATGGTCTTTTAGAATTATTAGAGAGTGCTAAAATTAATGGTGATGTTCAAGCTGTGGCACTAATTATCGCTAAAGGGGCTATTTTAAACGGTCATTGTACAATGTCTGAGACAGTAAGCACTGTTAATCAAGAAGAAATAGAAGAGGCCTAATAAAAGAGTAACATGTATACCTACATCTACGACGCGGCTTTAACGGATAAAAAATATTCGAACGCTTTAAATAAAATAGAAGGTAAACTAACCGATTTAGGTTTGTCTGGCCGTATTTGTCGTTTAAGTCCACTTCGTAATTTACGCGACGTAGTTAGTGATGAATTACGTCGTCTGCCAGAAACTATTGTAGTTGTTGGTGGTGATTCTTTATTAATTCAAGTTATAGCTTTATTAAAAGGGAGTCCGATACCTTTAGCAATTATCCCATTAGGTGAAAGTATTAAATTAGCCAACTCTTTTGGAATTACTGAGGATACTGCTGCACAAGTGTTGTCAGCTCGACGCATTATTGCTATAGACGGTGGGTCAGCTGATGGACGTTTTTTTCTAAAAAAAGCTCTTGTTATTGGTGATGATTTAAGAATTATTGTTGATGATAATTATTCTGTTCGGCCTAATAAACAGGATAGTGTAGAGGTTTTTAATTTTCTTAATGATGATGAAGATTGTTGTTTGCCAGATCGACCCCACCCTCAGTCTGGTAAATTGTGTTTAGTAATTAGTCGTCGAGATAATAGTTTTTTGGGAAAAAGTCGTTTAGTTGATCAGACTATGATTTCTTGTAAACATTTAGAAGTGATTGGTGAAGCGGTTAGCGGTATCTTAGATGATTCATTAGAACTTAGACAACTTAATTTATTTGATTGTGTTCCTAGTGCTTTTAACTTAATTGTCGGCAAACAACGTAATTTTTAATCTAAATATATGGCTTTAATTCCTACAGTAATCGAAAAGACTTCTCAAGGTGAGCGCGCTTACGATATTTATTCTCGACTGTTAAAAGATAGAATTATTTTTTTAGGTGATCCGATTGATGATCGAATTGCCAGTTTGGTGATTGCTCAACTTTTATTTTTAGACGCTGAAAATAAAGATAAAGATATAAAATTTTATATTAATACTCCTGGAGGTTCAGTAACAGCTGGCTTAGCAATTTATGACACCATGCAATATGTTAAAGCGGATGTATCCACTATCTGTGTTGGTATGGCCGCTTCTATGGGCGCAGTTTTGCTAGCGGCCGGCGCTCCTGGTAAACGTTTATCTTTGCCTAATAGCGAAATTATGATTCATCAAGTGATGGGCGGAGCTGAAGGGCAGGCGACTGATATTAAAATTCGTGCAGAACGTATTTTAAAAATTAAAGATAATTTAAATAGAATTTTAGCTAAACACACTGGACAACTATTAAAAGAAATTGATCGTGCTACAGACCGAGATTATTATCTTTCTCCTGAAGAAGCTAAAAAATACGGTTTGATTGATAAAATTATTAGCAAACAATAAGTTTTTTCTAAACAAAAGGCCTGTCAAAGGTCTTTTGTTGTTTTATATTTTATGATATAATAATGACACATAAATATATCATATGATTAACAAGCTAAATCTAAAATTTAAAATTATAGCCGTGATGATTATTCCAGCGGTATTGGCTATAGCTTGGACAGTTTACACTACTCAAGCACAAACTGTTAATAATACAACATCGCAAAGTTATTTTGAACCTTGGCAGACTCCAGTGCCTACAGACCTTCCTGTGCGGTTTCATTATTCAGTTAGTGATGCTGTTGTGAGGTTTGCTGTGGCTTTAGACACAAATCAAGCTAATGCGGTTTATTATGATGGTCAGTATTTAGGCGGTACTACTTATGGTTTTACTTTATCAACTGCTTCTATGGCCTCGGGAAATTATATAATTATTGCTGAGGTTCGATCAGGAACAACTTTTACTCGAGTGGCTTATCAAAACTTTTCTGTAGTCAAATTAAGTGATGCTAATAACACTACTACTAGTAACATCGAACCTATTCAATGTATTTTTACTTATAGTGATTGGGGTAATTGTCAAAATAATCGTCAATATCGGCAAGTATTAAGTAAGCTGCCGACTAATTGTAATGTGGGCCTTCCAGAAGATGGTCAAGATTGTGTTGTTTGCACAGCTGATATTTGGCAATGTGGTCAGTGGGGTGCTTGTTCTGAGACTGGTTATAAAGAAAGAATTTGTGGGTTAGTCACAGATTGCCCCTCTGCCACAAACACAGTGCCTTTACGGCAACTTTGTAACGATGATGAAATGGCGCTTTTAAATCAAGTTTCTTCTGTGCCAACCTCTACAGCTACAAGCAGTCCATACTGTCAATATAAATTAGATGATTGGACAGATTGTTTTAATAACAAACAACACAGAAACATTTTAGAGCGGTATCCTAGTGATTGCGTCGTGGTCGGCTCAGAATATCCAGTGCTAGAAAGAAGTTGTGTTGATGTTTTACCGACATGTACTCTTGCCGACTGGGAATGTACAACTTGGGGTGATTGTTTAAGCACTGGCGTCCACTACCGCACTTGTAAAACTATTAAAAATTGTCAAATTACTACTACTAATAAACCATCAATTTATGAAACTTGCCAATTAAACACCACCACGACCACCGAAAAGATTAAAGCTAAATGTCTTTATAAATACTCATCTTGGACAAAGTGCCTTAATGGACAACAATCTCGCACAGTTTTATCACCACAACCAACTAATTGTGAAGGTCGTCCTGAAGCGTTAAGTCGTAACTGTGTTGTAACTAACGCTTGTCAGATTGACGAATGGCAGTGTAGTGAATGGTCTGCTTGTCAACCTAATCAACAAGCTAATCGCAGTTGTAAATTAGTAAAGGACTGTCCTAATCAAACTACCGTTCGTCCAGCCATTGTTCGAGGCTGTGAATACCAACTAAAAACAGCTGTTAATAAGAACACCGCAACTGAAGATAAAAACAAGATTAACAATCAATATGAGTTAGAAGTATTAAAAAAACAACCAACTACTGAGTCTAGTGTTGTAATTCAAGAAACCGCTACCACAAAAAATCAACCAGAGTTAATTACACAACTAACCACACAAGCTATAGAACAAAAAATACCAAACATTTGTTTAGACGCTGGTTTAATAACACCTCGAGATTGTGAAATTTACTTACGCCAAACTCAAATTATTAGCGAATGTTTACAAGCTAAAATAACTAGCAAAGTTGTTTGTCGTGATTATTTATTTAGTAAATATGGGCAACCTTTAAAATGTCGAGATTTAACAGCGGAACAATGTTCTATTGTAGTTGATAGTATTATTTTAGGTGATTGGCGTGATCAACCACTTAGTGATGAAAATCGTCGTTCTATAGAAACTGTAGTTGGTACCTCAGCCACCCTTAATAACAATTCTAATAATTTTACTGTTAATCAAGTGGCCGTTATCCCAACTACTGGGGCTAACCCAAATGCCGCTCAAGTTAACAATGTTGTTAAAGTGGATGTTTCTCCTTTTGCACCTAGCGTTAGTGATACTAAAATATTTTTAGCAGCAGCTAAGATAGATGCTAATCAAACCACTCTCTTGCCAGCTGTTTTAATGTTTGATAATGACGGCGATGGCTTGCCTAATGATATTGAAAAACGTTTAGGCACCAACCCTGATAATCGAGACACTGATGGCGATGGTTATGATGATGCTACTGAAGTGCGTACCGGTAACGATCCTTTAAGCCCAGCTAAAAAAAAGATAACCACAGTCTTAAATCCGGTTGACCAAGCGGTTGTTAGTGGGCGTGCTTTAGAGCAACCAAAGTTTAAAGAAACAACGCCTAGTCAAAATCTAAAAATTATTAGCATTTTAACTACCAACATTGATACTGCCAATAAAACTAGTCAATTAAATATGCAAGGCGTAGCTAAACCTAACCAAGTTGTAACTATTTATATTTATAGTGTTATGCCTATTGTGGTTACCGTAGTGGCAGATGCTAATGGTAATTGGGTTTATGATTTAGACAAAACCTTAATAGATGGTAAACATGAGGTTTATGTAGCGGTTAACGATGACCAAGGACATATTCAAGAGGTTTCTAATCCGGCCGCCTTTTTAATCAAAGAAGCTAAAGCTGTGTCTTTAGATGAATTTGTTAAAATAGAAGATGCTACCTATACTCCTAGCACCACTAGAAATATGGTTGTATTTTATGCTGTGGCCGCCCTCGCCTTAATTACCAGTTTTGTAATTTTATTCTTAGTTGTTAGACATAAGATAAATGCCTAAAATAAGTAGCCCTGTTTTAAAAGCTAAATTTTGGCAAAGCAATCAACAAATTTTTTATTCTATTGCCTTGTTGATTATTATTCCAGCCACTGTAATTTTAAATACAGTGTTGTTTACTAATGCTTTTAAACAAACCATTGATCAAAGTTTATATACAAAAGCAATTGGTATTAGCCAAGCGATTAACGTTGGTGTAATAGATAAACTACAATCACCAGAAGATTTAAAACAGTTTGTTAATGAGTATAATAAATTATTATTCAGTGACCAAGAAGACGAAATTAAAAGTTTTGATATTTTTTATCCAGAATCAGATGGTGAATTTAAAATTATCGCCAGTTTAGATCCTAAATTAATTAATTCTACCACTAAACGTACAATCTATTTATTATCATGGAGTCGTGATTGGCCAACAGCACAACTGATTTCCGAGCCCACTGGCCAAGCTAACCAATTTAAACGTTATTGGTTAGTGGTAGCCCCGTTAAAAGATGTTACTGGTCAAAAACAAGCTTTACTGTCTATGCAAGTTTCGGTCGGTATAACTGATGATCTAACTAAAAATGTTTTAGTCAGATCTTATTGGGTTTTAATTGCCACTATTTTAATTATTGTTTTATTACTTCTAGCTAACTCACGATTATTTGAGTACACTATTTTATACAACAAAATTAAAGAAGTTGACGCTATGAAAGATGAGTTTTTGTCTATGGCTTCTCATGAGTTAAAGACTCCAATTACTGTAATTCAGGGTTATGCCTCTTTAATTTTAGAAGATAAAAGTGGTCAGTTAGTAGTTAATGATAAAGCGCGTGAATGTTTAGAAATGATGAACACCTCTACTCTTCGTCTTAAAGCCTTAATTGAAGATTTGTTAAATGTTAGTCGTATTGAACAAGATCGTTTAAAAATTGAATTACAACCAATTGATATTTGGCCCATTGTAGAAGAGACCGTTAAAGAGTTACAACTTCAAGCTAATGATAAAAACTTAAAATTAACCGCCGAAAAGTCTCAACTTTTACCGCCTTTAATGTTAGACAAAGATCGTTTTAAACAAGTCTTAGTTAATTTAATAGGTAACTCCGTTAAGTACACCCTAAAAGGTAGTGTGGAAGTATTAGCGGAAGTTAAAAATAACGAAACTTTAATTTTAAGAATTCAAGATACTGGTATCGGAATGTCCGCTAAAGAGAGGGAGCATTTATTTGAAAAATTTTATCGAGTTACTAATGATCAAACAGCTTCCATTTCCGGCACCGGTTTAGGTCTTTGGATTACTAAGCAAATTGTAGAGTTAATGAAGGGTACAATTTTAGTAGACTCTATTGAAAATGTCGGGACTCAAGTAAGTTTAGAATTTCCGATTACTAAAAAATAATTTAAGATTGAGATATATGAGTTTATTTAAAAAAGATTTAACTGAGGCATCAGAAGAAAAAAATTTTAGTCAGCATTTAGCCGACTTAGATTTTGAAGAGGGCCAATTAGCTGTTGATGTTTATGAACAAAACAATAAATTAATAGTTAAGTCTACGATTGCTGGCGCTAAACCTGAAGATATTGATATAACTTTATCAGGGGATATGTTGACGATTAAAGGAAGACGGGAAATGGACAGTTTTATTGATCATAAGGATTATTTATATCGTGAATGTTATTGGGGGCGTTTTTCACGCACTTTAATTTTGCCTTTTGAAGTTGATGAAAATAGTATTGATGTGGATTTAGATAAAGGGGTTTTAACAATTATTTTATCTAAAGCTAAGGTTCAAAAAGAAACTAAAATAAAAATCAAGTAGCTTATAAAAATTGTTTCCTGATTAATTTTAGGAAGTTGCGCTGAAAATTATGAAGAAAAATACGCACCTTTTGGAGATTGGCAAGGATTTGTCCAAGCGATTATTATGGATACTTGGGTTTATTTTGATTGGAGTAGTGTTTATTACAGCTATTCTTTTAGGCGTTGATAATTATTATCAATCTAAAGTTTATTACGGTGTTAAATTAGGTAATATGGATTTAAGCGGCTTAGACCAAGCAACCGCTTTGAAGACATTAAAAAATAAGCAAGATAAATTATTATCTGGTGTCACAGTTGTTTGTTCTGGCAAATCATTAATCATTCCTCCATCAGAAGTTAATGCTGTTGGAGCACCAGTTGATTATTATTGGCTGGATAGTGAAAAAGCCTGGAAAGAGATTTTAGCTGTTGGGCGCAAGAATGGCTGGGTTCAAAATTGGTTAAAGCGTTTTAGCTTATTATTTAAACCAAGTGTTATTACTTGGCCTATTAAATATCAGGCTGGAGCGGTAGAAAAAAAGTTACGGGATAATTGTGGTGATTTAGAAAGGCCGATGCTTGAAGCTGATTTAAAATATGAAAATGGCTGGAGGGTTGTGCCAGAACAAATGGGGTTGGTTATTAATTATTCTAAAGCGGTTAATGAGATTTATAAGTCTTTAAGCAGTGGTTCTCTAGTTTCGGTTGTTTTAAGTTTACAAGAAAAGAAACCTCAAATTATTTCAGCGGATCTGCAAACTTTAATAAACAACACTGACGATCTTTTACCGGTTAATGATTTAAATTTATTAGGCGTTGAAAATCCAATACTAGTCAAGCGCACGATTTTACGTTCTTGGTTGGGTCCAGTTCAAGATAATGGGTGGAAGTTAACTTGGCGTCAAGATAAAATTGCTAGATATTTAATGGAAAAAGTAATAACAGAAGTTGATAAAGAAGTTCAAGCTCCCCGTTTTCAAATGGCTGACGGCCGCGTAACTGTTTTTGAATCAGCCACTCCTGGTCGACGTTTATTGGTGGAAGATAGCGCTCAAGAAATCGCTAAACAACTAAATAATGGTTCTAGTACCGTTAGTTTAAAGATAGAAATTATTAATTCTGTAGCTGAAGGCGATCAAGCTTGGTTAAACGGTATTAATGAAATTATTGGTATTGGTACTTCTAGTTTTGCGGGCTCTCCAGTTAATCGTCGCCACAATATTGCTAATGGCGCTAAGGCTGTTAATGGTTTAGTGGTGAAACCTGGAGAGGAATTTTCTATGATGAAAACCTTAGGAACTATTGATGCCTCTACTGGCTATTTAACCGAATTAGTGATTAAGGAAAATAAAACCGTTCCGGAATATGGTGGTGGTCTATGTCAGATTGGGACAACGATGTTTCGGGCTGCTGTTGATTCTGGTTTGCCTATTACTGAACGACGCAACCACTCTTATCGAGTTGGTTATTATGAACCAGCTGGAACTGATGCTACTATTTATGATCCAGCACCTGATCTGAAATTTTTAAATGACACTGGTAATAATATTTTATTAATCACTAAGGTTATTGGTGATAAACTGCGTTTCGAAGTTTGGGGAACTAAAGACGGTCGTCAAGTAATACACACCTACCCAACTATTTATAATATCGTTAAGCCGGCTCCCACTAAAACTATTGAGACTACAGAACTTCCTGTGGGCACTAAAAAATGTTCTGAGTCTGCTCATAACGGTGCCGACGCTTATTTTGATTATAAAGTGACTTATCCTAATGGTGAAGTAAAAGAAAAAAGATTTTCTTCTCATTATGTACCATGGCAAGCTGTTTGTTTAGTAGGTGTCAGCTCACTCTCATCTTCTACTCCAAGTAGCACTACTCCTATTAAGTCCACCGTCACGTCTAGTTTAGAATTATAAATTATGATTAGTGAAGAAAAATAAAGAATGCACTAAATTATTTTATGATAAAATTAGCACCATCCAATAGCCTTATTTAAAAAAAATTAATAGGCTTTAATGAAAAGGGCTTTAGTCACTTATTATCAAAATCCTAGAATAGAGACAAAACAAAAAGCACCTGTTTGTGGTTTATAAAACTAACCGCTAAGGGGGTTAAAGCCCCCACAAGTGCTTGATAGTAATATAGCAAAGATTGTTGGTTTTACCAAATAAAAAGTTTTATTTAGTCAGTTTGAATAAGTTCAGATACATATTGGACTTATCTCGTGTTTACACAGGATGGAGAAGAGTGGAAATACTACAAAAAAGGAGTGCTACAATCTTTTACAGGAACTAATAATAATTGGTCTTCAAATCATTTGGCCATTAGTGCTGTTTGGATTGGTCGCAGTGTGCATGGCGACTTTTATTTTAATGGATTAATGTCTGATATTAGATTGTATAACCGAGCTTTATCGGAGGCTGAAGTCTTGGACCTTTATAATGCCACTACAAATATAAAACAATAAAAAACACCCCGGCACCAACTAAGGCTTCAGGGCGTTTTTAGTTTTGAGGAACAGCTTGACTTAAGCGGGTAGGCAAGAAAATTTTCACAAGAAAGATTCCAGTCGTAACCAGAAGCGATCTTGCGATAAAATCCCCATGCTTGTCGTGCCTAGCCCGCTAAAAACAACCTGTTTCCGAAAACGATTTTTAAACATAGCATAAACATTACAACCTGTCAATAGCTGACAGGTTGTAATGTTTTTTAAACTACATTTTCTGTCACCTTTTACATTTTAATAAGGGGTTTTAAGAATTGTCCAGTTAAACTTTTTTTGTTTTTAACCACTTGTTTTGGAGTGCCTTCTGCTACAATATAACCACCTTTTGCTCCACCTTCCGGTCCTAGATCAATAATCCAATCTACCGATTTAATAACATCTAAGTTGTGTTCTACAATTAACATCGAATTACCTTTATCTACTAATTTATTTAAAACTCCAAGTAATTTTTTAATATCTTCAAAATGTAAACCGGTGGTTGGTTCGTCTAAAATATACAAAGTTTTGCCAGTGGAACGACGAGATAGTTCGGTGGCTAGTTTAATTCGTTGGGCTTCTCCACCAGATAAAGTGGTCGCTGACTGCCCAAGTTTAATATAATCTAAGCCAACTTCGTGTAAGGTTACCAACTTATTATAAATACTAGGGATGTGTCTAAAAAAGTCTCGTGCTTCTTCCACTGTCATATTTAATACGTCTGCGATATTTTTTTCTTTATAATTAATTTCTAAAGTCTCTTGATTATAACGATGACCATGGCAAACATCACATTCTACATAAACATCTGGTAAAAATTGCATTTCAATTTTAATAATACCATCTCCAGAACAAGCTTCACAACGACCACCTGTAACATTAAAAGAAAAACGCCCAATCGAAAATCCGCGCAATTTAGCTTCTGGCAAAGAAGCAAATAAATCACGAATAGGTGTAAAGGCACCAGTGTAGGTGGCTGGGTTAGATCGAGGAGTGCGACCGATGGGGGATTGATCAATTTCAATTACTTTATCTAAGTGTACCAAACCTTCAATTCTGGTATGTTTACCAGGCTGATCTTTAGCTCTGTAAAAATGTTTAGCTAAAGCCTTGGCTAAAATGTCAGTCACTAAAGTTGATTTACCAGAACCAGACACTCCGGTAATTGCCACTAGTTTACCTAAAGGAATGTTGATGTCTAAGTTTTTAAGATTATGTTCTTCGGCACCGATAATTTTTAAATAATAACCGTTGCCTGTGCGTTCTTTGCTAGGTCTTTCAATTTTCTTTTTACCTGATAGGTATTGCCCAGTTAAAGAATTGGGGTTAGCCATAATTTCTTGCGGTGTCCCAACGGCGATAATTTGTCCGCCATGTTCTCCAGCTCCTGGGCCGACATCAATGATATAATCAGATTCGAGCATAGTCACTTCATCATGTTCTACCACAATTACAGTATTACCTAAAGAGCACAGATTTTTTAAAGAGGTAATCAGTTTAGCGTTATCGCGTTGGTGTAGGCCGATAGAGGGTTCGTCTAAAACATACAGTACTCCCATTAAAGATGAACCGATTTGGGTAGCTAAACGAATGCGTTGTGCTTCGCCACCAGACAAAGAATTTGATTGACGATCTAAAGTTAAATAATCCAAGCCGACATCAGATAAAAAGTTTAGGCGTGTAGCCACTTCTTTTAAAATTGGTTTGGAAATTTTTTGTTGTTGCTTACTCCAAGTTTCTTGATTAAGATTATTAAAAAAGTTTTTACAATCTACGATTGATAAAGCGGTCACCTCGGCAATTGATAAGTTATTAATTTTAACAGCTAAAATCTCCGGTTTAAGTCTTTTACCTTGGCAAACGGAACAGACTAATGGTCGCATATAAGCGTCTATTTCTTTGCGAATATAATCAGACTCAGTTTCTTTAAAGCGTCTTTCTAAATTAGGAATAACCCCCTCGTAAGTAATATTCCGCGAACCATTAAAAGCTTTATTATCCCAATCAACATTATACTCTTTTTCGCCGCTACCATACAAAACAACATTCAACTGTTTAAAAGTTAAGTCATTGATGGGAGTATTTAAATCAAAACCATATTGACCAGCGACAGCACCTAAAGTTTTTAAGCGCCACATTTGGCCGTTCATATTGCTATGAATCCAAGGCTTAATAGCACCTTGAGCTATTGTTAGTTTACGGTTTAAAATTAAATCAGGATCAATAATTTGTTTAACCCCAAGGCCGGAACATTCTACACAAGCGCCATGTGGGCTGTTGAAAGAAAAGTGTCGAGGTTCTAATGCTGGTAAGCTGATGCCACATTTGGCGCAAGCTGATAGATTGGAAAATAATACTTCCTGATTTTTTTCATCCACAATTAGAACTAAACCGTTGGATAAATCTAAAGCCTTAGCTACCGCTTCATTTAATCGAGCAATATCATCTTTATCAGTGCTTATACTTGGGCGATCTATCACAATTTCTAAAGAATGTTTTTTTTGTTTGTCCACGGTTAAATCTTCAAATTCTTCCAAAGGCATAAGTTGTTTGTCAAAACGCAGACGCGCAAAACCAGCTCGGCTAATACCAGTAATCACACCTTTATGTTCACCCTTTTTATCACGAATAATCGGCGCTAAAATTGTGATAGTTTGTTTAGCGTAACTGTCATTAATAGTTTTAATGATTTCATCTAAGGCGTAAGGTCGAATAGGATCACCGCAACTAGGGCAGTGTGGTACGCCGACACGTGCATACAATAATCGCAAATAATCATAGATTTCGGTGACGGTGCCGACAGTAGAACGAGGATTGTGTGAAGTAGATTTTTGGTCAATGGAAATTGCAGGCGAGAGACCTTCGATAGATTCTACATCTGGCTTATCGATTAAACCGATAAATTGTCGAGCATAGGCGGAGAGGGATTCTACATAACGGCGTTGGCCTTCAGCATAAATAGTGTCAAAAGCCAGGCTGGATTTACCAGAGCCAGATAAACCAGTGATAACTACTAATTTATCTCGAGGAATGTCCACATCAATATTTTTAAGGTTATGGACTTTAGCTCCTCGCACCTTGATCAGAGGACCGCTTAAAATGGAATTGTTTTTTTTAGGAGGCATATAATATAATGAAGTAATTTTTAAGTTCGGTTCAGTATACATTAAAAATAAGGTTTTGGCAATGCGTAGTAGCTATTTATTATTTACTATAGTTTTGGTAAAATGGTTCTATAAAATAAATATGGTATTAACTAGACTTCAAATTAAAGACCAAGAGCTTTATTGGCAAAAAAACCGCTGAACATGATTTTGAAACCATGAAAGCTTTAGTTAAAACTAAGCGTTTTGCGGACAGTCTATTCTTTGGGCATATCATTTTGGAGAAAATAATCAAGGCTTATGCGGTTAGTATTATTAAGGAGCCGGCGCCTAGAATTCATGACTTAGAAAGACTAGCCAATATTGCTAAACTAAAATTAACCGAACTTGAAATCAATCTCCTTATAAACGTTAATGAATTCAATTTGCGATCACGATATCCTGATTTTAAATTAGATTTTTGTAAATTAGCCACCAAAGATTATTGTGAAGATTATCTTAAGGATATAATCAAGCTATATAAAAAATTATGTCAAAACTTGAAGCTAAAAAAATAGTTAAAAGATATTCAGAAGAGTTAAAAAAAGCTGATTACCCATTTTTAGCTATTTATTTATTTGGCTCTCAGGCTAATGGTAAGGCTAATAAATGGAGTGATATTGATGTGGCTGTGGTTAGTAATAGATTGAAGAAAAATTATGACGAAGGTAAGTTTTTGTTATGGAAGTTAAGAACAGGTGTAGATCTCAGAATTGAACCGCAGGGGTTTACTGAAGCAGAGTTTAAATCTAATGCCAATCCCTTGGTTTGTGAAATAAAGACTACTGGCATTAAAGTGGCTTAAAGGTTTGAGGTTAAGTAAAAACCCTTTGAAATCTGTGTAAAATTTAAAAAAGCGGGTTTTGATAACTCGTTTTTTGTATACATTTTAGCCAAAAGCTATAATACCCTTGACAAATATCTCAAGGTGTGCTGTTATACAGTCATTAGCAAAACGCTATAAAAAATTAATTTTGTTGTTTTACAATTAAAAAAGGAGAACGCCATGGAAAATGGTATCGCTTCCAAAGAAATGACCTTAGGGTTAATATGCCGAATTTGTCGGCGCTGTTGCAGCTTGTTTGTCACGTGAATTTAATCCTCAGTATTGCATTGAGAATCGTGAAGAATTAAGAAATTTGCTGTCTCAGGCTTTTATCCCTAAACTTGGTAACCCGTCTCAAGATGACAAGGCTATTAAATTATGGTGGACAAATTTTTACAAGAAATATTTCGGTTCTTCCGTTGATTTATCTAATGTTAAAATCCCTGATCATCAGGAAGGTTTTGATAGAGTATTAATAGTCGCTAAAGATCTTAAAATTACCCAAGTTTTGCATGTCTTAAAAAGTCACATGAAAGTTTGGTTGTATAAAAACGATTTATGCGACAAGGATGTTCCGGTTAATGACAGAGATTCTAAAAAAGACAGTTATGCTGTTAGATTTAGAAACAGGATTGAAGCTGATGAGGAATTAAAAAACCGTTCAGTAAAAGATCTAAAAGATGATAAAATTTCCGGTATTACTTTATTGGAAAGATTGTTGATGGAACTGGCTTATTTTGAAGAAACCGGTAAACATCTGGACATTGACAATATAACATTGTGTAGCGGTTCGCGCTACTCGAATGGCCATGTGCCTAATGTCCATTGGCACGATGACGAGCTCAGCGTCAATTTGTGCTTTCTTGGATATTCCTTCGACGACTTGCGTTCGCGTGCAGTAGTTTCTTAACCCTTGTTCCTTTTTACTTTAACCCTGTTCTTGATTGAATAGGGTTTTTTACAAACTAATTTGTTATTACAATTGCATCCCAACAAAGTTTTTATCAGAAAATTTGATCAAGGGCTGGATTTTTTAGGTTATGTAATTTTACCGCATTACCGAGCGCTTAGGACTAAAACTAAAAAAAGACTGTTAAGAAAGATTAAAGCGAGGCATGATGTTTTACTGAATAAAGAAATTAGCCAAGAATCTTTTGATCAAACTATTAAGTCGTATTATGG
>PFAM01000008.1:40132-94850 GCA_002778705.1 Candidatus Falkowbacteria bacterium CG10_big_fil_rev_8_21_14_0_10_37_14 | reverse complement strand
GTGGGGAATCGAACCTGGTCAGGAACAAGCTAAATGCTTTTGCGTGCGAGCAAAAGCATTGCAGCGAGTGTCCCTAGAACATTACCAATTACTATTGACTTTATAATCATTATTTGCTATAATAATTAAGTAGCTAAAAGTTTTTTACATTTTTTGAAGGAGAATTCATGGCCAAGGGAGATGTTATCAACAAAATTCTAATAAATAATGCTTTAATTGCCAAAAAAGCATTAGAACAAATCAAGCAGCGAGCTGCTGACTTACAAAAAAAACAAGCCTCTGAAGCTGCTAAAAAAAACGAAAAATATCGACCGCCAATTATTCGGCATCAATCAACTTGATTAAAAAACTGATTACACACAGGACCACATCGTGGTCCTTTTTTATAAGCCGTTTTAACTAAAAACTAAGTATTTATATAATCTTGAAAAGATTATATAAATAAACATCAACCTTTAACATTCTTAAACATTTTGGAGATTTACATAAATAACCAATAAAGTACAAAAAACCCTAACAATAAAGGGCTTTTTATTTTATATTATTTATTAAAATTATGCCGTGCCTCAATTAATACCGTTGCTAATTCTTCAACTAGTGAATTATCTAATCGTTTTTTTAAAATTAATAAAACTTGTTCATAAAACCATAATTTTTCATCATCGGTTGCATGAAAAGTTTTCCAAATTACCTCACCATGCTTAAGATAAGACTCTATCATAGATCTTAAATTATGTATTTTATCTGCCGCAGCCACTAATAAAGCCTCTTGACTAGCATTTTCCAAGTGTTTCAAATAACTTTCTTTACGAAACTTCCACGGTGCTCTAGGGCCGCCCTTTTCTTCGTCTTCACTAACTTCACGCACCACCATAGCAATCGCCTCTCCAAAATCAGTAGTTAATTTTTCGTAGCTATAACCAGGCACATCTTCCAAAGTGTCATGTAAAAAAGCCGCCGCTACTGCCGTTTCATTACCGCCAGCTTCAGCCACCAACCATGCCACAGCCATACAATGGCTAACATAAGGCAAGTCTTGTTCAACTTTACGAAACTGTCCGTTATGTAAACGACAGGCTTCATTGATAGCTTTTAAAATTATAGGTGTCAATTGCATAACAATATTTATTTAAAATTATCCTCTGTGAAATTGTTAGTTGCTAACTACTCCACCCTTCCCCTTGTCTCACCAACAACTTATCAGCCAGCTCTCCTTCGGTCAAAAGTCCCTTCACCACTTTTTCCATTCTCATCCCTTGAGAACCTTTCACTAATATTAAATCATTAGGCTCAATTCTTTCTAATAAATAATCTACAATTTCTTGAGTGTTATTAAAAGCTTGAATACGGTCTTCAGCCAGACCGGCTTTGCGAGCACCAATAGCGATATAATTAGCTTGACTACCTAAATATAACAAGCGGGCCTTTGGAATAACTGCTAACTGTTTACCAACTTCCAAGTGACCTTTTTCACTATCGCTCCCCAACTCTAACATGTCAGCTAACACCGCCCACTTACGAGCCGCTCCAAAAAGCCTAATTTCATCTAATACCTCTAAAGCTGCTAACATTGATTGCGGTGCCGCATTATAAGTGTCATCAATAATTACAGAATCATTAACGCCTCTTAACAATCTTAAACGCCCCGGGGCTGGTATCCATAACCTCAGAGCCTCAGAAATTTCTATACCGTTTAATCCAAATGCTAAACCAGCCGCCGTCGCCGCTAACGCTGCTGAAACCGCTGGCCTGCCAATCATACTAGGCAACTGCACTGGAATCACCGCCTCCTGATATTTAATTTTAAACATTACACCGTTTAGTTTATTAGCCGTATCAGCAACACTACACTTCCAAACAATTTCCGTCGCTTGTAAATCTGCTCGGTTAGTACTACCATACAACATCAAACGCTTTTGAACATTAATCGCCTGCCCCAGTGCCGCTTCATTGTCACTATTAATTATTGCCGTACCGTTTTTAACTAAGCCGTTAAAGATTTTAGCTTTTTCTTCAGCTAATTTTTTATGACCGCCAAACTGTTCCAAATGCGAAGATCCAACATAGGTTAAAATTGCCACTTCCAATTTAACGATCGACAAAAGATAATCCATATCTCCAGGCTTATCAACTCCCATTTCTAAAACAATCAGCTCTGGATAATTTTTATCTTTAATTATCATTAGCCATAAAACTTTAACAAAAACCTTTAACCAACCGCTAATTGATTTACCACCAGATTCAGCATTAATAATCGTTAACGGCACGCCTAATTCATTGTTATAATTTTTTTGACTAGAATGTGTTCGAAAACGTTTTGACAAAACAGCTGCCGTCGCATCTTTAGCGCTAGTTTTACCAATAGATCCAGTAATACCTATTAAACGGGGGTTGTATCTCCAAATAACACCTTTAGCCAACCATTTTAAAATAAATTGTAATATCTTAAGCATAAGTATAATAAATTTCTAATTTTAGATTTCTAATTTTAAAATAATTTCTCGATGTTTTAAAAAATTAACACATTATTTTAAAATTAGAAAATTACAAAATTAAAAATTACCCATATAATTAGTCTATATTTATTGTCTAGTTTTGGCAACCTGCCAATAATTCATCATAAATTCCATAATTTCCTTAGCTACCGGCACAACTGTTTCCTCGGCATAAACGTAACCTTTAGGGTTTTTTAAACGTACTAAAATCACAAAGCGTGGCTTTTCTATCGGGCCAAAAGCTATAAAAGTGTGATTATAAGCATCTTTGACATAACCACGTTTACCAGGATCAACCAATTGTGCTGTACCGGTTTTACCAGCTATCCAATAACCAGGCAGTTTAGCTCCTTTAGAATGACCATTTTCTACCACTTGAACTAACATACCAGCAAGTGATTTAGCTACAAAGTTTTTTAAAACTGGCTTGCTTTTATCTGATTTAGTTACCAAAGTATTTCCATTGACACTACGGATTTCCGCCACCACATAAGGTTTAACCAAATATCCACCATTAGCAATTGCCGCGTAAGCTGAAACCATCTGGATTGGAGTCACTGAAATTCCTTGGCCAAAAGAAGCTGTGGCTGCAGAAATTTCTTTAATTTTTTTTAACTTCATTGAACTGATATTACCCGTAGATTCTCCCTCAAGCTCAATACCAGTCTTTTCTCCAAAACCAAACCTTTCCAAATATTCGGCAAATTTTTTATCACCAATTTGTCGCATGGCATAAACCGCCCCAGTATTTAAAGATCTTTCTAGAACTACTGTCATACTTACTGTGCCATAAGCCCCTTTAGTTTGAAAGTCAGAATTACTAATTGGCTTAGGCCAACCACTAATCATTATTTGTCCAGTATCATTATATGTGGTTTCAGGATTTACTTTGCCTTCATTTAAAGCCGCCCCCATTGTAATAGCTTTAAAAACCGACCCAGGTTCATATTGATCAAAAACTGCTGGATTATTAAAATATTTTACATCATCTACTTTAAAATATTCATTAGGATTAAAATCGGGATAACTATTCATGGCTATTACCGCCCCGGTATTCGGTTCTAAAATAATTACCGATCCACTTTCCGCTTTATATTTTTCTACAGCTGTTTTAATTTTTTCAGCTACCAAAAATTGAATAGTTCTATCTAAAGTTAAAATTAAATCATCGCCAGCTTGAGCCGCTTTAAATTCTCGATCATTAGGAATAGTTAACCCGCCAGAACCTTTTTCTGTTTTTAATGCACCGAATTTACCAAACAATTCTTGATCAAAAAAACCCTCTAATCCATAACGGCCATGTCTTCCCCAGTCACCATTTTTATTTTCCGCTTCCATCGAAACATAGCCTATTAATTGAGCGGCTGTATTTTTTTCTGGATAAATACGAAACGAATCTTTTTCATATCCAATACCAGGTATTTGTAATGGATCACCGGTTTTGTAATCTAGTTTTTCACTGGTTAAATGCGAACCTGTCCATTCTAAATCATCAGGCACTAATGACACCGGCCAAGTAGCTGACGCTGCTAAATGAAAAGCTTTAGCTAAGTCCATGTCAACACGTTTTTCTAAAGGCTCATACGGATCGTTTTTCTTAGTTAGGGCTAATAAGTACTTATTTACCTCCTCTTTTTTACGAGCTGTTAGAACTTCCTGTTTTTTAGCCTCACGCATCGCTGAATAAGCCGGATCAGCCGCCAAAACTTCTGGATTAACTGCCAAATTATTAGCTGTCATTATTAAATTTTCTTTATCTTGTTTATCTAATAATTCACTAACCTCTTTTTCTATCGTTGCTTTCTTAAAAAATTCATACAAAACCTCAGCTAACCGCTGAGGATCTTTAATATCACGAGGCACTGCATATATTGTCACTAGTTCCTTATTAGAAGCCAGCGGATATAATTTATCAATTCCATCTTTATTGTCTCTTAAATATATTTTTCCACGTGTTGGTGCTATTTGAGTAACCAAGCCGTGCTGATCAGCCGCCGCCGTTAAATATTCACTATTACGCCATACCGCCACATAAAACAAACGCCCGATTAATAAACCGGACAACAAAAAAACAACTGCCATTATCAGTTTTAAACGGCCGTTGTAATTAACACTATACCGACCGCTAGTAGCGTTTCTCGAAGACCATGCTCCCATATCAGAATTTAGAAGCTACTGCAACTCAATAAGGCTGTCGTTTTTAGCAATAAACAGAGCTGTCCCTGCCGAAACCATTCCTAAAGCATCGATTTTTTCTTTAAGGTAGCTATAAGAGCTAAGATAACTAATTTTAGCCTCTAAAGCTGTATTGGCTTCGTTTAATTCGGCTGCTTGCGTTTTCAAATCACGCAAGGCAAAGCCACTTACCGACAAAGCGTTCATATCCATCACATAAGAAATGGAAACTAACGCAATAATACTAAGCAGTAACCCGTTAATTATTTTTAAATTCAAACGAATCGTGTTGTGATTCACTGTCGTATTAATGCCTGACATTGGCACGACAACCTCTCCTTGAATCATATGATTAAAAAATTATTAATTCAATTTCTCAGCGACTCTTAATTTAGCACTACGCGCTCTAGGATTTAGTTTAATTTCATCCTCATTAGCTATCACTGGTTTTTTAGTTAAATTTTTCAAACGAGCTAAATGTCCACAAACACAAACCGGAACCATCGGTGGGCAAATACAATCTTTGCTTTCTTGCTTTATAAAATTCTTTACTATCCTATCTTCTAAACTATGAAAAGAAACCACCGCTAATCTTCCACCAGGCTTTAAAAGTCTCAGAGCTTGAGGCAGAACTTCAGCTAGAGCTTGTAACTCATGATTAGTAGCAATACGGATAGCTTGAAATACTCTTGTTGCAAAGTGATTTCGACTACGGGCTTTATAAGCAGCTGGTAGTGACTCACCAATTATTTCCACTAAACGTCCGCTACTCTCTATAGAACTCTTGCGTCTTGCCACTACAATCGCTTTGGCGATTCTAGAAGCCATCGGTTCCTCTCCGTAATTTCTAAAAATTTTAATAAGTTCGGCTTCTGAAAATTTATTTACGACCTGGCGCGTTTTAATACCATTACTGTCGAAAGACATATCCAAAGGTCCGTCTGTTGAAAAAGCAAAGCCTCGATTTAGGTCATCAAGTTGAGCTGAAGATAAGCCTAAGTCCAAAGCTATCGCCGCTACCAATCCCGTTCCCACATCAGGCTTAACTAAATCAAACATGTCTCTAAAATTGCCTTTTATAATTTTTACATTGTCAAACCCTTTAGTTTTTTGGATTTGGCGGAAGTTATTCAAAGCCAGTTCATCGGCGTCGATTGATAAAACCCTCCCTGTTTTACCAACCAAACTTGAAAACTCCATTGTATAACCTCCGCCACCTAAAGTACCATCAATTACTACATCACCGTTTTTTAAATTAAGTGCGGTTGCAACTTCACTAAGCAACACCGGCTTATGCTGATATATCATATTACACACTAACGCCATCTAAGGCTTCAGCGATACTTGCTGATTTCTTTTCGGTCGCTGATTTATATTTGTTCCAAGCTGTTTCATCCCAAATTTCTAAACGGTCATACAATCCGGCCACAATAGTTTTTTTACTCAAGCCAGCAAAAACTCTTAAATACTCAGGCAGATTAATTCTACCTTGAGTATCAAACTCCACTTCCATGGCGCCAGCTAAAAAATGTCTAGCTAAAGCACGGTCGTTAGCTTTATTCACTGGCAAAGCGGACATCGTGGCGGCAATTTTTTCCCAAGCTAGCTTCGAATATAAAAACAAACAGTTGTCCAACCCTTTGGTAACAACTGCTCCGTTATTTAAAGCGGCTCTAAACTTAGCCGGGATCGCTAAGCGTCCTTTATCGTCTAAGTTATGATTGTATTCGCCTATAAACATATATTTCCCCACTTTTTACCACTCCTTGCCCTCTTATTACATTTTACCCCACCAACTTACCATCCGTCAACACTTTAGAACCCAAAAATACCTTTATAATCGGGTTTTAGGCTAACAAAAAAGCCTTTCTGTCTTAGAAAGGCCATGAAACTGTGTATAAGTAATTAAATATTCTTTTGGTTATCCACAGGCTTATTTCCACCTATATTAGGCTCGGCTGTATAATAAGGCTCCACAATGTTTAAATCATCAGTCTTTAAACAATTACCCTGATCATCAACGACGCTCACCCCTAAAACATAAGCTAAAGCATTAGCCGTCGCAATCCCAATGCGCAGACCAGAAAAACTCCCCTGTCCGTTAACAACTGTTATGGCTTTTATGTCTGACAACTGCCAAGACTTACGCTTCAATAGACGATCTAAACTTGGTAATAATTTTTCTCCTTGTTTACGAAAAGCCGACACCGTGGTTTTGACCAAGCGCTTACCTTTATCATCCGAGACTTCTAATCGCAACTTATCTGTATCTGTTGTGTCTATTAATAATTTCATAAAGTTGTATCTCTACATCCTACCACATCATAAAAAAAATACAAATTAAAAATCCCTTGCTATTATAGCAAGGGATTAAGTTTAATCTGTAACAGTAAAATTCATTATTACTGTATCTTTTCGAGATAAATTATCCGTCATAATTAAAGTTACACTCTTTTTACCAGCTCTTTCAAAAGTATGCCAAACATCCAGTCCGTAGCCAAAAAATCCATCGGAAAACTCCCAAACAAAAGGATTCTTAGCATCTAAACCTAAAATGTTAGTATATTGTACATCCACTGCCCGAAAGTGAGCCGGAACTTTAGTTCGCACTTGATTATCAATCATAATCTCAGCCTTTAAAGACACCAGCAAGCTATTATCCAATCGAGATACTTGTCCATCTTTGAAAATCATTCCGATTAAATAAGTATCATCAGCTCGATTGTTATTTGGTTGATATTTAACTACATAAGGAGAATCTTTATTCGCCAAAATAGCAAAAGACCAATCTTTCATATCGTTACTAGTAGTACGATAATTACCGTAAGTCATCAGTAACTTAACTTCCTCATCACCATCAAACACAAAATCAACTCTGTAATAATTTTCCCATCCAGGTTCGGCTTTTTGAATATCGCCCATAGAAAAATCGACTATCTTTTTATTGCCATCCTGGCAAATCAAAATAAACGGCTTCACAGCTTCACGATGTTCATCTGACAACCAAGGTGGTAAATAAACCGTATACCGAAATTGATTATTATTTTCTTGCATCACTTTAGTAGTGATAGTTTCCAGGCCCCGCCCAGAAGTATTAGTTGGCCCCTCACGATTGCAAGACACTACTAATAGTAGCCAAAGATACCCTAGTATCCGTTTCATATTTACCTCATTTATTAAACAATTGTTAAAGTACTATTTTAATTAAACCTCAGAAAAAACTTTCACTACTGCAAATTTTTTCTGAGGCTTAATTATTATAAACCTCAGCGACAAAAAAACAAGTTATGATAAAACCTCTGAAGGTTTTACTTCATTTAAATTTTGTGCATAGAGCTCATTCATATTTTGGGCAATTTGATCCCAGTTGAAACAAATATCTACTCGCCGCAAAGCTAAAGTGATTTTTTCTTCTAAAATTTCTGGGTTTTCTACAGCAAAACGCAATTTTTCACGCAAGTCTTCAACATCACGAGTCGCAAACACTAAAGCACTTTGCCCTACTGCTTCCAAATTTTCAGGAATATCCGACACTAACACTGGCACACGACGAGCCATCGCTTCTAATAATGCCAACGATAAACCTTCAGATTCAGAGGGTTGCACAAACAAGTAAGCATTAGCATAAAGCTCTGCTAAAGTTTCGCCATATTGTGGACCTGTAAAAATAATCCGCTTGTCAGTCGAAGCTAATTTTTTTAATTCAGACACATATTCATCAGTAAAGGATCCTTCACCCACCAACACTAAAGGTTGTTTTAATTCCGGCAATTGTTTATAAGCCTCTACTAAATGACTTAAACCTTTATGACTAATAAAACGTGAAATAGCTACAATATATTTTTTTGATTCCAAATTCCAAGTAGCTAAAGATTCAGATCCGACTTCTGGTTGAATTACTGCGCCATTTGGGATATAAATCGCCTCCTTGCCATAACGTTCACGTACATATTCCACCATTGATTGAGTCACCACCACAATTGAGTCAGACATCTTACACATTAACCACTCCCCCAACAATAAAACTCGTTTAGCCAAACGACCCCATTTACCATGTTCATAATCACGAGATTGTAATGTAGAAACAATTCTAATCTTTGGGTTAAAGATTCTTGGAATAGGAGACACTAAAGCCGAACCGATACTTTGAAAATGAATTATTTCGGCACCACTAAAAATAGCGTGCATGCAAGCCAAAAAACTATGGGTAATAGCGTCTAAATGTTTAGTGTAAATAGACGGTAAACTAACCAACTTCACTCCGCTATACTCCCGTAAAGCAGCTGGCGTGTAGTAGGCGCGAGTATACACCGTCACTTCGTTACCAGCTTCCGCCAAACGAATTGACAAGTCTTCTACATAGCGTTCCACACCGCCACCAACGGCCGGCATACCTTTTTGTCCAATAAATGCTACTTTCATATATATCCTCCAAATTAAAAATTCTAATTACTTAGGCTGAACCACATTAAAGCTGGTACTATAGCTAGTTGCTGAAGTTTTACCCACCACTTTAATATCAGTCCGTGTTTCTCTAATAGACGGCACAGACAAAGCTCTAACAAACTGACCATTGGCATTAGCTACGGCTTTATACTCCACCGCCCCAAAAGTAATAATCAAATCTTCATTAGGCCAAAAGCCAGTACCTTTCACTAAAACATCACTGTAAGGAGCTCCAGACACACGATCAGTGGTTAAACTTAGAGCCTCTTTAACAATTTCTTTACCAATTTTATCAGATTGATCAGCTTTGGCTTTGTAAGCCCCTAACATTCTTAAATCGCTATCCAAAATCAAGATCCCTGAATTATTAAAAACTACAATTTTTTCACTATCATTAGTAGTTACCATATCCATACCCATCGCCCAAGAACCCTTCCAGCTAGCATTACTATTTTCATAAGCCGATTCAAACTTAAAGTTAAGCTTATTTAATTTAGCTATTGTGCTACCGTTACTAATATACACTGAAGTTTTATCACCTGATAAAATAGCATCATAACCATAACGACTATCATGTTTTAAAGATTTATAAATATCACCAGACAAACCAATTCTCTTAAAACCGGCATCATCCATCACATAAAACATATTAGCTGGCTCATCATAAGCCACACGACGATTGCCTTTAACATCATTGGTAGACAAGTTTACAGTTTGAGTCACACGACGAAAGTCACGATCAAAAATTTCCAAACGACTGCTTGTAACATTAAAAATCAAACGACCATCATTAGACAAACGAACATTATAAGGGTTGGTTAAATTGATTACATCATAGTTATCAATCACCTGTAAGTCAGAATTCCAGACTTTTACACCTTTGGAACCAACCGTAATTAATTGATTGGCAGTTTTTTCTAAACGACCATACCAATCCCAGTTAGTATTAGCAGTTTTAAATACTAAAGACGGAGTAGCTGGATTAGTTACATTGTATTTATACAAACGATTACCGCTGGAAGCATAAGTCATCAACTGACCGCCTTCAACAAATAGCACAGCATCAGTTACAGTATCAGTAATCATCCCTACCTCTTTCACCGGTTTAAAGCGAGTTAACAGATTTAAGCTAGAACCTTCCAAACGAAACAATTCTAAATAACCAGAGTTGGCGGTTACTACATAAAGCTCATTGTTATACATCAAGCCATCCCCTGAATAATAAGCCTGAGATTGACTTTGACCCACAGCTCTCACAATTGAAAAACTGACAACAATAATTAAGACAATGGCTAAAAACTTTTTCATAAAATACTTGGTTAGCGACCTCAAAGGTTCCGCTGTTTATTTATAATTAATGTATGAACTTAGCATAAAATTCGCTTAATGTCAAGCATCTTTACCACTTTTTTAAGCAACATATAATTATATCACAAAAAATAAAAAAAGTCAAGGATAAACCCTAACTTTTAGCTAATGTTATTGTTTTATTAACAATTCAATCTTTTACTTATCATTATTTTATCAAATTATCCGTTAAGCTTAATTTATATAAGGTAAAATCAGCTGTAACCTCCTTTACCTTACTAATATTCAAACCAACTTCAGCTAATGGCCTAAGATTTAAATAGTCCAAATCAGACTCTTTTAGGCTAAAATTATAGTAATATACTGGAATATATTCAGCTAATCTCGCATATATTTCATTCATATTAGCATCAGTAAACAAACCAACAATCACCCGTCGCTCTGGCCACAGTAACTTATCATGATAACGGCTAATAATAACACTATCATTCTCAGTCAAGGCTAAAACCTGGTCATATTCTGTCTGTGACGCCCGCAAACGATAATAACTAGCCGCCAACCCCTCTTCAGATCCGTAAACTACTAATGATAGCGATAAAGCCATAATCACCCCAAAAACTCCAATTCTGAGTAACATAGTCACCTTCGGCCAAACCAGCACTTTAATTAATTTATTTAAAGCTAAAGCAGCTAAAGGCAATAACCCTAAATATATCGGCAACCAATAGCGAGTGTAAGAATTACCAATAGTAAAAGAATTGGGATCTGGATTGTCATAAAAAATCCAACTACCATAATAAAAAATTAAAATCAGCGACAAAACAACCATACTTAAAAAATACGCCAAATGTTTCTTAGCTCGATTTTTAAAACCAAAGGCAAAATAAATTATTCCAAACGCTGTTAAATACATTAACCAGGGAAAAGTGCGCCAAAAATAATAATACACCATTTTTAAACTGTGCTCGGGTCTAAAACCAAAATGGAAAATACCTCCAACTAAACTATTCCAATACTGCGTTATGAGATTAATTTTCTGTACAGAAACTACACTAGATACCAGACCAGCTGAACTTAGAGCTATAGTTGTAATGGCCTTATCCATTTGTGGGTAGCCACTTGAAAA
Source organism: Candidatus Falkowbacteria bacterium CG10_big_fil_rev_8_21_14_0_10_37_14 (assembly GCA_002778705.1). Classification (GTDB taxonomy): domain Bacteria; phylum Patescibacteriota; class Patescibacteriia; order Patescibacteriales; family Patescibacteriaceae; genus 1-14-0-10-37-14. The sequence continues at coordinate 83,300 of PFAM01000008.1, read as the reverse complement.
AAATCCTCCATACAACACTAAGTTATTATATAAAAATGGCGAGTAACTAATAAACAACGCTATCAACCACAAAAGACAACGATACCAACCTAGTCTTCGACCATAAAAAATAAATAACATTAAACCGACTGGTAATAGCCATAATAATTCCGAAGTACGCGTGGCCACCGCTAGCGCCGTAGCTGACCCAGAAATAATTACCGCCAACCAAGACCAAGCTCCTCTATCTAAAGCCCGAACACCAAAATACAACCCAGCTAAACACATCACCACAAACAATGTGTTATGAAAAAAACTATGAGCCGAATAATAAACATAAATAGGAAAAACAGCTAATAATAAAGTCGCCTCAAGTGCCACCGACTTATCAAAAATTCGTCTTATTAAACCATAATACAATAGCAGACCAATAGCCGCAAAAGCTGGCGTCATATACGGCAAAGCGCCTGTTCCAAAAATTCGTGACAACCAACCATAAAACACTGGCAACCCCAAAAAGCTCACTGGTTTCAACCAAATACCATCCGATGTTAAACTACGTGGTTGTACAACCCCGCTCGCTATAAGATTATATTTTTCTAAGAACATTAGCTTGTTATTCTGACCATATTGTTTGGCCAATTGATAGTTGGCCGTCTCATCCGGCGATGTCCATTTTACAAAATTATTAGCCTGACCAAGATAGTTATAAACCGAAACACCTAAGAAAAAAATAATCGCCACCATCCAAATTAAAGGATAGTGCCAATTATCGCGTAGCCAAGCTGAGATTTTATAAAACCAAACCATATTTTTACATTATAACATAAACAGACAAAAAGAAAAAACAATGTTTTTCATTGATTGTGTCCAGGGTATGTATTTTTGATAACCTGAAAAAAGATATATACAAAAATAAAAAAATCAAAAACAGATTGCCTTTACAAACTCGCACAAATGTCTTACATTAACGATTACTTATGGAAAACCCTAATAACAACTGGAAAATTATTAGTGCCCTACCAATCTCTCTTTCTATTGGCACCGCCTTAATTTATCTCATTTATCAGCTTAACAACCTAGGCTTATTTTTAGGTGTCCTAGCTGGTCTTGCTTTATGGCTGGCCACCTGGCGTTTTTCTGCTTGGCATTGGCAAAAACCAGTCTGGCCCAAATTAACCGCTAAACATTGGTATTGGCTGATTGTTTATTTAATCACTTGGTCTTGGGCGATCACTTGCTTATGGCAAGCTCGCTCGTCAGACGCTATAATCTCCCCTTGGTTAATTGTCAGTGGTTGGTTTTTTGTCGCTTGGATAGCCACTTTTGTTACAGCCCTTATAATGGCTTGGCACAACCATCCCTTATTTAAGCTGATACTTATTTTAGAATATCTTTTGGCTTTTAGTGTTGTGGCCATTATCTATAAACTGGGTTATGGTTTTGATCCTTTTGTACACCAAGCAGCTGTAGATTACATCGTTAAACACGGTGCTGTTAACCCTAAAACTTTCTATTATTCTGGACAATATGGTTTAGAAACTTTGTTAACTAAACTCGGTTTATCTTTAGTATTAATAGACACCTGGCTTTTGCCACTTAGTTCTGCTTTGTTATTACCTCTCGCTATTTTAGAAGCTGGCAAAAAAATCTTTCATGAATCAACAGTTATCAGGCTTTTACCTCTAGCTCTATTAATCTTACCTTACAGTTTTTTAATCGTCACCACGCCTCAAAATCTAGCTTACTTACTAGCTCTCGTGGCTATCGCTACTGCTTTAGGCGCCACAGTCAAAACAGATTGGTATTTTATTTGGCTACTTACTGGCTTGGCTTTATTGTTACAACCCATTGCCGGTCTACCTTTATTATGTTTATTATCTGCCTGGCGCTTACGCCAACTTAACTGGAAAAACAAAGACATTGGTTATGGCCTGTTATTAGCCGCCAACGCCGTCGGATTACCTCTAGTTTTTATGTTACTAGAGGTTGAGCCTGTCTCCTGGAAGATGCTCTTGAAAGGTTTGTTTATTTGGGATTGGCCCAAACTGGTCCTCCCCCACCAAAACAACTGGTTGCTAAATATAATTTATAGCCTTGGAAATAATTACACTTGGATCCTACTAATCCTAGTGGTTATTGGCAGTTATTTAATTTTTAAAAATGGTTATCATCGGGCTCGTAGTCTGTATGGCTTAGCCTCATTACATAGCTCAGCGCTACTCATTGCTTATGGGCTAACTCGTGGTCTTAACTTTAATTATTTAATTGATTACGAACGTAACAATTACAGCTCAAGGTTATTAGTCATGGCCGTTATTATAAGTTTGCCTACTATTTTAATATCCTTTTACGAATTATTAAAACGTGCTTACGCTATCACAAAAAATCCTGATCGCCAATATCTATTTTTTGGCGCCTTAACACTACTGGTAACTTGCAGTTTATATTTAGCCTACCCTCGTCAAGACGACTATGCTAGTTCTGGAGGACGAGCTGTTTCAGCCAGCGACATAGAAGCTGTAAAATTAGTAGCCGCTGACAGCGGTAACGACCCTTATGTTGTTTTAGCTAATCAACAAACCAGTGCTGCCGCCCTACGTCTTTATGGCTTTGCTCATTACTACAATGATTTGTTTTATTATCCACTACCTACTGGCGGTTTACTCTACAGTTATTTTTTAAAGATGAACGAATTACCCAGCAGAGCTACTGCCGAGAATGCTATGCAAACAGCCGGAGTCAATCGACTTTATTACATTGTTAATCGTTACTGGTGGCAATCAGACAACTTAAACACTTTAGCTACAGTTTCAGCTGATTATCACTTCACGGCCCAAAACGGAGAAGCAACTATTTTTGTCTATTTAAACAAGGCTTCTAAATAATCCAGATTACTAAAAGGTCTTGGCGCTTTGGGCTCACTCCAATCATAATTTTTTAATATTCTAAATATCGCCAACACCAGATCTTCAGCTTGGTTTGGCACAAACAGTCTGGAAGGATTACTAATTATTTCTGCAATGCCACCTAGATCACTTCCAATAGCCGGTAAACCCACAGCGGCCGCCTCTGATAATACTAACGGAGCATTCTCCCAAACAATTGACGGCATAATTAATAGATGAGAGTCTTGCATTATCATATACACTTCAGAAGCCTCTAAATGTCCTCTATAAATTAAGTGTTTATCTTTGTTTGCTGCTGCCTGAACCTCTGCTTCTAAAGTTCCACTGCCAACAATTACTAAGCGACAATCCCAATTCTTATCAGCTGATAATATCGACCAAGCTTTTAATAAAACTTCAACTCCTTTATGTTTTTCTAATTGTCCGACAAATAATAATTTCCAAGGCAATTTATTTTCAGGTCGCTTAATATCATTAAGTGGTTTCGGATTAGGCAAAACAGCTCCATTAATGTTAGTGAATAAACCTCGTTGACGATGCCAAGCTAGTAGCCAATCAGATGGTGAAATTACTCTAGTTATTCCTTTAGTGTGTCGTCGTGCCAAAAAACGAAATACTTGTGCTGGTACATTATCTATCAGTGCTTCATGACCGGCATAGACTAGTCCTGAAGGATGTAATAACTGAGTATCGTGTAAAATATGGTACTGCTTAAAACCAGCACGCCACGGCGCTGACAACACTGCCAAACCTAGACCATAAACATTATTACTAATTACCAAATCCGGTTGGTAAATTTTTAATTCTTCTGCTAAGCGTCTAGCTGTTGTTTTCCCAAACAAATGTGCTATCAATTTTTGATAGCGACCTCTGTTAAATAGCCACGGAGTTTCTAAGGTTAGCCAGTATCCTTCGGGCTTTCTCTGCCGCACCTCTGCCATACCACCACTAATAATCAACACCTGGTGTCCAGCTGTCTTAGCCGCCTTCGCTATTTGATAGACCACCGATTCAGCACCACCACGAGCATGAGCTCCGTAGTAATTATTGATTAAACATAATTTCATAAAACTTTTGGAGAATATTTTAAACGTAAATAAAGTTCATTTAATTTTTTACCAGCCTTTACCCAAGTATACTGTTCTTCAACCAATTGACGACTAGCTATTCCCATTGCAGTAGTTTGTTTTTCTTGGCTCACTAGTTGCCAGATTTTTTTTGCTAAATCTTCAGCGTTACCAGGTTCAACTAATAATCCTTGACTACCGTTTTTAAACACACAGCGCACTCCCGGCAAATTAGAAGCAATCACTGGTAAACCAGAGGCCATCGCTTCTAAAAGTACCAAACCAAAAGCTTCACATCCGTTGATTGATGGTAAAATTAAAGCTGTCGATTCTCGATAAATTTTAGCCAACTCAACATCGCTAGCATCACTGATAAAATCAACTCGGTTGTCTATTTTTAAATCACGAACTAATTGACGATATGCTGGTAACAAATCACCGTCACCAACAATTATTAAACGATAGGTTTGAACCCGCTCACCCAAAGAAGCAAAAGCTGTTAATAAAACTTCCACGCCCTTAAAATAATGGGCAGTATCCAACCCACCAACAAACAATAAACGTTTTTGTTTTACCACATCACTCGGACAAAACAATTTATTATCAACTCCAAACGGTACTCGTAAAAAAAGTCCAGAGTGCTTAGCATAAAACCTAGCCAAATCACCATGTTTTACATAATCTAAAGAAGCGCAAGTTATCGAATCCGCTATCCGTAATATTATAGGAGTAACCATCCAAGCATAAGCTTTAAAAATCCAACCCAGCAGGTTATCAGCCGTACTATCCATATGATAATGAACCACTAATTTAAATTTACCAAATAAACGCGCCATCGCCACCACGCTAGCCGTTCCATAAAAAGGAAAATGCAAATGAACAACATCAAATTCTTTTAAACGTCTAAACATTTTTGGTAAAACAGCCGCGTTACCAAAAGACCATAACGGTTTGATTCGATCCACACGCACACCATTTTCATTAGTCACACTGCTTGAAGTATTATAAGCCGGCGTTAAAACAGTTACCTCATGTTTCAAAGCAACTAATTCCTTAACGAAGCCTTGGGCACTATTACCCATACCTCCACGATATGGCGGATAAGCACAAATGATGTGAGCAATTTTCATAACAAATTAATGACGCTTAGCTACGGCAGTAACTACTTTTGTTAAATCTTCTTCCATTCTTTCTAAACGCAACCTAATTCTAAAAATAAAATAAAATAATGCCGCCACTGCAGCATACAACAGTAATTGAATACCCGAAGCACTAAAACCTAAATTAGCCGCTAGTTTATCTAATTGTTTTAATGCTAAGAGTAAAACCCCAGATAATAACCAAAAAGCCAGCCAAAAACGAAACTCACCTTCAGAAATACTTTTCTGTTTTTTTTGCCAAAACAAACGTCCCAAAAAATAAGCGATAACAATAAAAGCTAAAATGGTTTGTAACATATCAGCGACTTAAATATTTAATAAATAATTCTTTGATAATTTTAAAACCTCCCAATAAACCCTGTCCATAATCGTGATAAATCACAGTCACTGGAACCTCTTTTACTCGCCATTTACCAACCGTCAGTAAGGCTAAAATTTCTGAAGCATGAGCCATCCGATCTTGTCTCCATTTTAAACTACGAGCCACTTCAACACTAAAAGCTCTAAAACCACATTGCGGATCGCTAAAATTAATCCCCCAAACACTTCTATTCAACAAACGTGCTACCGGATGCAATAAGTATTTTTTACTCCAAGGTAAATTACTAGCTTTATCTAAAAATCGCGAACCCAAAACTACATCTGCTTCATCTTTACAAATCGGCTCTACAACTCGTGCTATCTCCTCAGCTAAAAACTGACCATCACCATCAAAGTGCACTATAACATCAGCCCCTCTCTCAATAGCCGCTTCAGTGCCAGTTCTAAGAGCCGCTCCTTGTCCACGATTAATAATATGGGCCAATACCACAGCTCCAGCTTCGCTAGCTAATTTAGCAGTTTCATCTTCAGAGCAATCATCCACAACAATCACCCCAGCTACTCTAGGTCGAACAACCTTAACAACCTCAGAAATAAATCGAGCTTCATTGTAAGCAGCAATGACTAGCCAAACCTTCATATTAAGAAATTTTTAAATTTTTAACAGCCCGCAAATCTTCAATCGTCTTCTTTAAACCATTATCTAAAGTAACTAAAGGCAACCAAGACAAACTATCACGAGCCACACTAATATCTGGCAAAACCAGTGATGTCATAAATAGCAAAGCTTCCGAATGTGCTATAGACGAAGTTGAGTTAGTTATCTCAATTACTCGACTGGCCACATCAACTAACCGCAGATCAATATCTGAACCAATATTCACTGGGGTTTTAATATCGCTAGCCATTAATTTCATTAAACCGCTAATACAATCATCTATATAGCACAAGCTAGTTTTAAAAGATTCATCACCAAAAATAACCAACGGTTCATTATCTAAAGCCGCCGCTACAAAATCCGAAATCATATGCCCCTCATTAAAAGCCATGCGTGGTCCATATATTCTAAACAAGCGGGCAATTTTAATATCTAGCTCAAAAACAGATCCATAAGTCACCATCATTGTCTCAGCAAATCGCTTCCCTTCATCATAAGACGCGCGTTGTGATAAATGATTAACCAATCCAACTTGATCTTCTTTCACATGTTCCCATTCATTACGACGTTCACCATAAACTACCGAAGAAGAACCATGTAATAATTTAGCTTGATATTTTAACGCCTGATCTAAAGCATTTTTAACCACATAAGAATTAGCTAAAACATTAGCCACCTTATTGCGATCAAAAAACTTAGGTGAAGTCGGACAAGCTAGGTTATAAATTTCTTGAATACCTTGAAACTCTATCCGCATTTCTGCTAATTCTGTATAATCTTCTAAGTTTAACGGCAAAGCCATATCATGCTTAATAAACTTAAAATTTGAATTAGCTAACAGATGATCGATATTGCTTTCTGTGCCGGAAGATAAATTATCAACACAGATAACTTTACAATCTTTAATTAAACGATCACACAAATGAGAACCAATAAAACCAGCACCTCCTAAGACCAAAACATTTTTTTTCTCAAAAATAAACTTACCTGACATATGTTTTTAGATCGGCAAAATTGCCACGGACACGCCATTGCGTGACTCGCTTGCACCGACAAAAAATGATTTAATTAAACGGCCATTGGCCTGATAGATAGTAATATTAGGAGCAGAACCAACTCCGGTACCAGCAATTATTTCCGCTTGACCATCACCATCAATGTCAACCGCAGCTGTTACCACTCCACCAGAAAACTTATTATCAAAAGCCATAAAACGACCAAAGGCTTGATAACGACTATTAAATAACTGCACATATGAACCACCACCCTTAACATCACTAATAATCAAAGCCGAACCCCATCGCCAAGCACTATGAACCTGAGAGACTGTAATGTTCCAACCACTTCTATAACTAGCATCAAAGGCAAAAAATTGTCCCATTAATTTACCTTCCCCATTAAATAATCTTACCTGAGGACCACCCTTAGAAGCTGGCATCACCACAATTTCAGCCTCACCAAGACCGTCTAAATCACCAGCACTAACATTCACACCCCCTCTAAAATTATTCCCAAACACTGCAAATCGTTTTATTTGTTTACCTGGCCAAGCAAATATTTTTACCTCAGGTTTTACAGATCCTAACGGTGCCACCATCAATTCCGCTTTACCATCACCATTGACATCAGCCGCCGAAATAGACAAACCACCACGATAATTACTATCCCAAACCAACCAAGTTTTTAACAATTTCCCGTCACGATTAAAAATTTTTACTTCCGGTTTAGCCCCACCAGCAGGTGTAGCAATAATTTCCACTTGACCATCACCATCAAGATCACCAGTAGTAATATTTAACAGATTTTTATCAAACGCTTTGAATTCAGTCCCCGACCCATCAGCTGTAGATACTATTTTAATCCAACCTGGTTCATTATAATTAGCTACCACTAAACGCACAGCCCGTGCCGCATGACGTCTCCAAGCCTCTTTAATTGCCTCATCAACATTTAATCTCCCCGCCCCTAATAAATTAACATATTTCAAATTAGAAATATTTATATTATCCGCTGTTTGAAACAATATCTCTTTAAGCTCTGACGGTGTTAACTCTGGATTAACTTGCATTAACAAAGCTAGTGCTCCAGACACCATTGGCACAGCAAAAGAAGTTCCTGACCAATAGCCATCATACAATTGATCTAAAGCTGGCCCCTGACCACTATTGTTTGGCTGATACAAACTGGTGCTAAAAATACTAACACCGGGAGCTGTAAGATCAATACATTTTTTACCAAAACCAGAAAAATGCATTTTCTCATCCAAAGGCCCAGTAGCCGCAACACCTATCACCATATTTTCACCACCTTTTCCATCATAACAAACAGGATACATTGGCGTCTTATCTAAATCTTGACCATGTCCATCACTTAGTTCGTTCCCCCCAGGGGCTACAACCATCACCCCCGCTTTATAAGCACGAGTAATGGCCGCTTCCATTGCTTTGTCATAACCAGCACCAATAAAACTTAGGTTAATAATATGTGCACCTTTTCTAACAGCGTAATCTATAGCTTCAATCACCTTTGGCGTACTAGCCTCACCTTTATCATTCAAAGCTTTTAAACACATGATTTGAGCTTTCCATGTTACCCCGCTAATACCCATCCTATTATTACCAGTCGCCGCTAAAACTCCAGACACTACGGTACCGTGAACTACACCATCTTCTGTAAAACCAGCTTTAAATTTTGGAGTCGGCTCAGCTTCTCTATTAACAAAATCATAGCCATGATAATCATCAATATAGCCATTATGATCATCGTCCCGACCATTGTTAGGTATTTCAGCAATGTTAATCCAAAAATTATCTTTTAAATCAGGATGATCTAACTGACAACCTGTATCAATTACGGCTACCACCACCTGTGGACTTTCACTTTTTATATCCCAAGCTAAATTAGCCTTAATTCTCTTTAAATACCATTGGTAATCATACCAACCATCGGTTGGCACAACAGCCTGAACATTTATTGCCCAAGCTAAACCAAAAAAGGCCACCATTGCTATCAGTTGCTTATTCATACCTTAAGCATACCACAAAGTTGTTAAAAATCCAATATCTATTTATCTTCGATGTCCTCCGAGATATCTCCAAAAAATAACCAATTATTTATTTCACCTACAACAAACCACACGCTTCTGTTTATTTTGTTTATTATTTTTAAAATATAAAGTTTTAAACTTTTAAATAAGCCTATGCGTTATCGAAAGTAAATCAAAAAATAAAAAAAATGCTCACTTTCTAAAAAATGTGAGCATCTGTTTTTATAATTTTGTCTATTTAACGACAAAATTATGAATATAATATTTGCCATCCCTGTTTATTACTAAATAGTAACCACCAGAGTCAAGTATTTTAGCCAATAAAACATCATCCCTAATAACTCCTTCAAGAACATTGATACCAGCACTATTAAAGATTTGGTAGGTTCCCCTACTTAAGACTGATATCCCGTTAACCAGCAGCGTTCTATCACTGATAGGATTAGCACCGAAGTTAATTACTTCAGGCCATTCTTCAATAACTGATGTCGGTCCAAATTCAATTTCATAAAAGAAATTATCATGAACACTAACAACATCTGACGCATTAGTTAGTCTTACATCGCTATACTCTACTCGCAACCTACCTTGAGTTGGTTGTTGTTTAAACAAAATAAAACTTTCCCAAAGTAATTTCTCAGTGCCTTCCTTAAAAAAATGACCAGCATTGTCTAAGTCATCACTGCGAGCCTGAATATTATAAGTCAGTTCTTTAGCGTAAGTATTACCGATTAAATTAACAAACGACCATTTAGTTAAATCACCAGGAAAATTAAAAGTTAACATTTTGTCTAAAATCCCATTACTTTCCAATAAAGTAATTTTAACCTTAGCGTTAATACTTTTAAACTTTTCTAACAAAGTCCCTTGAACATTTAGCTGAGCTTGTTTATCAACTACATTCCAATTACTTGGCTTGATCAGCTTAAGTGTTGTTTTTGTATCAACATTGCCCCAGTCAATCTTTATTGTTAAAGAAGGATCAATGTTAATCGGCTTACCATTAGGATCAAAAATTACTGTATTAGTAAATTTTAAATCTCCAGTGCCATTTCCAGAAATAGGAAATGTTAACCTGCCTAAATAAGACCATTCAGAACTAACCGGGTATGGATTACTAACAGCATTAATTTCCAACGTGCCATAGTTATTATTCCATGTAACTTGAGCCGTACGATTTGGACCAAGCTGATCGATTGTTAACTCACTTAAAGTGTTAGGCTTAGTGATATTTAAATTAACTCTAGCGATCGCTGATCTACTTTTGTAATACCAGTCAGCTAACAAAAGTCTTTTATTCCAATCCACGGTGACCACCATTTTGAATTCTGCATCTTTTAAATTATCACCCCAATTAATTTCATAAGAGAAATTACTAGTAGCGCTAACTTGTCCGCCAGATCCATAAGCTCTAACACCAGTATATTCTACCAGCAGCTTACCTTTAGTAGGAAATTTTTTAAACTGAATAAAACTTTCCCATAAGATTCTGTCTGCTCCTTCCTGAAAGAAGTGATCAACATTGTCTAAATCATCTGCTCGTGAACGAATAAAATAAGTTAATTCTTTATCACCAGCTGTACCAACCAAATCCACAAACGACCACTTTGTGTCGTCTATTTTTTCGAAATTAGTAGCATCCGGAAAACGAAAATTTAACATCTTGTCTAAAACACCGTCACAATCAGCGGACAATGTAATCTTTGCTGTACCGGGAATATCTCTAACCTTTTCTGCCAACTTACCATTAAAATCAAGTTGAACTTGATTGACAGTTGAATTCCAATCTGCAGGTCTGGTTAATCTAAAATCGGTTTGTGATAATAATAGCCCGTTAAAAAATAAAAATAAAAAAACAACTAATAAAGTCTTCATCAGACTTCCTCCTAATATAATGAATAATAATTTACTTACTTCGTTTACTACAAAAGCTATTTTAATTGGCTAATTGTAAAGAACTTAATCCTTATTTATATCACATAATTATCTTTTTGTCAACCTAAAAAACCTATCTTTAAAAATATGGGTTATTTTGAGTATTTTTACTTAAAATTAAAGGTTTTCTATAATCTTTAGTGTCGCCTTGGCAGACTTTTCCCAAGAAAAATTTTTCACTCTCTTAGCTCCCGCTTCCACTAATTTTTCACGCAATTTAGCGCTTAACAGCACATCGGCTATTTTTTCAGCTATTTCTCTGGTATTTTTAGGATCAAAATAAACAGCTGCTTCACAAGCAATCTCTGGCAAAGAAGCGGTTTTAGAAGCAGCTATCGGCGTGTTACAGGCCATCGCCTCTAAGAGAGGAATACCAAAGCCTTCATAGTTAGACGGAAACACAAACATTTCCGCAGCACTATAAATTATTGGCATATCCGCTTCATCTACCCAACCAGGTAGAATAACTTCATTAGATAATTCATATTCGCTAATAATTTGTCGAACTTCACGAAAACCATAATTAGCACTACCAATTAGCACTAGTTGATGAGGTAAACTTGAATGCTCAGTTTTTAATAAAGCAAAGGCTTCAATTAATCGCACTGTATTTTTCTTTTTTTCTAGCCTTCCTACACCAAATATAAATGGTTGAGTAATTCCATACTTATTTAAAACATCTTTTGTAATAGCGTTATTTTGTCTTGGATAATACAAATTATCATCATATCCATTATAGATCACCTCTAGTTTTTTATCTGGAGTTTTATAAACCTCTTTAATCTCTTGTTTAGAAAATTCTGAAATCGTAATTATTTTTTTAGCTTTTTTAAGAGCAAAAGCCGTAGACCAATCTAAATAATCCACCTGCCCAGCTCCATAACGACCACCAGTTATTAATAAAGCTAGTGCATTAATTATTCCGCCCACTCCAGCTACTCGTCCACTGCCATATAAATCCGTCTCTCTCTTAAAGCCAATATCATGTATCGTAACTATTGATTTGTGTGGGCGAATTAAAGGTAAGGTGTGAGCCGGCACAAACAAACAGTCTGGCGCATGTTGCAACATTTCCAAAGATAGTCGGCCTAAAGTCCAAAATACTCGCAAAGGCCAAGACAGAACCTTGGCTTTAAAATTATTATAAGGACTTTTTATAATTTGATAATCGCCATCAAATTCTATTGGAGCTGTTGTTTCTGGAGTCAGTAATGACAAATCAGCCAAGCCACCGGTCAGTGGTTTATCGGTATATAAAATATATTGATTATTTTCATCTAGGCGTGCTAATTCGCGAATTAAATAATAAGAATACCATTCTGTACCGGTTTTCCGATTACGATTAGCTCGACTAGCATCAATACCTATAAGCATAATTAATTTTGTAATTTTTAATTTCTAAATAAATAGAATCAATTTCTTAATTTTTAAACAAAGGCCAAGTGTTTAGTTTAAAAATTTTATATTTAAAAAATTATTTTGAAATTATTTATCTACTTCACCGCAAACAAACTTCTCTTATAAGATTCCAAATTTTCTAAACTAATTCCCGTACCACGCGCCACGCACAAAGCCGCATCATCAGCCACAAACACTGGCACATCAGTAGTACGATAAATTAATTGATCAAAGTTGCGCAAGAGTGAACTGCCACCAGAAATCACCATACCTTTATCCATAATATCAGCTGACAATTCTGGCGGAGTTTCCGACAACATCTTTTTAATAGCCGCAATAATCACTTCCAAAGGTGCTTGCAAAGCCTCAGTTACATCATCTGAGTTGACAATAATATTTCTAGGTAGTCCAGTTAACAAATCCCTGCCCTTTGCTTCCATGGTTAATTTATCCTCTAAATATAAAGCACTACCGATATTAATTTTTATATCTTCTGCCGTTCGTTCGCCAATTGATAAATTATATTTTCGACGAATAAAATCAATAACAGCCTCATCAAAGCGATTACCACCCACTCTAACCGAAGTAGATGTCACGATACCACCCAAAGAAATTACTGCCATTTCAGCTGTTCCACCGCCAATATCTACAATCATATGACCCGAAGCCGAGCCAATCGGAATATCCGCTCCCACGGCTGCAGCAATCGGTTCTTTAATAATATAAGCCGCTTTAGCTCCAGCCGCAATTGTAGCATCAATAACTGCTCGGCGCTCAGTAGAAGTAATACCCGCTGGCACAGCTACCATAACTTCTGGACGAAACAGACGCATTCCCCCTAAAGCTTTATTAATAAAATAGCGAAGCATCGCCTCAGTCGTGCGATAGTCAGCAATTACTCCTTCTTTAAGTGGTTTGATTGCCATAATACTATCAGGCGTCCTGCCTAACATATCTTTGGCTTCATTGCCAACAGCCAAGATTTTTTTATCAATCATGGAAATGGCCACCACACTCGGTTCATTGATGATAATCCCGCGTTTTGGCACATATACTAAAGTATAGGTTGTTCCTAAATCAATACCAATACGCTTAATAAAATTAAACATGGGCTAAAAAGTTACTTCATAAAACTGATCTCCTTCCTGATACCCTCGCCAATAAACTCGACTACCTTGCTTAACCGCGCTGAGATTAGCAGGTTCATGACCATTTATTGGCTTTTTAAAAGATAAGTCTATTCTCAAATCATCCACGGTTTTACCTGGTTGTTTTTGTAATAACAGACTATAGCCTTTATTCAACAATCTAATATACACACTATAAGGTAATTTATACTCAAAAGACAAGTCCCCTATCTTACCGGGCTCAATTTGTATAAAAGCTCCAAACCAAGTTTGACCATTCTCCTCGCCAGTAATCACTTCCGCCTCACTACCAAAAAAGCCAGTTACCTTAAGCAATTCTGATCCCTTTGGCACAAAAATTCTAGTAAAACTTCTATAAGTTTTGGTCTTCCAATCCGTACCACCTCTATGAGCATAGTTTATTATCACTTTAGCCGTTAAGCCATCACTCGTTTCTTCTAATTTATAATTCAAACCTCTTTTCATCACTGCGTCAGTTTTTAAAGCTCCCATATTAGCATCAACCACTAACAAATAATCACTAGCAGTTTTCATTATTTCACCACGCCAATTATGTTCTATTAAATACTTACTAATTACTTCATCCTTAGACCATATTAACAAATCCTTGTTTTGTAAATTAGTTTGCAAACTTTCTAACACTGGTTGCCAATATTTATTAAGATCCGTCATTAATCGTTTCTGTAATTCGGTAGTAATTTCACCAACAATCAACTTGCGATCAAAGCGAGAAAAACCAAAATTAGCAAAATCTTTTTCAGTGTTAACCTGCAGTAGTTCTACAAAATTTTCTGGTGTATAAACTTGTTCACGCACCACAATCGGCCCAGTCAATTTAATTAAATCTATAATCACCTTTGGTGTTAACCCTACAATAAAATCAAAATCTGTTAAAGACTCCGGCTTATCTTGTAAGCGATTTTCTTCACGGTAAAACCAAAGCAGTTTTTGTGCTGTAGTTGGCCAATCTGGAGACCAGTTAGCATCACGCATATACCAATTTTGCTGACCTAAATATTTTTTAATTGGCGTTGGGGGTTCAACCTTTAATTTATCTTTAACTGGCAAATCCAAATGATAAATATCGTGTGTATCCAAACGTTTCACCGTACCTGCCTCCACTACGCCTAAACCATAGGTACCAATAAACCCACCAGTCGGCCTTAACTCATCTTCATTTTGCAAAATAAATAAATAATTTGCATTTTTTGGATAGCCAGCAATAGCCGGCAGTAACAAAGTTAAAGACTCGGCACTATCTAACCAAGTTTCCAATTTAGCCAAATGCTGATCTAAAATAGTTGTTTCTAAACCAAAACGCCAAAAAATATCAGGACGTTCCACAGCTGCTAATCGATGCCTAGCTTCAGTGAAATCACTTTTAGCATTAGGTAATAATTCACGACCAGCTAATATCGCTGCTAATAACTCCCGCTTATCCTGATCAGACATAGCGTTAAAATTAAGTGAAGGACTATCCGGCATTAATCTAAATAACGGCTTAGCACCAATAGCCAAATTATTAATAGCCGAAGCCGATAAATAAGTTGCCCCCACCACACGATCCACATCTAACACTCGCCGCCTCACATATGGTAACCAAGCTGCTGGATTATATTTAATTTTATTTAAAGCTGTAAACACTTCCGTTAAATCTTGAACTACTCTAGCAGCAGCCGGTTGAATTTCATTAACTTTTCTCCCTGACCAAGCAGTATTTAATTTTTCAGATGACTCTTTGGCCACATTAGCTTTAATATATAACTCTCGCCCAGCTGGCAACAAAAATAGTAAATCTAAAAACAAAACCATCACTGCGACTACAACAATCCAAGTAATACGATTAGCTAATTTCAACCACATCTGCCTACGTCGTTTGCGTTGACCAGAAATAATATCCATCACAATCCGAGCCTCCTCGTTAACGTAAGCTGAAAGTAGTTGATTTTTATTTTTTTTAAACATAAAAACTATCTTACACTCTTAAAACTATTCACTACGCATCGCTTCAATTGGGTCTAACATAGCCGCCTGACGTGCTGGATATAATCCAAAAACTACACCACATAATAATGAAAAAACTAAAGACACTACATATGCTTTAATTGGAATAACAAATTGCCAATCCAATCCAACAGCTTGAGCCCCAAAGGCCATAAGCAATGATAAAGCTACTCCAAATAAAATACCCAACACTCCACCCAAAACTGTAATGACTACTGACTCCAATAAAAACTGACTTAGAATATCATTAACTTTAGCGCCAACCGCTTTTCTAAGACCGATTTCAGAGGTTCTTTCTGTCACAGCCACATACATCACATTCATAATACCAACACCACCGACGACTAAAGAAATGATTACAATTCCAAGCAACAACCAAGTGATAGCTTGCACAATTGTATTTAAAGTATCTAAACTTTCTGTCATAGTCGTCACTCTAAAATCATCTTTCTCTGGATCGCTAATATCATGATTACGACGAATAACATCCGCTGCCTCATCAGCGGTAGCTGCTCCTTCAGCCACATTTCTCAATTGATGCACCATGTAAAACAAGTGGTTTATGCCCATAATTTTTTTTTGCAAAGTACGCACTGGAACATATACATAGTCATCAAAATCCATAAAAGCCGCGGCTCCTTTTTCCGCCATCACTCCTACTACGGTAAATTTTTGTCGTCTCAAAGTAATACTTTTACCAATCGGATCAACATCACCAAATAATTTTTCTTTCATCTTATAACCAAGTACAACCACTTGCGCTAAATTACGATCATCAGTATCACTAAAAAATTGTCCAGTAGCCATCTTGCTGGAATCTACTTCAACATAACTAGCTGTCGTTCCCATAATATAAGCTCGCCTCACTTCATTTTGATAAGAAACTTGTTCTTGGGCTAAAATACCAGCATAAGCATTTTTAACATTAGCTAGACGGCTAACATCCTCCATATCTTTTAAAGTCAGCGTAGTAATTTGTACCCCCGAAGCAATTGCTCCAGCCGAACTGCTATTTGCCGCCGACCCCTTTTTATTACTTGGAACTTTAATTTCTGTTTGAATAATATCCGTACCAAAAGATTCTACTTGCCCGACAATTAAACCATAGATACCTTCACCAGCCGAATACACCACCACCACAGAAGCTATACCGATAATAATACCGAGCATCGTTAAAAAACTCCGCAGTTTATTAGCAGCCATTAAACGAAAGGTTGTTTTAAGTGAATTCCCTAGTGTCATAAAATATAATTTTAATTTTTTAATTTGAAATGTCCAAATAATTTCTCAATATCTTAAAAAATTAAAACATTATTTAAAAATTAAAAATTAAAAATTTTATTCATATCTCAACGCTTCCATCGGACTTAATTTACTAGCTTTTACTGCTGGGTACAGACCAAATAGCAAACCCACGGCCATCGAGACACCAACCGCCAAGAGAATTGTTAACGGCAAAATTGTGAAAGGCCAATCATAGCCTAAATATTGGGCGACTATAGCAATTAACCAAGACACCGTTTCTCCAATGATAATTCCAATTACCCCACCCACTAAAGTAATCATAATCGACTCTACTAAAAAATGTAATTTTATATCATTATTAGTAGCCCCAACCGCTTTTCTAAGACCTATTTCTCTGGTACGCTGGGCTACTCTAATTAGCATGATATTCATAATTCCAATACCACCAACCAAAAGTGACAAAGCTGCCATGCCGGCTAAAAAATAACGCAAAGCATCAGTAATCGAAGTAATAATATCTAAAGCTTGAGCTGCACTTCGCACCGAAAAATCATCACTAGCCCCAGTCTTATCAGTAATGTCATGTCGTTCTCGCAAAGTTAAAATAATGTCATTAATCGCTGCCTCGGTATTTTTTTCATCATCGATTTTTACTCGCATTAAACCGATATACCTGACCCCAGCAATTAAGTGTTGCATAGTATTAATAGGTAAAAAAACATACTCATCATAATTTTGAAAAGCCACTTGACCCCGCTCAGTCATCACTCCAATAACTTCAAAAGTTTGATTTTTTATTTTAATATTTTGCCCAATCGGATCATTATCACCAAAAATTTCACTTTTAACAGCTGAACCTAAAACCGCTACTCGAGCCAAATCCCTATCTTCAATTTCAGAAAAAAACCTACCAGTTTCCACCTCACCGCCTTCCACGGCTATATAATCTACACTACAACCGGACAAACTAGCCTCTGTTTGAACCCCTCGCCAACTCACAGTAGCCGAACCACGACTGTATGGCACCACCCCTATTACATTAGGGACATTGCGTTTATCTTTAACAGCCATAGCGTCTTCATAAGTTAGAGTGGTAATAGAAATACCCATAGCCGTTGCTGGTGGACCATTACTTTCTGATTTTCCAGGCAATACCCCTAAAAGATTTGATCCTAATTTTTTAACTTGACCAACTATTAAACCCTGGGCTCCAGCCCCAATGCCATTGATAATAATCACTGCACTAACCCCAATCACAATTCCCAAAGTCGTTAATAAAGTACGCCGCTTGTTTTCCAACATTGTAAGCAGCGCATTCCTAACAATTTCTCTTAAATAATGATAATAACTTGACATTGAACTTTTGTGCTTTTTTATTTCGCCAGAGTATCTTCATTTTTAGCTAAACGACGTTTTGCTACCGGTTTATCAGATTCTAATTTACCATCTTTAATACGAATAATTCTTTTTGCATGTTCACCAGTAGAAGTTTCGTGAGTCACTAAAATAATAGTATTACCTTGTTCATTTAAATCTTGCAAAATACGCATAATTTGAATTCCAGATTTAGAATCCAAATTTCCAGTTGGTTCATCAGCAAAAATAACCGCTGGTTGATTAACTAAAGCTCTCGCAATCGCTACTCGTTGTTTTTCACCACCAGAAATCTGATTAGTGTAGTAGTCCAAACGATGCCCTAAACCTACCGATTCCAATACAGCCGTTGCGGCTTTGACAGCATCTACTTTTTTGTTACGAGCATAGACTAAAGGCAACATCACATTTTCCAAAACCGTAGTGCGTGGCAAAAGATTAAAAGATTGAAACACAAAACCAATTCTTTGATTACGCATAATTGCTAAAGCATCATCATCCAAACCTGTTACATTGTGACCTTCAAATAAATATTGACCACCAGTAGCTTTATCTAAAAACCCTAAAATATGCATCAAGGTAGATTTACCAGATCCTGAGGGCCCCATAATCGCCACAAAATCACCTTGAAAAACCTGAAAAGACACACCAAATAAAACCTTGGTGATTAATTCACCCTCACCATAATCTTTAATTAAATCTCGTACTTCAATTAATGGCTTATTTGCCAGTTGTTGTTTTGACATTGGTTTTAGTAAAAGTAATTACTTGCTCTCCTTCATTAACTCCAGATAAAATTTCCACCAAGCCACCATCACCAGTTAAACCTGTCATAATATCTTTTTCCGTTACTTTAGTGCCTTGCAATATTCTTACAAATTTAGCACCGTCTTTGCGTTCCTGAATAGCTCTAATTGGCAATTGAATAGCGTCAGCTCGTGTATCAGCAATAATAGCTGCTGTGGCTGTCATTCCTGGACGAATATTATACACACCAGCCAAGAAATCTATTTTAACTTTATAGTAAATTACGCCTTGAATAACGGTTGCTGCTGGTTCCATCGAAGCTAAAACACCTTCTAATTTTACGCCATCACCAAAAGCATCTAAAGTGATTACCGCCTTATTACCAATTTTTAATTTAGCAATATCAGTTTCCGCCACATCTAATTCAATTTCAAAGCCATCTTTAGCTATCAGTTTTACAGCAGCTTGGCCCGGTTGCGCCTGTTCTCCAACCTTATAACTAATTTCAGCCACTTGCGCATCAAGTGGGGCTATAATTTTATTATTATTCATTTGATTTTTAATCAATTCACTGGCTGCCTGAGCTTGCATTACCTGAGAACGAGCTAGAGCAATATCTTCCGGTCGAGCTTTAGCGGAAACTTTAGCTGATTGAGCTTTGGCCAAATTTAAAGCCTTAGAAGCAGAATCAACACGTGATGAAGCGGCTGTAATTTGTTGATCACGAGACAAACGACTAGTAATCATTGTGTTTTCAGCGCGTAGTTTAGCATCGCTTAAAGCCGCCTGAGCTTGATACACTGAATTTTCCAAATTACTTATATTAGTATCATAAGCTAAAAGTGTATCATCAAGGCTCTGTTTACTCGCTTGCAAAGATGTTAAAGCTGAGCTTACTCCAGTAATCTGCGCACTAATTGAAGCTTTAAAGGCGTCCAACGAAGCTTGAGTAAAACCAGAAGCTGTCACCGAGTTTTCTAAAGCACTAAAACAATAATTAGTCGCCTCAAAAGATTCGGTTATAGCCTTAATACTTAAACCATAAGCTGCTTTAACAGTCGTTATATCCGATTCAGTTAGATTTAAAACACTCTTATTGGCTATAGCTAAATCAGCTCGCCCAGCTGTATAACTAGTATTTGTTTTAGATAAATACGAGCTATTTTTTACACTTAAATAATTATCCAGAGAGTTATCAGACAAAACTCGATCCACCGCATCTAAAGCCGTCATCGCTACTGGTAATTTACTTTTTAAAGCTGTGCTTAAGTTAGCAGTTTGATTATTAATAGCTTGGCTATAGGTTTTTTTAGCATTAGTTAAATTAGCTACCGCTTGATTAACTGTTTGTTCATAAGTAGTTAGCGTTCCTGACTGTATTAAATCTTGATAATTTTTTTCTGCCTGGCTCACAGCAGACTCAGTGCTATTTTTAACATTTTCTAATTCAGCCACAGCAGCAGCATAAGCCGATTGAGCTGATTGTAATTGAGCTCCAGACACTGCTAAATCTTCTCCACTAGCGCCAGCTAAAATCTTATCAAATTGTGCCTGAGCCACCGCTGATTGAGCCGCCGTTTCTCTAGCCTTAATTTGCAAATCACTTAAATCCAATTCGGCTAAAACCTGATCCTTAAACACTAAATCACCCACTTTTACATTAACCATTGCCACTTTGCCGGTAGCTAAAAAATTAAGTGCCAATTCTTGCAAAGGCTTAACAGATCCTGTTTCACTAACGGTTTGAGCTAACTCTCCTCTAGTAACAGGGGCTGTGGTATATTCAACTTTAGGTTGTTTACCAATCATTATTCGCCAAATAACTATAGCTACAATCACTACAGCTAGAGCAATCCAAATAATCTGTTTTTTCTTCAATCTAAATTTTAATTTCATCATATTTACTTTATAAATTTTCATTGTTCACTAAAAATACTTTAACACTTTCTTTGCCTATATGCAACCCTATTTTGTTTAATTACAAAACTCAACTGTTTCCAAAAAACATGCTTAATCACATATCGAATTTGGCACAGCTTTATTATTTCCTGGAGTACAATCAGACACTCGACCATTTAAACAAAATCCTATAGTGTACTTACTCTTGTTGTCTGAGGTTGTGTAATTATACCCTGCATTACTTGAGCAATTATTACCTAAAAACCCTTTAGGTTGAGCTGGTAATTTATCGTCATAGGTTCTACCAGACGGACTAACTAAAGGTGCACCAAACTCTAAACTATCTGGATAGACACCTTCTTTAGAAACATAGCGTTCTAAAATTATTTGTAAATTACGAATATCAGAAATCTTCATAGCATCAGCCGCTTTAGTTCTAGCCGTAGTAATTGAAGATACGGTTAAAGACGCTAAAACACCAATAATTGTCATTACCACTAAAAGCTCTATAAGAGAAAAACCTTGTTTTTTATAATTAGACATTTTATTTTATTCTATCCCTGTTTTTTATTTTGACATTTAAAATTAAAAATTGAAATTTTATACTATTTCTATCATCACTGGCGCATGGTCAGACCCCAAAACTTCGTCCCAAATCTCCGCTCGTTTAATTCTCGGCATCAAAGCCTTGGAAGCCAAAAAATAATCAATCCGCCAACCAACATTACGTGGTCTAGCGCCTCCTCGATAGCTCCACCAAGAATATTGCACTTTATCTTTATGTAATTCTCTGAAAGTATCCACAAAACCTTCACGCAAAAATTGTCTTCCCCAAGTTCTTTCTTCATCAGAAAACCCTGGTTGACCAACATTTTCTTTGGGTCTAGCTAAATCAATTTCTTCTCTAGCCACATTAAAATCTCCAGTCATAATTACTGGCTTAGTCTTTTCTAGTTTTTTAGCATAAGCCAAAATTGCCTCATTAAATCTTTCTTTATAATCCAATCTAACTAACAAAGCTCTAGCGTTAGGATAATAAGCGTTAATCAAATAAAAATCACCTAAATCAGCCGTCTCTACTCGTCCTTCATTATCAAATTCTTTAATATCTAAGCCATTTTTTACCACAATCGGTTTTTTTGACAAAATTGCCGTACCACTATAACCTTTTTTTTCAGCTGGGTTCCAATATTCTTCATAGTTGTTAAAATCGAAATCATGTTTGCTTCTAGCCACAGAATCTATTTTTATTTCTTGCAAACACAAAACATCAGGGCTTCTATCAGCCAGAAATCTTTCAAAGCCGTTTTTTACACAAGCCCGAATACCGTTAACGTTCCAGGAAACAATAATCATATATAAAAATTTTTAATACTAACCTTGTCAGGATATGGATTTTTGATAACCTTTAAAATCGTTTCAATTTAATAGTGAAATTAGTAGAGTATGTAACCGCATGTTTGAGCGATAAATCTATTCCTCTAGAAATTAATCCAGATTTATCGCGAGTTGCGGGACAGTCGAACTATATTTTACTATTAAATTGCCAGATTTTAAGCTGATTTGAAAAAATTCATATCCAAAAAATACACAACTTTATAAACTTTTAACTTACCCTCTCCGCCTTTTCTCTAATCAGCTTTCCCAGCTTCTTCACTCCCGCTCCCGACACCTTCATTGCTCTCTTTTTTTTCTCTTGAAGTTTATTACGTTTTAAAGCTAATAATTCTTGTAATTCAATATTTGGATTATACATAAATTAGTGGTATAATGTTTTCAGTATATCAAACCTTAGAAAAAAAGTATAATCCTATGCCACAGCTCCCAAATCATCAGCCTGTCGTGATGTCAGAAAAACATTGGTTAGTTTGGTTGTTCATCATCGGTATGTTTATCGCTCTGTTTATTTTATTAAAATTACTCATGCCTACCTCGCCCGCTGCTTTCTTAAATACCGCCCCCACCACCTTAAATGAAACTTCAGGTTTCTATACAACTGACCGTCAATTAGCTGTTGAAGGTTCACCTATGCCCTGGAATGTTGCTGGCAGTCTAAACCCCCAAGTCACTATAGTAGAGTTTATGGACTTCACTTGTATTCATTGCCTAGCCAGCTGGCCAGCCTTACGCCAACTTACCAGTCTTTATCCCAATATTAAAGTTATTATGCGTAATCGCACCCCTAGCATTCGATCACTTAATCTAGCTCTCGCTGCTCATTGTGCTGGTGAGCAAGGACGCTATTGGGAAATACATGACAAATTTTTTGCCAACGCTACCAATACTTTAGGTACCGATATTAAAGACATTTTAGATATCGCCTCTCAAATCAATTTGGACAGAAACGCTTTTACTACCTGTTTACAAAATCGCAAATATTTAGATCAAATCAAACTTGATACCGCCGACGCCACGACCTTATCAATTAACGGTACCCCCACTTGGTTTATTAATGGCACCAAACTAGAAGGCGAACTAACCATCGATGACTTCAAAACTATCATCGACCCCCTGATAAATTAACATACTGAACTTTATGAACTTTACTAACTTTATAAACTCTCTATGCTAGAACTTCGTTTTCATGGTTTTGGTGGACAAGGTGTTGTCACTGTTGCTGAACTTACAGGATTAGCTGGACATAATGCTGG
The DNA here is from genome assembly GCA_002778705.1 of Candidatus Falkowbacteria bacterium CG10_big_fil_rev_8_21_14_0_10_37_14. GTDB lineage: Bacteria > Patescibacteriota > Patescibacteriia > Patescibacteriales > Patescibacteriaceae > 1-14-0-10-37-14. Next base: position 59,759 of record PFAM01000008.1, on the reverse strand, counting down.
CATTTGGAGTCAAACCATGCCTTATTTTGGGCCAGAACGCAGTGGTACTCCCGTTGAAGCTTACGCGCGTTTTTCTGATAGTCGCTGTCGTTCCAGGGAACGCATTATTAATCCTGATTGGTTAATAATCTTATCTGAAAAACTATTAGCTAATCCTGATATTTTACGGGGCATTAAAAAAACTACTAAATTGTTAGCTGTTAGCTCTAATGAACCAGCCATTTTAATTAAAAAATATCCACAATTAAAAAAAATTACTGCTGGTTTATTTAGTCTTGATGCTGACATTTGGGCTAAGCACTTAGGTAATACTTTGATGTCCAACACTGTTATCTTAGGAGCTTTAAGCAAATTAACGGGCGTTTTCGGCCAAGCTAATGCCGTCACCGCCATCGAAAACAAATTAGCTGGCAAAAACAAAACTATTATTGATTTAAATAAACAAGCAGTACATTTAGGTTATGAAAACATCCATCGCTAAAACTATTATGTTAGACGGCTCACGAGCTGTCGCCGAAGCCGTTCGCCTAGCTGAGCCCAGTTTAGTGGCCGCCTACCCTATTACTCCACAAACCCATATTGTAGAAACCTTATCACGCTGGCAAGCAGCTGGCCAAACTAATTATGAATATGTTCGTGCTGATTCAGAAAGTGCCGCTGCCGCTATGGTTTTAGGTGCTGCTGCCATGGGCGAAGTTGCTTATACCGCCACATCTTCTCAAGGACTCTTACATATGGTAGAAACTCTATATAACGCTGGTGGGCTAGAATTACCCTTTGTAATGACCTTAGCTAATCGTTCTGTCTCTGCCCCAATCAATATCTGGAACGATTTATCCGACGCCATGGCCATTCGTGATACTGGTTTAATTATGCTCTTTGCCGAATCTAACCAAGAAGCTCTAGACCAACATATCATTGCCTTTCGCTTAGCTAAAGAATTATCTCAACCGGTCGTAGTTAACTTAGACGGCTTTTTATTAACTCACACTTCCGAAGCTGTTTGTGTGCCTTCAGCAAAACTCGTTAAAGATTTTTTACAAGTCAATCGCACAAAACATAACCAACATCTAGACACTGCTCATCCCAACACTATTGGTCATTTGTTTATGCCAGAAGATTTTCAAAGTCGCCGTCAAAATTTACAACGCAAATTAGTTGGGGCGTTACCAATTATCGAGCATATCTACCAAGATTATTATAAAAAAATTGACACCGCTGGTTTAACCAATTACACAACAACTAACACCGGCCACTTAGAGTATTATGGACCACAACACGCCAACACCGTCTTAATTACACTCGGCTCTATTGCCGGCACCATTAAAGATGCCCTAGACGACTTCAACAAAAAGACCAAAAAACCAGTAGCTCTCCTTAGACTTAAAACCCTACGCCCCTTACCAATCTCAAATTTACAAACCATCTTAAAACACAAAAAATATTTAGCCGTTTTAGATCGTGCCTTATCAGTAGGTGCTTGCCCGCCCCTAGCCGCCGATATTGCTGCAGCACTCAATGGTCAATCTTTAGTTAGTTTAGTTGGGGGTCTTGGAGGCAAAGACATTGAAAGATCAGATATTTCTACCATGATTAAACTAGCCCGTGCAGGTAAATACGGACCACATTTTATATGAGAAAATTTTTGATTATTATTGTTCTGTCACTAGCCACAATTTTGCCAGTCAAAGCTCTAGCAGCTAATTCGGTTCAATTTGAGCCAGCTGTCAGTATTCCTAACAGTCAATTTCAAGCTGGACAACCTATAACAATCAAAAACGACACCACCACCCTTTGTGATTACATTATTGCCTATTATAAATATGGTATGGCTATTATCGGCATCATCGCTATCGTAGTCATCGCCGTCGGCGGTTTACTGTGGGTGATGTCAGCTGGTAATTCTGGTAACATTGGTAGGGCTCAAAGTTATATTAAAGACGCTCTTTTAGGTGTAGTCTTATTGCTTTTTTCTTTTTTAATTTTGGCCACCATTAATAAAGATTTGGTAATTTGTAAAAAAATCGTTGTTTCTAGCGTTTCTAATCAAACTCTTAATATTAAAGATACACCAACCTGTCATTTTGAAATTAAAAATAAAAATACCACTCCAGCTTGTAATAACGGCTTTATTCAAAACGCCGATGAAAATAAATGTCGTTTTAAAGACGGTACACCTAATGGCAGTTATGATTTAAATAATAGAAACGGTATGGTTAATAATTGTTGCTGTCCTAATTCGGTTCGCCTCAACAAATCTAACTTTTGCAATGACAAAAATTGGGAATGCAAAAATAATTTAGATTGGCGTGGAACCAATAAAAATACATCGTGGTTTTTAGAATCAGCTAATACTGGCATTTTCCCTTGTTAAAGCAACGGCAATGTTGTGGCCACTTATTTCTGTAAATAACTTATGTCCAAATACTTATTTGTAAATATCTTTTGCTTGCTTTTTGTGGCCCAGGTAGCCCTAGCGGTTAATAGTTCCCTGCCTACTTTTGCTAACCCCCTAGATAATTTAGCCGTGTCTATCCCAGGGCTAGACAGCCAAGCCGCCAAAATTAGTGGCCCCACCGGTAGTTCAGTTATCAACAGTAATTGGATTGCCGTTTACATCATTGCACTCTATCGCTATGGTTTGGCTATTATCGGCATCATCGCCGTCGTCTCCATTGCCATTGGTGGCTTACTGTGGGTGATGTCAGCTGGTAATTCTGGTAGCATTAGTAGGGCTCAAGGTTATATTAAAGATGCCCTCTTAGGCGTTGGTTTACTTTTAGGATCTTTTTTAATCCTCTCCACCATCAATCGAGACTTAATAATTTTTAAATCTCTTAATTTAAGCTATACTGAACCTGAATATCTCATATTAACTAGTGCCGGCGGTAGCACAATTAATCTCAACCAATACAAAGGTGGGTCCTCTTTTATCACTAGCGACGATACTTATGACAATTTATTAAAACAATATTCAGATCAATTTAATGTTGATTGTACTTTAGTTAAAGCACACATGATGGCCGAATCAGGAGGTAATCCTAACGCCGTCAGTTCAGCCGGAGCCGTTGGCTTAATGCAATTAATGCCGGCCACTGCCAATGCCTTAGGAATCACTGATCTTACCAATCCAGCTCAATCTATCATGGGTGGCGCTAAATACATTGCTCAATTAGCGACTAAAGCTTGTAACGGATCTTCTAGCAATGAAGTTTGTAATACTAGCAACATTCGTTACCGTATTGCTGCTTATAATGGTGGACCGGGTGCTAATAAACCTAGTAAAACTTGTCCAGGATTAACATATTGGGAATGCACCGCTAACCATAACTACAGTGAAACCAGAAATTATGTTAACACTGTCGAAGCTAATTACCAACGCCTAAAACAATTAGACCAAGGTTGTTAAAAAATATGCACCAAAAACTATTACTCACAAAAAATTTAATCGCAACTAAATCTTCAAGATGGGTTGAACCAGTTAAAGACATTATAATCATCATCGTTTTTGTTTGGTTATTTTTATCAGCCGGTTTTCTAATCTGGTATCTAACCGAACCAGAACCTTTTAATTTAACTGCCCTATCTTTTAACATTAAAAAACTTCAAACTATTTTACAGACCAATCAAGCATACCAAACCTCTCAGACTATTATAGAAATTCCTGGCATAAGTGATTACACTGGCTTACCAAATTTTTATAAAAATGTTGATACTTACGATAAGTTTTTGCGTAAAGCTGCCGACAAGTACGGTTTAAACTGCACTCTTTTAAAAGCTCATATGCTGGCCGAATCCCATGGCCGACCCAATATCGTTAGTCCCTCAGGAGCTATTGGCTTAATGCAATTAATGCCAGCTACCGCCAGAATTATGGGTTACACTGGAAATCTAACCGATCCACTAACCTCTATCATGGCTGGTGCTAAATATCTAAAGCATCTAGAACAAACCGCTTGCAACGAAAAACCTAGAAATTCTGTCTGTGATACCGCAATTGATATTGCTTACCAGATTGCTGCCTATAATGGCGGTTCACGCTGTAATAAACCTGCTCAGCCTATAGATTGCACTAATAAAACCGTCTGGCAATGTATTTGGTATGACGGTTACAGCGAAACCAGGTTTTATGTCAACAAAGTTAAAGCTAATTATCATCATCTATTAAAAACAAATTGGGGTTGTTAATTTCAGTATGTCGCTTATGAAAAATAACAATTTTTATATCATCATCACAATAATTATTCTACTTTCAGCGCTTTGGTTATCTTTTAAGGATAATAATAAAGTCAAGCTAGCTCGAGAAAGCCTGTTAAAACCTATTGGCCAAGTTATCGCTGATTACGCCGCTAAATCTTGCATCAACTTTAGCCCCGAAGAAATTAAACAAGGTTATTTCGAAGCCTTAGTTACTGGCTATTGTCGACCAGAGTCCGCCCTATTTACCGTTCGTCAAGATTTTCTATGTGCCGTAGGCCTAAATTGTTCTTGCCCTGCTGGTCGAAGCTCAGAGTTAACCTGTTTAGGTAAAAATAGTTTAGCTTGGGCTCCCTGTTTAGATTTTGACGACAAAGTTGTTAATTATTGCGATCAAACCGCCTCACAATTAAAACCACAGCCCGGTTTTATAGCCGCCGACTGGAATTGCTTTAAACCTTTAAGTACTGTTAATATCAATAACCAAGATTATCAAGTAGCCGACAAAGGTTCAGCTATCACCGGTCGTCGTTTCGACCTTTGGATTAAAGATTGTGGATCTGCTCTAAACACTATTGGTATTTATAAAGTTAAACTACCCCAATAATATGAATAATTACTTAGATTTTAATAATACTGCTTGCCCTGGTTGTGGCCAAATTTTAGCCGCTCGTACTGTAGTCAACGCTTTAGCCCCAGATGTTATTGTAGTTAATGCCACAGGTTGTTTAGAAATCACTACTACCCGTTGGCCTCACTCCTCTTGGGGTGTACCATGGATTCATTCTTTATTCGGTAATCCGTCATCAGTTGCCTCTGGTATTTCCGCTGTCTTGCGTCATCGCGGAGATACTAAAACCAAAATCTTAGTCCAAGCTGGAGACGGTTCAACTTTTGATATCGGTTTTGGTGCTCTCTCTGGTCTTTGGAGTCGCAGGGAAGCTGTTATTTATGTTTGCTATGATAACGAAATATATGCTAACACTGGTATGCAAAGCTCTGGCTCTACTCGTCTAGGTGCTCGTACCGCCACCTCTCCTGTTATCGGAGAAGCTCTTGGTTTTAGTGGCCACAAAAAAGATATGTTAGCTATCGCCTTAGCACATAATGTTCCTTATGTAGCTCAAAGTACCAGCGCTTATTTAGACGATTTAACAGCTAAAATAAAAAAAGCAGCCGCCACTGATGGCCCTAGTTATATTCAAGTATTATCTTCCTGTATTCCAGGCTGGGGCGTCACAGTCAAAGATAGCGTCAACACAGCTCGCCTAGCCGCTGAGACTGGCTTATATCCGCTTTTAGAATTTGTAAATGGCGTAGAAGTTGGTAGACATAAAGTCCCCCGTCCTTTTAAATCAGTCAAAGAATACTTAATTACTCAAAATCGCTTCAAACATCTTTTAGAAAAACCAGCAGGCGTTGTAGTCATCAAAGATCTGCAAAAAATCGCTGACGACCAAATTAGGAAATATAAATTATAATTGCAAAAATTTAATTTGTTTATTTAGAAATCACAAAATTAAAAATTGTTTCACGGAGCCAATTCCAAATCAGAAGCAAACCACCCCGCAATCTCTTCAGGATAAAGCGCTCGATTCCATATAACTAATTCATCAAAGCCAGACGGCGCATTTTCTCCAACTATCTCTATTACATTAAGACCGTTAGGCACAGAAAAATCACCAGGTATCTTTTCTGTTGCCAGGCCATCAATATAAAAAATCAAATTCGTCGCACTATAAGTTATAGTCACTAAATGCCATAAGTGATCTAAAGGCATAGCACTCACAAAAACATTTCTCTCTCCATTAAACCAATAATCGTTATACAAAAAATTAGGCGAAATACCAACAATCGGTTTAAGCCCGTTATGTGACATCACAATTCGACTTCGACTACTATTAATTGGATAATCGGAAATATCTTGAAACCAAATTGCCAAAGTTAATTCTCCAGTCGGAAATTCCGATGACAACAAAGCACCAATACCTTGATTAATATCATCGGTTTGCGTCACACCGCCACCATAACGCCCCGTCGTCCAAGAGCCTTTCATATTCAAGGCCACAGAACCAGTCACAGCATTAATCGCTAATGGCCCAGCCGCCTCATTAAAATGCCACAGACCAAATAAACCATCTAGCAAACTTGTATATCTATCTGGCGTTGAAGTAGGTGTACTAGTCGAAGTACCGTCATCGCCAATAGGGTCAGTACTGGTTGAAGTACCATCATCGCCAATAGGGTCAGTACTGGTTGAAGTACCGTCATCGCCAATAGGGTCAGTACTGGTTGAAGTACCGTCATCGCCAATAGGGTCAGTACTGGTTGAAGTACCGTCATCTGTCGAAGTGGTTGTTCCTCCTCCGTCATCATTCCCTACCCCCTGATTTCCATCTCCATTTTGATCATCCCTACCACCTGTAGTAGTTGTACCACTACCTGTAGCACTACTAGGAGTCGGCACTGAAGATCCACTAATTACATTTTCAAATTTTGGCCTAGAAAATTCTATTGGTATTTCCAAACTAGCATCCACAATCGGAATCGGCCATTCATCATCAATTAAATCAGACGGCGAAGCGACAATTTTTAAACCAGTGCCAATCCGCGGTTTAATTTTTAAGCCCAAAACTTTCGGATCACGAACTTCAACAAAAAACTTTTTTAATATTTCTTGTCCATAAGCAACTATCATCGGTTCCAAAACCCTCCAATTAGTTAAGTGAACCCTATCATTCAAAACAAAACTTTCCGATGCCGAATCCCACTTAGCCACCTCAAAACCGTTGGCATAAACATAGCCATCACTCCGAAGCGACATACTGTTATATGGCTCATAAAAGCGCTTATTACTAATAGTATCTCCACTAAAAAAATGGCGATTAGTAAAAATCGCCATTTGTTTTAAACAAGCTTGATAATTAGTACACTTTACGCTTGGTAATTTTTCTGCTTTAATTTTTAATAAACTTGGATTACTAATCTGCATTTGCTTAATCCAAGATTCATAAGCGTCGCCTAAAAGATGCTCATCATTTCTAGTGTGTGCTGGTAATCCAGTATCAGCTAACAAGTGTAAAATTGCACCTAATTTTTGAAAAGCCGCTTGTTTTCTGCCAGCAGTATAATCATCAATAGCTCCCTGCCAAGTATCAGAACGGCCAAAAATAATCACCTCTTGCGAGTTTGACCACTCGTCTAAACCTTGTCCAATTTTTAAATCTGCCCCCAGGCTCAACCCCCCATTAAACGGATCTAAAAAATGATTTACCGAACGCCATTCCGGGCTATCTTCCAAACGAGCTCCTTGGATTAAATATCTAATTTCCTCAGGGGCTAACCGTCGTGATTGATTCTCGTTCCAAACTCGTGCCGTTTCATTAACTAATTGTTGATGAGTAAAATCATTATCATAAGCCAAACAAGAGCCAGCTAACATTAGCCCACTCAAAATAATTGCTAGATATTTGAAAGACATAAAAAAATAATTTCAATAGTAACTTTATGAACTTTACAAACTTTATGAACTTTATGAACCTATCTCCCTTGTCCAATAAGTATTATTTCGCATCGCACCAAAATTATCATTTGCAGATCCTAAATAATACCGCAAACCACCTAAGCTAACATACCAAGCGTAAGTAGTGTTAGACACTTGCTGTAATAAAAATTTGCCTTTATATTTATCAGCTATAGCCGCATCATACAACCAAACGCCTTTACCTAAAGGATTATAACCAGCTAATAATTCTGCCGAATCGGTAAAACCATCACTGTCCGAATCGCCCAGCATTGGGTCAGTACCAATAGCTGGCTCCATTTCATCAAGTATGCCGTCTTTGTCAGTATCTACACCCTGATAAGAGTCCAGAGCCCCTAATTTAACCTTGGCTATTTGATCACTCTCTATTTTTATTCCAGCTTCGAGCAATAAATTACGCAAAGCCGCTCCAGACTTAGATTCCAAAACAGAAATCTTAATTAGCTCAGCCTCTTTAGAATTAACTTGTTCAGTTAATTTTCTATTATCTTCAATTGTGGAACTTAAACTGCTATTAGTTTTAGTTAGTTGCGAACGCACTTCCTCTAAAGTAGAGTTTGAGGACAATACTCGATTATTAGTCTCGGCTAATTGCTTTTGAGCCTCGTCCATTTCTTGTTTTGTTTTATTAAGTTTAGTGTTAGTCCCTGCTAAACTGCTAATTAAGGCTGTATTTTCATTAGTTATTTTAACCACATAAAATACTCCAAAAGAAAAAATGATGCCAATCACCGCATAAAAAAACCAGCGTTGAAAACGACGCATTTGAACCGCCTTCGTCACTGCAGACGCTTCAGTATTAGCAGTCTTAACAGCTTGATTTACAGAAGTTAAGCTCGCAACATTCTTATCTTTTAAAGTAGCACCGTCAACTCTATCTAGACTAGCGCGCTTGGTTACAAAAATTTTACCGCAATAGTTGCAGGATAAAGAGTTGTCAGGAATCTCACGACCACATTGCGAACAAATCATAGTAGCTAAAAATTTGAAATTATTTAACAAGTTTATTGTACCACAATCAGCTTATTCTGCCAATATCATCCACTTATCAATTCTCGCCTTTAATATATCAGACGGCTGATCTTTATAAATAATTTCCCCCGCCTTTTTGGCCCGTCGCCATTCTTTATTTTTATCATACGCTTCCATAGCCGGCTTTAATTCATCGGCGTTTAAATAACCAGCCTTTTCTGAATAATCTAAACACTTACCTAAATCTTCTAAAGCCTGGGTGTCATATTTTTTCTGGCTCAAATAAATATCAGCCAAATGGCAATAAGCTACCCAATAGCCATCATACCAAGACAAAGCGGTGCGTAAAATCCTCTCCGATTCGTCTTGCTTGCCTAAAGTTGATAAAACCCCAGACTTAAATAGCAACGGTTGAATATGCTCTCCACCATTAGTAATGGCAATGTCCACATACTCCAAAGCTTTTTCCCAATCAGTAATATCTTGATACAACAAACCTTTATAATAATAAACCTGCGACATCCACAAATTAGTCATCGAATCCTTTGGCCCCAGTTTTAAATTAGCTTCCAATCCAGAAATCGCTAGAGCAAATAATTCTTTAGAGGCCTCTGGTTGCTTGGTCATCAAACTGTAATTACCAAAAATTTGAGTAGCCAGTAACCCTCGCAAGTCTCTGTCTAGCGAAGTTTTATAAGACATGGCTTTTTTCCATTCTTCTGTTACTGTAGAAATACTCCCCGACTGCCAAGAACCAGCCGCCTCAATTGAGCTTGAAAGCATTTTAGCAAAGCCATTATTAATACCAAAAACCAAATACATCGCTATTAAACCGCCAATCAACCAGACCCCAATTTCCCGCCTGTCGTCTATATCAACTATCTTTTTTTCAGCCCTTCTGTCCGCATGTTTTAATTTAACATCAGCCAGCTCTTCCTCCGCCTCTGGCACGGCTGTAAGCCAATATACAAAACCCAAAGCAAACATTAATAAAATATAGTTAGCGATAGCATCAAATACCGCTAAGTTATGCACAAAATAAGCGCTGAAGACGGCCACCACCATTGCCAACTCCAAAAGCGGCACTCGCCCAGATCTATAAGCTCGGATTAAATAAAACCCGACAAAGACAAAAATACTTAGATACGCCAAGAGCGAAATAATTCCGCCAGTCGATAAAATATCTAGCAAATTATTATGCGCCCGGTCAAAATACTCTTCACTCATCGTCCACTGATAATAACTGCCATCAAAATACTTATCAAACCATAAAGCAAAGTTGCCATAACCCGAACCAAGTAAAGGTTTTTCTAAAAAGCCCTTCCAAGCCGCATTCCAAGCGTAAAAACGAGTGTTTAAAGTCGTGTTTTGTAAAGAAAAATCTCGTAAAACTTTACCAACACGGTTATGATCAAAAATCGGCGCCGAGCGAAAACTAAACATTATTGCCCCGATAGTTAATAACGACCCTAAGGCTAGCCAAGCCCGCTTGCGAATTACCACATTTTTATGTAAAACACCCCACAACCCAAAAAACACTACTACACTTAGACCAAAACCAGCTTGCGAACCAGAAACATCAGCAAAGAAAAAAGCCCCCAAAGTTATGACCATAGCCAGGCCATAGAAAAATCTCGCTGTCCAATCCTTCGTTTTAATCAAGCCATAAACCGCAAACCACCAGGCAAACAGCATCACCCCAGCTACATAAGTGGCATTACCCAAGGTAGAGATATTGCTAGTCATATTCACACCCCCCATGTTCTTACCACCGTCATATTTGGCAAAAGCGTACAAAGCTAAAGCTACCGCTGCCGCGAGTGAAGCATCAAATAACATCAACCAATCTTTTTTGGTTTTAAAAACGGTAATAGTTATAAAATACAAAGCCACAAAATGAATCAACGAAAACCAGCCAAGCATTCTTTCTGTATCACCCCAAAAACTAAGATTAAAGTCCACCCCAAAAATCGAGCTGAGCAAAAGCGCTCCAAGGAAAATTAAGAGCGACCAGCTAATCCAGCTATTTTTCGGCCGTTCCTCTGGATAACGAACTAGCATGGCTACCCAAAAAACCACCATAATCTCCACCAAGACATTCAGATACAGCTGTTTGCCAGTAATATACGGGAAATAAAAAGCATTGCTAATAATAAAGAAAGATAAGAGAGAAGCGATAACGCCGATTTTAAGTAAGAGCTGATAAACTTTAAGTCGCATAATAGTTAGCTTAGGTTTAATTTACCTTAATTTTATCGTTCTTTCCAATAAAAGGCAATGCCTGAAGCTCGATTACCATTATAACAAAGCTTCTTTGATATATACACGAGTATATACTTATGTATATATTTCAATCGAAAACAAAACGCCCTCCGATTTACATCGGAGGGCGTATGTTTGTTTTGATTCCTTGCGGAATCAAGAACTAATTAAGCCGAATGCTTAGTTGTTCATAGTCTTACCAGAGAAAAGAATAAAAGAAAACTGGAGCCTCAATGAAGAGGCTCCAGTTTCTTAAACTACACTAGGTAATAAAGAGTCTATTACTTAGCCAATTAATCTCCACCAGAAAACTTCTCTTCGTATTTCTTAATGGTTGCCCGTTGAGCCTTATTTGCTTCATCAATAACCTTAAAAAACATTTCCTTTTGGTCTTTCTTTGGCCATTCGAAAAAAGGTTTTTTATTGTTTTTCTTTATGTTATTTGTCATATAATTATGTTCTCTAAAGTTTCCCTAGTATAAATATTTTTTATATACTTGTCAATAGTGTCAACATTTAGAAAAACGTTTTTAATTGTCTTATTGTCAACATTTTTCTCCAGTAAAATAACACTAACTTGCTCCCCAAACTCTCTTTTTAACCTAACAATATTTTCCATAGATTCAAAATAAGAGTCTATAAAAAATTGCTTTGGAATCAATCTCCCTTCTAATACTCCTCTTTTTTGTGTAAACTGCCAAGCAATAACAGGATCCTGATAAACATAAATAACAAAAATAGTTCTTTTTTGTTTAATTAACTTATGTAAATTACCACTCACCGCCGTCCAATTAGAAAATGTGCCATCCACCAAAAAATTTTGACCCCGCTTCATACAATGATCAAAAAGAATAGATACCGCTTTTGTAGCTGCTGGCTTTACGATATTAGAATTTTTACCATCATATTGAGGTATAAATCTTGCCTTAATTTCATCAGGATCGATTCTTACAAAATGTAATTCAGGGTTATTTTTAATAAACGCTACCGAGCTTTCTGTTTTTCCAGAACCAGGAGCACCGGCCATAAAAATAGTAGTAGGTTTATCACCGACCGGAAACAAAACAAGATCAGCAAACATATCGCATAATTCTTGCTTATGCTCTTGAACGTATTGTTTGGCCTGTTCCGATATATTCACATTGTTCATAATGATAATTATAACAAAAAAATAAAATACAAACAAGAAACGATTTTTACCCCTCCTCTTATTTTTCAAACAGCAAAATTCACGTTTCAAGACTTGACTCCATTTGGGGAAGTTGGCTATTAAATCTCAAGGGGGACAAAACGCCCTCCGATTTGCATCGGAGGGCGTATGTTTGAATCCTTTTACAGATTCCTATAACTACTTAAGCCAAATGCTTAGTTAGTCATAAAACTAAACGTTACTGACTCAAAGTAACACCAGCAGATGTCAAATCCTTTAACAGATAAGCATTGCCATAGGTAGCAGCGGTCGTATCGTTCCACTTCCAGTCAGTACCAGTGGAAACACCGGTATCATTAGGAGCAGACAAAGACAAGGTGAAGTGATTAGTATTTGTACCACCGGCCAAAGTACCAGTAACATTCACACCAAAAGTCTTAGTTGTTCCAGCAGGGATCAAGAAATCACTGCCGAATGTCAACGAAGAAGACGCATTGCTAGTCAAAGCAACTGGAGTAGAACCAGTCAATAGATTAGTAGAGGCGTTATCCATGTCATACACAGAGACAACAGAGCTTGTAGTAAAGCCTGTGATAACTGGAGTAACATTGAATTGCTTCAAGTTGATTGGACCACTTGCTGGAGCTGTAACGGACATCTTCATAACCAACTGATTAGAACCACCTAAAACGGTAGAAATACCAGAAGATTGCAAAGCAACTGTAGGAACAGAAGCTACGACCACATTGATCATACCGTCAAGACCTACACCGGAAGTCATAGTAGTTGGAGCGCCATTACCAATTTGATAGCTCATGCCATCAAAAGTCAACTTAGGAGTAACTCTGGTAGTACCAGCGTTAGTACCAATAGCATTGTAAGCGGCAGTCACAGGAACATTAAGACCTGTAGAACCAACAGGAACAACGATATTTAAAGCATTGGTAAAGTCAGCGACACAAGAACCAGTACCAGTAACAGGAGCGGTTACACCACCCACAGTTACAGTAGCGATAGAAGTACAATCGCTAACCAAGAACTTCATGCTCTTGATAGTAGCAGCACCATTAGTAGCCACAAAATTAAAGACACCAGCATTATCAGTAGTACCACCAGTAACCAACTTGTTCAAAGAAGAGTTAGCAACTAAAGTAGGATCAGCTAAAGAGCCTGAAGTGTAAGTAATTTTTTGACCAGCAGTCGCAGCGACATCAGCAGATAAATTAACCACAGAAGTTCTGGCAGTAATAGCCATACTAGGGGTCAAAGTTTCAGCAGTTGTCATAGAAGCGATGTCAGCAAAAACATCAATAGTCTTAGTAGCACCGGCTGCTAAAGTAAAGTTAACTGGGAAGTTAGTTACATTAGAAGTGGTGATAGTAGGATTACCAACTGGGCTATTTGGAGTTTCCGAAATATACAAGTTAGACAAGTTACTAGCAAAGGTAGTAGTAGCCATAGTGTTATCAGTCCCTGTTGGGAAGTTGATAGCAATATTAGACACTGTGATGCCTTCTAGTGTGCCAGCTTGAATAATAAAGGAACCGATCTTTTGCTTCAAAACATTGTTAACCTGAGTCTGATTAGTAGCATAAGCGTTATTCAAAGAAATTGCAGAATAACCAGTTGCCACAATAGTCAAAGACTTAGTAGCATAATCAGCACCGCCAGTTGTATTGTAAGAAGACAAACCTTGGAAAGCACCAGCAACAGAAACTAACTTAGAAGTAACAGTAGTAACTGTAGTAGAACTACTGTTCATCACTAAAGTACCACGGATTTCTACAGTAGCAGTTTCACCAGCTTTAACAGTGAACAAATTGGTTGTACCATAAGTCTTCACAGGGTTAAAGTCTGTGCCAGTAGTTGTCTGCAAAGCATTTTGAGAACTACCAACCTGAGCATTGTTAACAAAGATAGCCAGATTGTTAATACCATCAGTAGCAGCTGTAGTAGTTGCGCCTGTGGCACCAGTCAACAAAACGTTAGCATTCAAAGTTGTAACCTTCATGTCTTCGCCATAAGCCTTAAAGGTATATTTGGCCAAAGTAACATTAGATTGATTCTTCATTACTTGAGTAGTACCGAAAGTTGGATCAGCAGCAATTACTAAACTACCATTTTGAATAGTGGCAGAAGTAGTAGTCTGAGGCAAACCACCAGCAGAAATATTAACTCCATAATTGGAATCAACAAAGGAAACATCAGACGCAGTCTGCAAAGAGAAACTAAAGGTCTTAGAAGAACCCTTAATGATATCACCACGCAATTCAATTGTACGGTTGCCGGTCTGTAAAACAACAGGAGCAGCGCTTAAATCAAAGTGAGCGCGATTATTATCATCTAGCATTGTTAAAGCAGTACCAACTTTGATACCATCAACAAACAAAGCCATGTTTTGGATATCATCTTTAGCAACAGAACCAATTTGACGGAAATTAACATCAGTCAAATTCACATCACGTTGGCTAACTGTAAAGGTGTCAGACCATAGAGTCACACCCATAGTACCGGCATTAACGTTACCAGAACTAGCAACGGTTCCAGCGACGGCTGTAGCCAAATCGGTTACAGAAGTCATAGCCATTGTGTTACCAGTCATTGGGAAAGTACCACTAACAGCAGCGCCGGAAGTAGTAATATCGCTAGCAGCGTCAATAGAAACACCAACGTTACCAGTGCTAGCAGATATATCCGCCTTTACTGTAATGGCTTTAGTGGCGCCAGCGGCAATAGTGAATAGTCCGTTGGAATCAGAAAAGGTCACATAACCAGCTGAAATAGAACCGCCGTCAGTTAATTTAGTGTTACCATCGTACAAATAAACATTGCTCAAAGCAGTATCGGAAGAAATACCGACACGCTTAATCTTGACAGTTTTAACAATAGCAGATCCATCGCTGGAAGCGGTAAAGTTAAAAGTAGCCATGTTAGCAATAGATTGGTTCTGTAAAACAGTGTTGGAAGCGGCAGTGTTTGTAGCCAAAGCCACAGTCAAGCCAGTACCACCAGTGTACACAGTGCCACCGTTGCCACCACTCATAGCCACGGTCATCAAACCAGCTTCAGCACCATTAACCATAGCGCCACCGGCGTTAATAGTCATGGCAGTAGTAGCTACGTTTTCAAATTTGAAACCGTTAGCCAACATTGCTGAATCATTGGCAAACTTACGATAGTTAGTACCATCGAAGTAGAACAAGTCATTAGATGTAGACATCTTCACAACTTGACCAGCAGGATAAGTACCAGCAGTCAAAGGAGTACCAACAGTGTAGTTGGTGAACAAAGTGTCATCAACATCACGCACCATAGAAGCCCAGTTAGCACCCCACAAAGCAATAGCGTTAGCTTCGCTGACGATAGAGCGTAAAGTACCGTTGGCTTCAACAGCGTAAACGGTTGGCACAGTAGTGATTTTCACCAATTTTGTACCAGCACGATATAATATGTTACCACTCAATTGGTAACCATACATTTCTTCGTTAGGGATGGTTTTAATACCATTCCAATCAGAGTAATAGGTCTTATAGACATTCTCATTCGGGAAAGCGTAGCGCTTACCACCTTGTAGGTAGTAAACAGCAGAATTGCCATTCATCTTAATCAAATCACCATCAACGGCAGTAGCGGCAGAAGCTGGGTTAACAACAACTGTCATACCAAAGAAAGTGGAGATGATAGTAGAAATAGCAAGTAATTTCTTCAATTTGTTCATAATAATTTATTCCTTTCAGCTTTTATTTAAACCTTGCTTAAAAATTTTATAAATTAGTCGGGATCCCGTTTCTCCGCAGTCCTCCGCCTAAGAGAAGTTGCCGGATTAATCTTGACAGATCAATCGTCCGCCGCTGACTACCCTAGACCAATCCTGAGCGGAAAGCTGCGGAAAAAAGTTAACCAATCTATAAAATAATATAAGTGTCAGCCATAAAAGCCATTTAAATTTGGTGGGCAAAAATATCTCATATTAACCCGAAAGGATAGGAAGGGTTGATACAATATAATAGTTTTCACCCGACAAGAGCCAGCCCTTGCGGTGCTGTCGACCATTGCGTCGCTCTGCCAGTTCTGCGTTAACGCGGAACTGCGAAGTGTCCAGTTTTGGGCAACTCACAGCTCAGCATTACAGGCATTTTATCCCCCGAAGAAGATCGGAAGATCTGTGTTGTGTTAATATCCTATAATACTACGATATTTATTGTAAAACGTTACAATTTACACAAACTTTCTAACTATTGAATACACTTTATTAATTAATTTCCAAGCTGGGTTATTCTCTCTCCGCTCATACGCTAGTCCATTCCCACTCATCACTGTCCCCGGCATCTTTGGCAATTCGCTTTGCGATACCACGGCCAAGAAGTAATAAGGCTTACTTGGACTACTAACAATGGCTTTACCCTCACCCTCACCTGCTATCCAACTCGCTAAACCGTTAAACTGTTCATAAACCTTCACCTGTTTGAAATACTTACCTAGAACTTCAACAAATTCTTGTTTATTAAACTCTCGCACATGAAAAGGATTTTTCGCCCCAAACACTGCTTTATTTGGCGTAGAAATCACCGCATAACCTGTGGTTTTTAAAACCCGCCCAACATTAGCCAAATAAGCTTCATAATTTGGCAAATGTTCTATAGTTTCAAAAGAAATTACCACATCAACAGTACTATCTTTCACAGTAGCTAATTTTTCTGCCGAATCCACTTGAAAACTTAAGTTATCCGCTTGATATTTAACACTTGCTGTTTTTATCACCTCTTCGCTAATATCTATGCCGATAATTTTACGACCCGTTTCAGCCAAATGCTTAACTCCATAACCCTCTCCACAAGCACAATCAATCACCACCGCTTCAGAATCCAAATCTTGAATCAAAGCGACTGCCAATTCATAACGAACCTGATGTTCATTGTAAATCACTTGGTCTTCCGCCATTTCTGGACTCAAGCGTTCATCATACAGCATATTACTTAGTTTCACTATCCAGCAAAACATTAGCCTTATCCAAAGCTTCTTTGGCTGCGGTATAATCTGCCTTATCAAACAATAACTCCGCTTCATCCAAAGCGGCCGCCGAAGTAGTAACCGTTTCAATCTTAGCCGACGGTGTCAACGGAATGGATATATCAATACGCTTGTCATCTTTATTATTAGTCGCACTCTTAAAATCTGTTACGCTTTTATTAGTAGTTTTAGCCACGGTTGCAGTTGTTGAGGCTGTTTTATCGGTTTCAATTTTTACAGCAATCGGTTTATCAATCACAGTTTTAGCGACAGCTGGTTGTAATTTATAAATTTTTTCTCGAGCCGCATTAATTTCTTTCTTAAAATCAGTTTTAAGTGTTGCCACTTTAGGTTGATCAACTTCAATATTATTATCTAAAGCCACAGTCAACTCAGTCATTCTCTCTTGAGCAAATTCTAGGTTCAATTTAGTTTTACTTTGTTCACTGCGAGCTAAAGCATATTTAGTTCTTTCACTGATAATTTTAGCATTATACAAAATCTGACCTGGTTGAGCGCCTTTAGAAGCCATCACACTACCCACACCAGAAGCTACAAAAAACAAAAAAATCATGGCTGCTACAGCATACGGCTCAGATAAACGAGCAAAAGCCACATTAAATTTAGCCCAAAAATTCAAATTTTGTTTTTCAGTTTGTCCGCTATAAATTTGGCTACGCAAAACACGGCGATTGACATCTTTCCAATCGTCGCTAAGTTTAAGCGAACGCAAACCCTTTAATTTTATCAGCAATTCCTTGTCCTTCATAAACTAACTTTAAAAACTTTATGAGCTTTACAAACTTTTATGATCCATTAAGTCTTTCAAGGCCTTAGTGGCTCTAAATAGTAAAACACGAACATTACCTCTACTTTTATCCAATACTTTGGAGATTTCTGCTACATTAAGCTCGTTGACATAATACATCACCAAAACATTGCGATATTCCAATTTTAATTTATTCAAATGCTCTATTAAGAGCTGATTGTCTATATTATTAATTACTCGTCCTACGGCATCACCTTCGTCACCAAAATCAACCTGTTCCTCTGATAAATCGCTAAAATTAACGGTTTTTTTCTGACGGTAATAATCAATTGCTTGATTACGGGCAATTTTATATAGAAACGCCTTCAATGTCTTATAACTATCGTCATCTTTGAGTTGGCCATCACGCACCACACTCCAGGCCTTCACAAAAGTTGACGAAGTTAAGTCTTGTGCCTCCTCTACATTGCCTACTTTAAAGTACAAAAAACGATAAATATCGTTAGCATAATTGTCATATGCCACCAAAAAAGCCTCTTTATCTTTATATTTTTTCAAACGCAGTAGCAAGTTTTGATCACTGCTGAAAAAAGAATTGTGCTCGTGCTCGGGCATTTTAGTATCGTTTAATAATACGAAGTTTTCTACAAAGTGTTACAGTTCCAGTTTTTTTTATATTTTTTAGGCTTAAATTAGCCAAAAATAATAATAAACAGAAAATAGTCGTCAATAAACCAACTGGACTCTAAATATCCAATAATGTCCCCATATATTAACAGAAAAATAAAGGAAAGTCAACGATTTAATAATTTACCTCCTGTACTCCAACATATGTCGTCTTGCTGTCATTCCCAATTTATTCTGTCGCCCCTGGCACTTTGTACTCAACACGGGAAGGATGTCTGCATTAAAAATAAATTCAGATTCCCTTCCCTCACCCCGATTACCTACCTGCAGGTAGGTAACGGAAGCTCGCCGAGAATGACAACACTATATAACAAAGAATCCGCTTCTTACGGCGGATTCTTCGTAGTTTGAAACAAAAATTACAGCACAGCGTCCTTAGCAGCCTTGGACAAACGGAACTTGACCACAGTCTTAGCTGGGATGTTAATAGTGGCACCAGTAGCTGGGTTACGGCCCTGTCTGGCTTTGCGTTGAGCTTTCACCATTTTACCAAAACCAGGTAAGGTAAATTCGCCGTTGCGTTTAACTTCTTTGTGACCCAAAGTAGTTAATTCGTCAAAGAAGTGATTAACTTCTTTTTTGGAAACCTGCATGGCGTTAGCCATGGCTTCCAAGATCTGAGACTTGGTCATTTTTGCCATAGTATTGCTCCCGAACCAAATCAAAAAATTTGGCTACGGAAAATTAAATTATAAGCCGCGCTTAATCACGTGGCTCTTAAGACTTAGTTTTACCTTTAGTCGCCCTCCTTAACTTCGGCATTAGGCTCACAACTTAATCTCAAGTATATTTATTAGTATTATAACAGATTTATAAAAGAAAAACCAAGTCATCCGTCAAGAGCCTTGATATTTATTAGAGTTCAATCCTTTATCAAATTTTTAGCTCCATTTTCATGACCTTTTTTAAAGAAATATATTGGCTAACATTAAAAAAATAATCAAATGTTATCAACCTATTGTAATTCCTTGTTTTCAACTAGCTTAAATCTTAATAACCAAGACTTTTCTAATCACCTTTATTTTCGGCTTTTTAT
>PFAM01000008.1:37844-40075 GCA_002778705.1 Candidatus Falkowbacteria bacterium CG10_big_fil_rev_8_21_14_0_10_37_14 | reverse complement strand
TTAGCCAACACATACCACAGACCAAGCTGAACCAATAACCTAAGTCCTACCAAGCTCAGCGTCAAACCAATCAAAGATACTATCAAAAATTGTACAAATTCTTGCGTATAATCCGTTCGCTTACTCCTAAAAGTCCAAAACTTATTTAACAAAAAAGTATTAACAACAGCTAAGCCAAAACTGACCGCATTTGCCAAATACAAATTAATTTTTAAAACTTCTACCAAAAACAATAAAACACCAAAATCAATTATAAAACCAGACAAACCCACAACACCAAATTTAATAATTTTTTTATATGGCTGAATACGACGACTACGCACCAACAATAACCACACCCGCCACATCGCCTCAAAAACTATTTTCTGGCTCATTTTAGATTGTCCATCATGTCTTTCTTTAAAAATTATGGGAAATTCCGTCATTTTCAAACCTATCTGAGACGCTTGATACTTCATTTCAACTTGAAAACTATAGCCATTAGACTTAATTTCATTCAATGACAAGGCTAGCAGAGCCTCCCTAGACCAAACATTAAATCCACCGGTCACATCACGAATTGGCAAACTTAAAACATTTCTAGAATACCAGCTACCACCTTTAGAAATTATTCGTCGTAAAATCGGCCAATTCTCCACTCCTCCACCAGCTACATAGCGTGATCCAATCACTACCTGAAAATTATCAAGTTTAGCAAGCATTTCAGACAAATAAACAGGATCGTGCGATAAATCAGCGTCCATTTGCACCACAGCTTCATAATCACGATTTAGCGCCCAAGCAAAACCCTCTAAGTATGCCGTACCTAAGCCTAATTTTCCAAATCTACTAATTAAATAAATATCTCTACGAGTCGCTTGCCATTCTTGCACTAATTCAGCCGTACCATCAGGACTATTATCATCCACAAACAACTTATCAATTATAAGCTGTTTTTTATTAACAAGTTCCGAAGTTTGTTGCAAAGTTTCCTTGTTTTTTTCGACTGTCAGACTAGTATTCGTTTTCAGAGGATACTTAATAGCCTTTTCCGCCTCTTTTAATTTTGATACATCAAAATTAACCGCATCCAAAGATTCTAACAGCTTCGGCAACGATTCTCGTTCATTATAAGTCGGAATTATAATCAAAATTTTCATAAAAATTAAAAGCCTCTTCCTAAAATTAATCCCCTCAAACCTAATCTCTCAAACCTAATCTCCTCAAATCTCTCAAACCTAACCCCCTCAAATCTCTCAAACTTAATCTCCTCAAATCTCTCAAACCTAATCTCTCAAACCTAATCTCTCAAACCTAATCTCCTCAAGCTTAATCTCCTCAAATCTCTCAAACCTAATCTCCTCAAATCTCTCAAACTTAATCTCTCAAACCTAATCTCCTCAAGCTTAATCTCCTCAAATCTCTCAAACTTACCCCCCCTCCTTTTTTTATCTGGTTCAGTATACTAGTTTACTGAACCAGTCACAATATTTTATTTATTTTATATCGCAAGCACCATCAGCCCACAGTCCTAATTTATCTTGCTTAGCTTTCGCCTCGGACTCTCGAAACTCCATTTGATATTTATATGGTTTTTTATAAGTATACTCTCTGCCATAACCAGAAACAATCAATTCTTGATTCAATAAACGCCCATCACTTAAATACACATATCTAAGTAATCGACCATATTTATCAACATCCGCCTGACTGCTATCAGCCTCCAAGCGCACCAACCGATCACTTAATAGTTTTTCAGTAAAAGCTGAAGCCTTTTTACCAAAACATTGCACTGGCCGTCTCGGATCTACTGTTTCTGGCGTATTAACTCCAATTAATCGAATCTTTTGTTTTTCATCATCAATCATAACTTCTAAGGTGTCCCCGTCCACCACCCGACTAACCATAACCCACTGATCTGAGCCAGATTTTAAGCTTAATTGTCTCGAACTAGTCGAAGAAAACTGCTCTAAGCTCGTCGAAGAAGTTGAGGCAGCCATAGAATAGACGACTCTCTGTTTATCAGCTTCCGCATCTTGTAAAAACCAAGCGATGACCAAAGCCACCACTAAATAAACCAATTTGTTTAATTTACGAACTGTAAATTTCATAACTATTTTATAATCACCTTATTATATTACCTCACCTCAATCTTGGCAATAATTTTATTTTTCATAAACTATTTTTTTAATATTTATTAGCCACCGAGCACAAGCTACAAAACCCAATTAATAGTTATTCCCCTAGCTCTA
>PFAM01000008.1:3060-37816 GCA_002778705.1 Candidatus Falkowbacteria bacterium CG10_big_fil_rev_8_21_14_0_10_37_14 | reverse complement strand
TATACAATTTATTGCCTAAAATAATTTAAAATTTATTTAAAAATTTTATGCCCGGCAAAGTAAAATATCAAAACTTAACAGAAAGTCAAAAAAGAAAATATCTTGGAGACTTTTACAGTATCGTCGCTTCTCTCAAAGATTATGAAGAAGCTAAAAATTTTTTTAAAGATCTATTAACTTTAAGTGAAATGGTTATGATCTCCAGAAGAATTCAAATAGCCAAACTACTAATTCAAGGCACTACTTACGAAGATATTCAGGCAGACTTAAGCGTAGGCAAAGCTACAATCACTCAAGTCGATAAATGGCTAAATAACGGATTCAACGGCTACAAAACCGTTCTAAAAAAACATCAAAACCAAAAAACTATTAAAAAGGATTATATTCCAACTTCACCCTTTACTTTAGCTGACTTACGAAGGCGCTACCCCGTTAACTTTTTACTAATCAATATGCTAATGGGAGCAAAAAATAAACATTAAAAATTTCTAATTTTATGCACTAGTTCAGTAAACTAGTATACTGAACTAGTGCTCTAAGTTTTATTTTTTCAGATATTTTTAGCAACAACATTGATAATTGATAATAGCGTTAGCAACAACATTGATAATAGCGTTAGCAACAACATTGATAATTGATAATAGCATTAGCAACAACATTGATAATTGATAATAGCATTAGCAACAACATTGATAATAGCAAAAACAAAAAAGTGAGTATTAAAAAATACTCACTTTAAATTTACTCATCAGCTTAACTTTACTCATCAGCTAAAGCCAGCACAGTTTTTTCTAAAAGACGGTTTAAGCTATTTTTACTAAGTTGTATCGTCCCCGCATTAATCGGTTCACCAATTTTAATAGAGCAACGCCGCCAAATACGAGGGAGCCAAGATCCTCTAGGCAAAACTTTTTCAAAGCCATCCAACCACACCGGCACAATAATAGCTTTAGCACTTAAAGCCACCGCCGCCGCGCCATCAGAAAAATAACGCAGTTTTTTTCCTTTTGATGATGTTTGTAAAGCTCCTGATATCACGACAGAGCTAGTTCTTCCACCTTCCGGAAAAATAATTAAATTACCGCCAGCGTCCAACACTTTAAGTATAGTTCTATAGACAGTCATGAAATTAGCTACACTATAAACATTTCGTTCAACTGGTATAAATCTGGTTCGTATCGGCCACCACAAAAAGGAAAACCATTGACGATAATAATTATTAGCATCCGGTAAATTATAAGGCGCTCGCTTAAAATCAAAAACATATTGTCTACAAAACAAATAAGACAATGCCAACGGTTCCCATAAAGAGGGGTGATTAGAAACTATGATTATTTTTTTCAATTCCTTTGGCAAACGTTCCCAACCCGTCACCTTAAGTAACCCTAATTTATCTAAAGTCCAAAATAATATAGCAAGGCTTAAACCTACACAATACCCAACTGTTTCAGCTATTAATTTTTTAACCATTAGCATAAAACCCTCCTGAATTATTAGTTTAAAAGAACTGCCCTTACTCTAAAGCAAGGGCGGTAAAAAGTAAAGTGTTTAAAATTGACCAAATTACTGTGGATTTTCAGTTCCTTCAACGGCTTTTTCTGTTTCAACCTCATTTTTAGCTAAATCTTCGAAAACAAAACGATCACCAGTCTCATTATTACTTAAAACTAGCAAATTACTCTTAATTTCTATTTTCATCCCATTGCTCAAAGCCTTCATTAACGCCCCCTCGACATTCATTAAATCTTCATTTTCACAAGCCATTTCGGTCATAGCTCCAGAGGCTATTAATACATTTTGATTGATAGTATAATTTCCGCTAGCTCTATTACATATTTTCGCTGTAAACTTATCAGCCTCAAAAGATAATGTAATTTTTAATTTTGATAAATCGGTGTCGTCTTTAATTTGTGTCCAATCCTGCAATTGCCAATCTCCAATCAAATTTATTTTTAAGTTATCATTATTTATTGGCTCGCTAAACACCACGTCAAGTCCATCATAAACAGTTATTTGACTAATTTGCTTAAGTTGATTAGAGACAATTAAATAAAAACCACCGATTATAACAACGGCGAAAATTACTGCCCAAATCCAACACTTTTTGTTTTCCATAAAATTAAATTACTCACAATTCTATTAACTGCAAAAATTAATTCTTATATTTTGTATTATAACAAAATTTTACTTAACTGCCAAGTTTTTATCAGCCTTATTAGCCGCGTGCAATGTAACTGAATTAATCTTCTTAACCAAATAACTTAATAACCAACCAGCAATCAAAAATAGACCTAAATATATCAGCCCAGCTAACCAAGCTGGCATTAAAGACAGTAAACCGCCATAATGATACAACCACGGCCAGTGTAAAAGATAAATTTCATAAGACAACAATCCAAATAAAGATAAAGTTTTCCACTCTTGTTTTTTTATCACAAACAAAGCGGTGAATAAAAATGTCGATAATAAACTATCCACAGATAACCAAAATAAAGATTTTATATTAATAGCATACAAAAATCGATAACTAATTATTAAAAACAAACTATTTAGTATTAGATAATAATACTTCGGACGACGACAAGCTTCTAGCACTTTTAAAAGTTTCGGCGAATTTAACACTGAAGCCAACCCCACACCAATTGGAAAAGCTAACAGATGTAATTCATATAATCTAGCCGTCCAACCAATTTGTGGCTTAATATAATTAAAAATTAAATACGCTACACTATAAATAGCCAACGCCGACAACCAAGGCCACCTAGTTTTAAAAAACACAGGAAACAAAACATAGTAGCCAGCAATTAAACTGAAATACCACAGTGGTGAATTAACATCTTGATAAATATCAGCACCAGGAAACCAACCTAACAATGAAAGCAGTATATAATGCCAATCGTAACTCCCCCAACCAGAAAAAAAGGCCGCAGAAAACCACAATATTAACACCAACCACAATGGCACAAATAATTTTAAAAAATGACGACGATAAAATTCTAAAATCTTTCTTTTATTAGTCAAAGCACTCATTGCCAGACCGTAACCAGATAATAACAAAAAAATATCTACACCCACCCCGGCCAGATTAGATAGTGGCCACAAAAATTGTTTTCCTTGATCTAAAAAATAGCCAATATGCGAAAATACTACCAATAAAATCGCCAAGCCTTTTAATTCGAACGACACAGTGATTGGTAAAATATTTTTATCAGTTCGCGTTTGGCGCCACCAAACAATTGGCACCATCAAAAGTAAAGAAAAAATTATAGTTTGCCAAATTGGATTAACGATTAAGAATATCATAAATTATAGTCGCCCAATGTTGATAGCCAATTACCGATGGGTGAAAGCCGTCAGCACTATAGTAGTTAGTAAAAGTTTTTAATTGCTGTTTAGTCGGGGTATCTAAATCGATATAGCTTACAGCTTGTTTTTCTGCTAGTTGACGCAAAGCCTTATTAAAACGAACCGTTTGTAAACGAAAGTAATAGTTAAATGGTGGCCACAATAAATTATTAGCACCTAGCCGTGGAATTGCCACTATCGCTATTTTGGCCCCTGGTAATTCATTTTTTAATCGACTAATAATTTTTTGATAGTTACTTAAAAAATCTGACAACGATATTCCACCATGAATATCGTTAACACCAATTAGAATTGTTATCAGCTCGGCTTGTTTTTTTATTGGCTCGTCTAATAATTTTTTTAAAACATCAAACGATCTCGCTCCAGGGAAAGCCGAGACTGTCAATTGAACCCTTTGGCCTTTATCGGCTAAATACTCCGCTACTCTATAAGGATAAGTATCTTCAATTTTTTCAGCCCCTAAGCCAAAAGTTAAACTGTCACCAATCGCCGAATAACGGACAAGTGCATCAACTTCCATACCCAAGCTATAATCACCTTGACTATTCATAACTGGTAATTTGGCCCTGCCAATAACATAATAAATGTAAGCATGCCCGACATAAAAATACAAAGCTACGCCAGACACCAACAACAAACCAAAAAACCATAGAATTTTTTTCTTCATAGACTTTCATTGTAACATAATCAACAGAAAATAAAAAACAGCCACTTATGTGGACTGCTTTTGTTTTTTATAACTTCAACTTTTTACAAGTATTGCCACCTTATGTGTTTCGACACCAAAATTCAAGCATTCATAAGCCGACTCATTGGTAAACACATCTATCGTTAAATCGCAATTTTTTCTAAGACTCATAGTCTGAATTTTTTTTGAGGTATAATCACCAACTATATAGCGACGCTTACCAATCCAGACCAAACTGCCTAAATGAATTTTACGATCAGATACCGCCACATAACCAACTTTTGGGAAACGACCATTGGCCATCTTCTTGCCAGTTTTTACATATTTAGTAATCCGCGCTTTTTTATAAACCACTTTTTTTTCTAAGGTTTTAGCCGAAAGACCATAAGTGATATTAACATCTTGGATAAAACTATTAACCAAAAAGCTCCCCAGCACCAAAAACCAAAAAACAATAGCTTTGTTCAAAACTTATTCCTTTATTTATATTAGTAAAAAAACTATATTATATATTATAGCATAAATATATTAAAATGTCAATACAAACAAAAACCGTACCATAACGGCACGGTTTTTATACTATCTACTAACTATTTTTTACCTTTTTTAGCTGCCTTTTTTACGGTCTTCTTAACAGCTTTTTTCACAACTTTCTTTACAATCTTCTTAACAGCTTTTTTCACAGTTTTTTTAGCAGCCTTCTTAATAACTTTCTTTACTGTTTTTTTTGCTGGTTTACTCACAACCTTTTTAACAGTTTTTTTAACAGCCTTTTTAACAGCTTTTTTCACTGTTTTTTTGACTGGCTTTTTTGCTCCTTTTTTGGTAGCCATATATTTTTTAAATCGGATGATTAAAGTTCATCCATATATTAATAATTTAATAATTTAATTATAGCACAAAAAAACATAAAAAAAAATATCGCCAACTTTTTATAAATTTACGACAAACAAAATTACCCAAATAAACATTGTCTAAAAATTCATACAGTTTTTTTCTCAAAAAAAATTTTTTTACATCATATAAGTTATCAACAGTTTAACTTTTATATCTGAGATGTAAAAATTAATTAAAAAAGACAACCACTATTTAAAACTTGGCAATTCTCAAAAGCCTTGCTAACATACAAATACTAATATGAACACTCTGCTTCAAGTCAACGAACTCCACAAACACTATGGCGTGCAAAAAATATTTGAACACCTCTCTTTTAGTGTAACCACAAAACAAAAAATAGCTATCATCGGTAGAAATGGCGCTGGTAAAACTACTTTAATTAGAATAATTTTAGGATTAGAAAAAGCCGACGACGGACAAGTTTTAATTAATTCCGAAACTCACTTGGGTTATATAAATCAAACCAACGACTGGTTAAACGATGAAACATCTTTGGCTTATTTAATTCGTACCAGTGGCACGCCAGAATGGACAGCCAAAAAACAAGCTTCAAAATTCGCTTTCACCGAAAGTCGTTTAGCTCAACTGGTTAGCAAATTATCTGGCGGTTGGCAGATGCGTTTAAAAATTATTTCGGCTCTTTTAAAAGAACCTAATCTTTTTATTTTAGATGAACCAAGCAACTATTTAGATTTACACACATTAATCTTGCTGGAAAAATATTTAAAAAATTATCAAGGCAGTTGTTTAATTGTTTCTCACGATCGAGAATTTTTAAAAAGCCTGTGTAACTCTACTCTAGAAATATCTCCCCATAGTTGCTATCACTATCCCGGAGGGCTAGAAGAATATCTAGCCTTTAAAGAGCAGAAACAAACCAGTTTATTAAAACTTAATGCTGGACTAGAGCAACAACAAGAACATCTACAAGAATTTGTCGATCACTTTCGTGCTAAAGCCTCTAAAGCCAAGCAAGCTCAAGCCGCTTTAAGAAAAATTCAGAAATTAGAAACCAAACGCATCACCATCGAACACCAAGCGGGTCTGACTCGTATTGTTATGCCTTCAATCATTAAACGCAAAAACATGGCCCTCCGTGTTAAACGCTTAAGTATTGGCTATAAAAAACCCTTGGTTAACGAAATTGATTTCGACTTATCTTTTGGAGAACGTCTAGCAGTTTTAGGTCTTAATGGTCAAGGTAAAACCACTCTTCTGAAAACTTTAGCTGGCCACTTAGAACCCTTAAGCGGTTCATATCACTGGTTTTCTGGCGGAAGACTCGCCTATTATTCTCAAGACAGTTCAGAATTATTAAAGGGTCAGCAAGCTGTTGGAGATTATCTGCGCACCGCTGCCTCCGCTGATATAAAAACCGAAACTGTTTTAAAAATGGCTGGAGATTTTTTATTTAATAGTGAGGCGCTTAAAAAACCAATCGGCGTTTTATCTGGTGGCGAAAAATCTCGATTAATGTTGGCCGGTCTCTTGTTATCTAAACCAGATATGCTTTTAATGGACGAACCTAACAGTCATTTAGATTTCGAAACTGTTGAAGCGCTGGCCACTGCTCTAGGTAAATTTAATGGCGCCCTATTATTCACCAGTCACGATCGTACTTTCACTAATCTTCTAGCCACCAGCTTACTGGAAATATCAGACGGTCAAGCTGTTAGACGTTGGCAAGATTACGAACAATATATCGAAGAGCTCTCTGAACAGTTACATATTTCTGAAGTCACGCCTCAATCCGAAAACTCTAAAAACGGTAGCCAGCATTATTTAGAACAAAAAAACCACCAAAAAAAATTGGCGGCCGCCGAAAAAGAATTAGCGCGTCTCAACAAAACACACGCCGAACTGATGTGGTATTTTAACGACCACCCTCTCAATTATGCTCATGAAAAAGTTAAAGAATTGGATCAGCTCAACAAAGCTATCAAACAAGCCGAAGATCGTTGGTTGGAGTTTTACACCTAAATTTTATGAACTTTATAAATCAGTCTTCATTTTTTAATAAAAACCACCCACTCTGAATTAATTTCAATCTTCTGCCAATTTTTTTCATCAATCAAATTGCTTGGCAAATTCACAATTAGCTCTCGCCCACCGTTAGGAAAACTATCTTGCCAAAAAAACAAGGGATAATTTTTTTGATCACCACTTTTATACAAAAGCAACGCATCAGCTTGCCCTATTTTTATTTTATCTAATTCTTTTAAAAAATCCTCTGGAGTTTTAGCATTCACAGCTAATTTTAAACTAGCCAAACGATCAGAATATTTCACCGCTTGATGACTAAAGTGTGGATTATATGCAACCATATAAGACAACGGCAAATAAGCCCCAAGTTCTGGCAAATTACTAGACAACCAAGTACGTTGTTCATAATTTGGCACCGCTACTTTAATTTTTTCCGCTAAATCCTTGGCTGTCGGCACCACCATGTCTTTTCCCAGTTGAGTTAAGACCTCTTTGTTGTCAATAAAACCATGCCAGGGCAATAATGACCAATATAACAACACCACAGCTAATACCAATAATTGTCGACGCTTAGGCGACCAATTAGCAATTTTATGATGCCACAATTCCACTGCTCCATAACCTATAGCTAAAGCCAAGGCCGCCGCTGGTAACAACGGAAAAGGTTTTTGTGCTTGAAAACTTAGACCTCGTCCCACTAACAAAAACAAATTAGCAAAATAATACAAATAGGAACCAAGCGCCACTACCAAAGCCGTACGCACCACCGGTACCGTGCGATAACGCCAAGCTAACAACCATCCCATTAACCACAATAAACCCGTCCAAGATAAAATTTGCCACGGCAACACCGAAACTAAATGCGACCAATGAAAAAAACGTGCCTGCCAATTTTCACTGCCATACTGCCACCAACTAAAAAATAATGGCCCAAAATAAATGCTAGAGACCACAACTACTATTACACCTAAAACCAACAAACGCTTTAAAGCCACAAATGGACGCGACTGAAAACGCAATAATACTATCAATGCAGAAATAAAAATCAACCACCAAAAATAATAAGTCAGTATTAATAAACCACCAGCTATTCCAAAAAATGCGTAATGTCGCTTAGTCCAATGTCCATCGCTTAAAGTTTTGTTTAGAAGCGCTATCCAAGCTACACCCAAAAGTGCCGATAAAGCTTCATAAGGTTTAATTAATAAATCATTAAAATCAATCATTATTAAAAACACAGCGGCATAACCTAGCCACATCCAAGTTTCACCCCACTCAGCCTCACGAATTTTAATCCAATATATCTTTAAACCAATACCCAAAACTAAAAACCATGAAATCAGCACAGCTATCACACCTAACTTAGCCGCCCCCACCGCCGTTAAACCTAATAGTTTTCCGGCTAATCCAGCTAGCCAAAAATACAGAGGCGGATAAAATGGCGGTAGCCAGTTATAAAAAAAATCGTGGAACGGTTGGCCACTAATAACTTTAGCTAAAAATGTTAAAATAAAAATCTCATCACCGTTATTTCCCCAAAACATTTTTGCTAATGGCTTAGACATTACCGCATAAAAACTTGCTAAACCCAAACCAATACTGGCCCCCAAATACATCGGTCGCGGTTTTTTATAAATTAAAAATAACCACATTGCTAAAGACAATCCAGCAATAATTTTTATCCATGCAAGAGCTTGAATAAGTGACCAGTTTAATTCAGGCATATTATTCAATATTAATAATCTTATATTCTACTTTTTTAATCGGCGTCACCACACTAACAATCTCCCCTACGCCTTTACCTAAAAGCGCCACACCTAAAGGCGCATTACGAGAAATAATTCCTAAAAAAGGATCGCTTTCGCTAGAGCCTAAAATAGTATAAACTCTAATTTTACCATCAGTTTCTACGGTAACCTTATGACCGATTTGGACATTATCTTTATTAACCGGGGTTTTAATAATTTCTACTTGTCTAAACAAATGCTCATATTCATTAATCCTAGCATTAATACCTCGTAATTTACCTTTAGCAATTTGATATTCAGCGTTTTCTGAAAAATCCCCCAACTCCGCCAAACGACTCACTTCACGAATAGCTCGTGGACGAGCAACCTTCAACAACCTCTCTAATTTTTTTTGTAATTCCAAAAATCGCTCCTCAGTCATTCGAGGATCAGCCTTAGGTGCAACCTTATCATAACGTCTTTTTGGTACCTGCATATATGATTATCTTAATCTTTTTAAACCTTAAATACAATATACTACAAAAACCTTGAATATTTACTTAATTTATGATACAGTCTTTTTAATTCACCGTTCTTTTGTAATTTATAAGGAGTCTATCATGACCGCACTTGAGCAAATAACTTTCAACGCTTACCATTTACCTCAATACCGTAACACCTGGAAATTATCACACATCATCGAAACACAACAATTTGATATTCCAACTTTGTTCAATATCTTCGCCTTAGCTAAGGAGTTAAAAAAAACCGTTAACTATGGTAACTGTCATTATCTAGAAAACATCAGAGTCGTTTCGCAATTTCAAGAAGCCTCGTCCCGAACTAAAAACTCTTTCGAGATGGCCACCAGCTTTCTAGGTGCTTTACTGGCTTCTAGCACAGAAAACGCCTTAGAGTTTTCTTCATTAGTTAAAGGTGAATCCCAAGCTGATAATTTTAGGATGCTCAATCAGTTGCACCCCGACATAATAATTGTGCGTTTTAAAAACACCGGCGATGCTAAACTAGCGGCTTCTGTTTCTCAAATACCGATTATTAATGCGGGGGATGGTCATGGTCAACATCCAACTCAGGCGATTTTAGATGTCGATACTATTTATAACGAGCTTGGACGCTTAGATAATTTAAATATCGGGCTTGTCGGCGATCTAAGAAAAGGACGCACTGTCAGATCTTTAGCTTATTTGATGGCAAAATTCAAACAAAATAAAATATTTTTCGTGTCACCACCATCCTTAAGTGTTAACGAAGATATCAAAGACTATTTAAACCGTCATCATGTTGTTTATTCTGAACATCACAATCTCTTGGAAGTTGCCAAAGATCTAAATGTGTTGTATATGACCAGAATTCAAAAAGAACGTGGCAGTGAAATAACTCCCAACGAACAAGTTTCAGTTAGCCTTACTGAAGCTGTCAAGCAAATTCTTCCTACTAGCGCTCAAGACTGCATTGTTATGCATCCTTTACCACGTGGACCAGAAATATCACCAGACTTTGATCAAGATCCCCGAGCCAAATATTGGAAGCAGGTAGAAAACGGCTTATTTACTCGCATGGCCGAACTGCTCATGATTAGTAATCCAGAAAAAGCTAGATATTTGGTAGATAACTCCAAAAATATGGTTTTACTTTAAAACTCTGAAAAACAGTTCTAAAAAATTAGAGCTGTTTTTAATTACAAAAAAATCTCTTAAATTACTTTAAGAGATTTAACAATTTTTGTAGTTTTTAACTCGGAGTAACTCCTTCATTTAAAATTGTTGCTGTTATCACAACCTACATTTTATAAATTTGAAAATCATTAAAATTAAAAACTACTCCAATTGCAGAGTAGTTTAATTAAAAAGTTATTAAAACATCACCCGTTAATTACAGCTCGAATTTGTTCTAACAACTCAGTCGGCTCAACATGATCAGCCTGCAATAAATTACAAACAGCCCGATATCTTGTTAATTGTATCATCGCCTTTACTTCAGCAATAAACACATCTTTGTCAATCGGCTTCTGTAAAAATAAATCAGCCTCAGATTCATCGATTTCTTTGCTAAACATACCACTATCTGCGGCTGTCACCAAAATAATCGGCACATCACCAAATAATGGAGTTTTTTTAACTAATTTAGTTAACTGAAAACCGTTTATTATCGGCATCGCTATATCCACTACCAAACAATCAATTTTTTTTCCAGCTTCATACAACTCAGTCATTTTTTTTAAGCATCCTTGGCTCTTGATAACTTCTACCGATTCAAAACCTGACTTTTTTAAAAAATAACCAAACAATTTAGCATGATCTTTGTTATCATCCACCACCATAATTAACGGTTTTTGGTTAATTATTTTTTGCATATCTTCTTGCATGTCACTCCTCTAAATTAATTTTAAAAGATCTAATCTATGTTTTTAAACTAAACATAACAACTACATTAATTATATCACATTTATTAAATACTGTCAATATTTTTGCATTTTACCTACACCTAATTACGCTTGCTTTAATTAAAAGATAATAAAAATAACCATAAAAAATGACAAATTAAAAAAACTATTAGTGGTTTAATGACCAAGAAAATTCTTGGTGGATTAATCGCAATCAAGTATAAGAAAAAGAGAGTTGAATTATTCAACTCTCTTAATTTTAATCTCCAGGCTTTATATCTTTTAAAATACTAATTTTATTATAAAGCCATCGATTATTTTCATCCTTCTTACCACAAACCACTCTAGCTAAAACATTTGTATCTCCTTGATAATTAATTTGACTATAAACTATAGCACTATAATCATCCAGAGTGGCTGGAGGATAAACCACAGAAAAATTAAAGTAATAACTTTTATTCCACCATTTAGCTGTAGATAATAATGTTAATTTACCCCAATCTAAAAAAATATAAACACTGCTATCATACTCGGCACGACCAATAAATTTTCCACAAAATGGAGTAATTTTTTTTGATGGCAACCACAACCAATCACGACCCATTTTCCAATCATCTTTATAGCTCAATTCAATGACCGAATTACCTCCTATATTTTTCAACACAAAACTGTAAATCTTTTTATCTACTAAACTAGGTAGGTGATATTTTATTCTAATACTAGAAAAATCCGGCACGGGTTGCAAAAGTTCGGTTTCTGTTTTAAAAAGATACAAAGAATCTGAACCGTAAACTGGCTGACCATAATAAGAAGTTAAAATTTCTCTATCAGGCCAAACAAATAATGAATCTATTTCCCCATCATCTCTTTCATATTCCACTATCGCCAAATCTTCATTTACAGAAAAATAAGGCTCAACATAAGTATTGCTACTATTCACGCTAGACTGCTTTTGTAAACTTGTAGTTCTGACTTCTTTAGTTTTACCGTAGTCTGCGATATTAAAAAGTATGAAAGAACCGGAAGTGTTAACCAAGCCCAATACTCCCTCTCTTTTAGCGCTATATAAAACATAATTGGACAATTGTCCAAAATATAAACTATCTGGTGGAGGAGTAACTATTTCATTTCTTAACCACACTACCGATTGAGGATAACCATAATCACGAACCTTAATAACTTTCGCCTGACCATAAGTACCTGAAGCAAAATCTACTTGGTGAGCAAATTTTTCATTAAGCCCTAAATCATAATCAGACAGATGACCGTCAAGCCACAAAACTTTTAATGACCGCCCGTCAAAGTAAGCTTTACCACCCAACTCGTCAGTGTTATTAAACAAGGTTGAATCTTGATTTGATAAATTACCTAAAAATGATCCACAAATCACTGGTCCATAATCAGTAAAAGCCACCCAAGAAGTATCAATTTCCGTCATGACAGACATCATTTGAACTCCCATCACACTATCTTGTTTACAGGCTATAATATTTTTACCAATACTACCAATATCTAAAGCTGTGCCAAAAGCAGACAACACAAAAATCTGCTCACCCTGACTAAAAATAAAAGACCCTCCAACATTATCTAACCTAAAACCTTTAATCCTAAGTGGTTCATAAAGTTTGTAAACCCTAGCCTCACACTTAACAATATTACCGTTTGATTTAGGCTCTTCATTAGATCTTTTATATTTTATTGCTGTCGATATCCACAGTAAACTATTAGACCCCTCTATAAATAACCAGTGCGTTATGTTACCAAAATCATCCACTACTGTTTTAATCAAAATATCTGAAGAATCTTTAGGTAAGCCTTCTAAACCCATCTGCTTTACAACAGTTTTCAAATATAAACCAGCATAGTTAGCATCATATTTTACAGTATAATGCTTTTCTTCCTCTGTCCCTGTTTTTTTATTAAACACTTTCTTGTTTACTTGGATTTTTTTCATATCCTTAGCTAAATCACAACGAACGTTTAATATCCATTTTCTTCTAGACAAAGATATGTGATCAAAAATAATATTAGAATCAGTAACAATAGGCGTCCAACCCGTTATATTAAAATTGTCTTGAGCTGATAAATCACCAGCTAAACACACAACAACAATTCCAGCAAATATCAATAAATAAAGATATCTCATTATCCCCTCGAAATATTTTGTAAAAGAACTTTTATAATAATTTTATACAACAATACTTAAAAAAAGTCAATATTTTAAAAACAAGACAGACACTGATCACCTATCTCTCCAAAAAACTTAAAATTAATCTTAAGGTTATATCACCGCCTGCATCTCGTTTTCCACGCCAGCCAGACGCTCTTTAACTTTTTGGGCAATCTGATCCATACTCCAATCGGTCTTAACTAAATAATATGCCGGTTTAGAATGTTCTTTATTTTATTCAATAAACTTCATAAAACTTTACGACGCATTACGCTCAACACGGGTAATGCTTGCTTCATTTTAATTTTTACCAAGCTATCCGCCCCAGCTCCACCATGTGCTTCAGTCAAAACTCGACCATCAAACATCATCATCTCTGGCATTTGTAAGTTTGTAATTTGGTATGGTGGTATAATAACTTCCAACTCATCGCCAGCCAACAATGTATTGTGGACTTTCAAAGTTACATCATAAGCCCCTTGCCCATCAGCTTCGCAAGCTTCGACTTGAGCACAAAACTCCCAATCAGGAATAAAATTTTTCCCATCAAGATTTTGTAAGTGTTTATCACCGCGAAACATAAAGCCTTCCGAATAACCACGATGTCTTAATTTACTAGCCAATTCATTTCGCAAAAATTTTAATTCGCTAGCAACTTCTGTTTCGTTTTTTTCTCCATCACAAATTAAATCAATTGCTCTTCTGTACGCTCCCACCACATTAGCTAGATAATACGCACTCTTAGCTCGTCCTTCAATTTTTAAAGCCGTCACCCCACTAGCGATTATTTCCGGCAATTTTTCTATCAAACATAAATCTTCAGAGTTCAAGATATAGGAACCGTGAGCATCTTCACCTAAAATCAAACTTTTATCATGCCCCAAGGGTTTAATTTCATATTGCCAACGACACGGTTGAGTACAATCACCTTGATTAGCACTTCTCTCGGTTAAATAATCCGATATAAAACACCGCCCCGAATAAGCACTACAAAGCGCTCCATGTACAAAAACCTCTATCTCTGCCTTCGGCACTTTCTCCACCACCTCGGCAATTTCAGCTAACGACAATTCTCTGGATAAAATAATTCTAGACAGTCCTTGTTCCTGCCAAAACTTAGCCGATTGCCAATTAGTGCAATTAGCTTGTGTGCTCAAACTAAGCTTTACCTCAGGCCAAACTTCTCGCACCGTTTCCATTACTCCTGGATCACTAATAAAAATCGCATCAGGTCCTAATTGTTTTAAGTGCTTCACATGTTCGGTTATCTTTGGCAAATGTTCATTGTGCGCTAAAATATTTAAAGTCACATAAGCTTTTTTATTTTGCTCATGTGCTATTCTTACTCCAGCTTCCATTTCTTCCCAGCCGAAATCATTAATTCTAACTCGTAAAGAAAAATCTGGTATTCCAAAATAAACCGCATCAGCCCCAAAAACTAAAGCGGTTTGCAACTTATTTAAATCCCCCGCTGGAGACAATAATTCAGGTTTTTTTATTTTTTTATTCATAAAACACATACTATAATATAAAACAGCTTTAATCAAGCTGTTTTATATTTATCATTTTTATTGGCTATCATTATCTTTGTTGTCCACCTTGACAACCCATTCCTTTGCCACGACCTTCACCCCGGCCACCTAGTCCAAAACCATGACCCATGCCTTCAATACCCAAATCCTTTAAAATAGTTTCTGATTGTTTTCGCAAATTATTAGACTCAACATATTTACCAAAATTATCAGCATTAACCTTAGTTAACAATGGACAATTTGGATTCCAGGCAGTTACTGCCGCTACCCAAGCTGTATAATTACCAGCGTCTAAAGCACTTTGAATTGCTTCAGTTTTAGCTGACATTGCTGTTTTGTCAGCTTCTGTCCAAGCTTGTCTTGGTGCAACTCTAGCATCTTCATCGTTGTGCATTCCCATATTAAATCTACCGCCACCAATCCCAGCAGCATTAACTGCCCCAGCCACTCCAACGGCAGTAGCTAAAATAGTCAAAACAGTTAAGCTTCTGATAATGTATTGTTTTTTCATTTTTTTGGCCGTATAACACGGCGTTAATTAATAAATTAATAATCTTCTTTGAAGGCCTCCAAATATATACTACGCACGTTACAAAATTTTCTTGTCAACTCTTTACCAAATTTGTTTTTTATGTTCAACTTACAGCATAAATATCCCTTATGTTACACAAAACTCCATTATTATCAGCCAAAGCACTTTTGTTTTCTCGACATTTGGACCGTTTTTTACGCTCCCACTGGTTACCAATCAGCTTAATCATTATTTTTGTTTTACAAAGCCACTTATTTAACTTCTGGCTAAAACTCCCCGTTCACGATTATTTTATCCGCCGTAGTATTATTAATTTTTCTTTCGGCGTCCTTATTTTTGGTTCCAGTCTTTTACTTAAAACCAAAACCAAACATCTATACCTTTTTTTAACCTCTTCTGTTATTGGACTCTTTTTTATTTTTCAATTTTTATATCACAGCTACTCCGGAGGTTTTTTACAGCTTTCCGCTATATTTTACGCCCAGGAAGGTTTAACCACTTTCAGTACCGCCAAAACTTTGATAACTTACCGCTTACTGCTTTTTATTATCGGGCCCTTTTTAGTACTTAGCTCCGCCTTACTTAGCTACTACGGATTACTTTCTCAAAAAACTTTAACCAAGTTTGAAAAATCAATCTTCACAATTTTTATTATTTTTTTTACCATCTTTGGTTATGGCTATCTGCTAACTCGCGAACAAATGGAGTCCGGCAATTTATTAAATCTTTACAAATCAGAAAAAATCTACGATATTGACAAACTTGTTAACAAACTCGGTATCATTAATTTTTTTCTATTTAATTCTTTATTCACAAATTTTCACACTTCCAAAGTCACGCCAGCTGACAAAGTTTTAATCGAAACTTTTAGCGTCACCCGACCACCAGCTAATCAAAATAGTAATTTTGGTTTATTAAAAAATCGCAACCTGATTATTATTCAAGTTGAATCTTTAGAAAATGCCGTCATCAATCAAAAAATATACGACCAAGAAATAACACCTAATCTAAATAAGTTAACCAAAGAGGCTTTATATTTTTCTAATTATTATGCACCCATCGGCCCCGGCTCCACCGCTGATGCCGAGTTTATGATTTTAAATTCTTTATACTCTTTACCAGATGAAGTTGCTTTTATTAAACATGCTTACAATAACTACACTGCTCTACCAAAACTCTTAAAAGATAATGGTTATCACACTTATTCTTTTCACAGAGATGCTTCTAGTTTTTGGAATCGTGCCAATATCTATCCAGGACTTGGCTATGAACACTGGTTTGATCGCAAAGATTATCAAGTTACCAGAAAAATCGGCCCCTATGATTTAAGTGACCAGGATTTTTTTGATCAAACTGTACCCAAATTAAAAGACCTACCTCAACCTTTTATGGCTACCCTTATAACGCTTACCTCTCACACCCCTTTTGAATTACCAGCCGATTTAGAAACTTTAAATATCCCAGCCGACGCACCCTTAAACTGGCTTCAGTATCATTATTTACAAAACATTCACTATGTTGACCAGACTATCAATAGTTTCATTGAACAACTAAAGCTAACAGGTTTATACAACAACTCTTTAATCTTAATCTATGGCGACCACAGTAGTTTTACAGGCATTGCCGAAGCTCTTCACTTTAATAATAGTTTTTCAGCTGACTTGCAAAAAACTGAAGTGCCTTTATTTATTTTAGCTCCAGGCACTAAACTACAAGGCATTAAAAATCAGCCAACTAGTCATCTTGATATTTATCCAACCACCGCTAATTTACTCGGCATCAAACCTCCAGCTTCCGTTTTTGGACACGACATCGTTAATGAAAAAAATTCCGTTGTCGTTAGTCGTAATGCTATTTCCGGCACTATAAAAACTATTGTCACCAATGATTTGTCTTATCAGGCTAGCCAAGACGGCCTTTTTGAAAACGGTAGTTGCCTAGAAATGCCAAGTAAAAAGATCTCCCCTGTCGAAATCTGCCGTTTAATTTATGATACCGAAAAGAACTCTATTGAAGCTTCAGACTTAATGATAAAAAAGGATATTTTAAAATAAAAATCACCTATTTGAACTTTTATAATTTTATTGCTATAATAAAAAGACAGCAGTTCTTTATTCACAACCAATAGAGGATCAGATCATGAAGTACCTAAACAAAGTTTGTTTTTTGACACTTTTTTGCTTAAGTCTTAGTCAGTTAACAGTTGGTCAAACTATTACTGTCGGAAAGGTTAGAGACAGTGTTAGGCTATCACAATCAATTAGTCAAATTAGCACTTGTCTTGATGTTAAAAAAATGCGAGACAGTATTAGCAAAACAGTAGCTACTAAATCATACGACAAAAAGTCGCAAATTAAAGACAGCTCTAATTTTAAAAAATCGGTCAAAAAAACAAAAACCAAATAACCCAACAAAGAAGTTTGTGTAACTAATCCTTCATTTGTAAAACTTCTATCAAATCAAAAACAAGCCTAATGGGACAGCCCCTAATAGCTTGTTTTTTAAATTCAGTTTAATCAACAAGTCGCTTTTTTACACAATGGCACGGGATGTAGGAATCGAACCCACGTCACAACTTTTGGAGAGTCGCATGTTACCACTACACCAATCCCGCAAATTAAACAATTGTTTGATACAGTCTTTTAATAGTCAAAATACTTCATCTACAATTAAACTATTATAACACCTAATCGATATACAACCTTTGTAGTCAAATTTTTTCCTTATACCTATATTTGCTTGATTATAATAAATTTTTATTTGTTTTTTTATTAATTCCTGTTATATCAGACCAATAATTTATCATTCTATCTCTATCGTGATAATCATGCAAATGCAAATAGGTCTTTAGTTTGCTCTCGTTAATAACAAAAACTTTAAGTAATAAAAATAAATACATCTTTATTATTTTTGGGTTAGAATTCATAAAAACCAATTGTCTTACGGTCTTAGTGCCTTCTCCCCAATAAAGCATAGCTAACAAAATCTTGCAATAATCAACATCACAATTCAATAAATCTTTACTCACTAAAACAGAATTATCAGCCATTTTTTGCCAAGCCACTTGTCTTCTTTTTTTATTTACAACAACAGACTTCGCCCTGTCTTTATTACCCAGTTCAACCAATTTTTTAGCACCTTCTTCGTTTATCTTAACCCCCTTAACCAAAGTAAGACAGTGCTTTTAGAAATCGCTAATTTCTCACTAATCTCTACAAAAGAGTAACCTTGACGACGAAGTGCAGTTCCTTTATTTAATAACTCTGTTTGTTTCATAATCAAATACTAGTAATAGTATATATAACTTTTGTACTGTATTATAGTTCACAGCACAACTAGCATCAATTATTAAATGACTTGCAAATAATCAAAAGCTCATAGAGCTTATAAAGTCAATAAGTATTTTATTTTCTACTTGATTAGCTTGACAAACTTTATGAACTTTCAAACTTATTTTGTTTCCTTATGCAATGTTGATGTCTTGCAATGTTTACAGAATTTCTTGAGCTCTAAACGAGTTTTCAAAATCTTCTTGTTCTTGTGAGAGAAATAGTTGACATGCTTACAAATAGTGCATTCAAACTTAATCATGTTGTCCTGTGACATATAACTGAAAATTAACCTCGTTTAAACGAAGTGGTGGGCCGAGTAGGATTCGAACCTACGAAGGCGTGCGCCAGCAGATTTACAGTCTGCCCCAGTTGACCGCTTTGGTATCGACCCGATAAAACATCCACCCAACACAAACACGGGCAGAATACTACTCTATTTACTTACTATCATAATAAAAACCGAGTTAAAAGTCAAGTCGTTTTCTTTAGCCAATATTAGTTAAAGTTTACAACTAAAAAAATAATCCGTCTATTTTAAGACGGATCATTATAATTATCCATTGAATCAACTATAATTGGTGCATCTAACCAATTAATAATCATCCAACCCAACCAGTACATTGAAGAAAGTAGTAGAAACCTGGTAATAAACAAGACTTTCCCAGTAACATCAATTTTCCAGTAATTTTCAAACAAAAAACCTAACGTAAATATATTGGCTCCATAAATAGCTACCGAAACCCAGAAATATTCATTTATGCTCCAATTATCAGGTACAAGCATTCTTAATAAAATACCAAAAAATAAATAAGAAGCTAAAACTCCAAATTCAAAATAAACTACAAAAAAGTAATTGATTATCACAGAAATCAACAAAAAAACTTCACAGAAAAATAAATTTTTCATTTCATCACCTTTTTTAAAAGAACAAAATTAAACAACTATTTATTTTATTACATTTTTTATATATTTTGTCAATATGGCTATAAAACCACAAAAAGGCTATAATAAATTATAACCTTTAAACGACAACGAATACTTGATATGTCGCATTTTTTTACTTCGCTTTTAAATCTTTTTGCTGGTTGGAGTTATGGAGGAATTATAGCTTTAATGGCTATTGAAAGCTCTTTTATCCCCTTCCCTTCTGAAGTCATTATTCCTCCAGCTGGTTATTTAGCTAGCCAAGGACGCATGAACCTTTGGTTGGTTATTCTCTCTGGCACTTTAGGCTCATTAATAGGCGCTCTTTTTAACTATTACCTTGCCAAGCACTTAGGTTCACCTGTTATTCATCGCCTAGCCAGGTCCAAGTGGGCTAAATGGTTTTTAATCAGCTCTGAGTCTTTGACTAAATCGGAACAATTTTTTCGATCCAAAGGCAATATCTCTACTTTTATTGGTCGTTTTTTACCGGCTATCCGTCAATTAATTTCTATCCCAGCCGGATTAGCTAAAATGGATTTAAAGCCTTTTTTATTTTACACTACTCTTGGATCTGGTTTATGGTGTGTGATTCTAGCCCTACTCGGCTACTGGTTCGGCGCCAATCAAAATCAATTACAAAAATATTATAACGAAATATCTTATAGCTTTTTAAGTCTCTTTTTATTAAGCTTACTTATTTGGTTAATTAAAAGACATTATGCCCATAAGGAGGGAAAAACTAAAATTGATTAAACGCCCTAAGATTATAAACGTCTTATATGGTCTAGCTTTCTTAATCGCCTTAACCGACGGTTTGGCTGGCTATGTTCAATCGTCTTTTTTGATTAACTATTTTGGCGATGCTAGCATGGGCTTATTAATGGCCGTCGCCGCAGGACTAACTCTTTTAGCAGCTTCTTTTTACCCTCGACTTATCGACAGCTTGGGCAATTTTAAAAGTTCTCTATTTGCTTTTTTTATCGGCATCACCGCCACATTTCTTATCAGCATTAGCCAAGACCCACTAATTATAGCTATAGCCTTTATTGTCCGCTACATTGTCCTTATTATGTTAGTTGTTAATCTAGACATCTTTTTAGAAGAGCAGTCCGACGACGCCAACACAGGCAGTATTCGTGGACATTATCTCTTGGCTATTAACTCCGCTTGGTTGTGCTCACCACTTTTAGCTGGTTATTGGGTTGATCATTTTGGTTATGTGATTATTTATCAATTAGGCGGAGCTCTTTTAAGTATCGCCTTTCTGCTATTACTTAGTAATTATAAATTATTACATAGAAGTTACTGGGTTAAGCGCCACAAACCAATATCATGGCTTCAAGTCTTCAAATCTTTAAAACATCAACAAGATTTACGTTTAATTATAATATCTGCTTTTTGTCTACAAATATTTTATGGCTGGGCCGTAATTTATGTCCCTATTTATTTACATACTGTAATTGGATTTAGCTGGTCGGTTTTAGGCGTCATGTTCACTGTTATGCTTTTACCCTTTGTACTATTTCAATTACCGGCCGGCTTAGCAGCTGATCGGCTCTGGGGCGAAAAAGAAATGTTAGTCGTTGGTTATCTTTTAATGGCCGGAGCCTGTTTATTAATTGCCACTACTGCTAGCACTTCGTTGTGGCTTTGGGGCTCTATCATGTTCTTAAGTCGCAGCGGAGCAGCTCTAGCCGAGGCTATGCAAGAAGTTTATTTTTATAAAAAAGTTAATGCAAAAAACATTGGCTTAATTACTTTGTTTAGACAAACCCGCTCTTTAGGTTGGATTTTCGCCGGCGTTATTGCTTTCTTTGTCTTAAAGTTCTTGCCTCTACCTTATTTATTTTATCTAGCTACTATAATTTTAATTTTAAACATTATTAATCTATCTCCTTTAAAAGACACTAAATAAAAAATCGCTCAGATGTCCATCAGAGCGATTTTTTATTTACAAATATCTTTTAGTCCTTTAAACATCTCGCCGAAAACCCTGCACCCTTACCCCAACTAGTTCTATTAACATCTACCCTGGTGGATTGTAATTCCATATAATAAGCATTGCTACCATTTGGAATAACAGACCATAATTCAGCATAAGAGCCTGCTAAATAAAATAAACCACTAATATAGTCAAAGTAAAGCCTTTACGCATATTACACATTAGAATACTTACTAACAGCCAACCAACTAGCCAGCATATTTACCAAAGCCGCTACCAAGAATTGCAAGCCGAAGATGGCCCAAAAGTTAGCCGTAAAATAAGCCATGATGTTAAAGGTGTAGCCCACAAAAAAGGCTTCCAAATACGGCTGTAATAAATTTAAAAAGAGATAAAACACAATCGTCACAAATACCGAGCTAAATAAAGTATAAAGAAAAGAAGATATCAAAAACGGCGCTTTAATAAACCAGTTAGACGCGCCAACTAGACGCATGATACCAATTTCATTGCGGTGCGTATAAATCGCCACCTTAGCAGTATTAAAAATTACTAACAAGGTGATTAACATAAACAAACCGCTAACAAAAAACCCTGCCTCACTAACTTTTTTAGTGATGGCGTCAATCTTGTCTAAAATTGTTTTGTAGTTATCAAAATCACGAGCTTGAATTAAAGGGTCGTCAATTTTATTTAACGCCATTAGCAATTCGTCAAATCTACCAGTTTCACTAGGTTTAATAACCAGACTAGGCGTCAATGGATTACTGTTTAGTGTAGACAAAGCTTGATTAATGGTCGAATCTTTTACATTAAATTTTTGAAAACGTTTCAAAGCCTCTTCTTGTGAAACAAAATCAACACTATTAACAATCGGCATCGCTGAAATACGTGCTTTTAAAACAGCAATTTTATCAGCCGAAGCTTCCGGTGACAAATACAAACTAACATCAATTTTATTTTTAATAGTATCTACCGCCGCTCCGCTAATAGCCTGCACCGCCAAAAGTAAATTAACACTAAATAAAGTTAACACCAAAATCATCACCGTTACCAACGACAGCCAAACATTCCGAGCAATATCTTGAAAGCCGAACTTTAAAATGCGTCCGGCAGAAAGCCACATAGACATAATTAAATGATATATTTACCGACTGCTTGGTCACTCACCAGTCGCCCTTCATGTAAAGTTAGAACTCTTTTGCGTAATTTATTAACTACATCACGATTATGGGTAACTAACACTACTGTCGTACCAAAGCTATTTATTTTTAATAATAAGTCCACAATTTCTTTAGCATTAATAGAGTCTAAGTTTCCCGTCGGCTCATCAGCCAATAAAATCTTCGGCTGATAC
Organism: Candidatus Falkowbacteria bacterium CG10_big_fil_rev_8_21_14_0_10_37_14; assembly: GCA_002778705.1. Lineage (GTDB taxonomy): Bacteria > Patescibacteriota > Patescibacteriia > Patescibacteriales > Patescibacteriaceae > 1-14-0-10-37-14. The sequence continues at coordinate 14,959 of PFAM01000008.1, read as the reverse complement.
ACCAAGCTACGAGCAATTGCTGTGCGTTGTCGTTCGCCACCAGAAACTTCATGTGGATAGCGATGCATTTTACTTTCCAAACCAACTATTCTCATTACTTGCGGTGCTACTAGCTTAATTTTTTTCATAGATTTACCACAAACCTGCAATGCAAACTCCACATTTTCCAGCAATGTTTTTTTTGGCAATAGTTTGTAGTCTTGAAAAATCGTAGCAATTTGTCGCCTTAAATGAGGCACTTCAGAGCCTCTTAGACGTGTAATATCCCAACCGCCAACTTCTATCCGGCCTTCACTGGGGTTTTCTTCACCGATTAACATTTTTACTAAGGTTGTTTTACCGGCTCCAGATTGCCCGACTAAAGACACAAACTCTCCAGACTTAATGTAAAAAGATACATTGTCTAACGCCACTACATTATCATTATATAATTTAGAAACAGCCTTAAATTTTATCATATTTTCTCTTGACTACATTATAGCACGGCCCAGAAAAAAACTTAACTTTTTAAATTGGCGTATTTAATCAAGTCCATCATTTCATTAAAACTACTCTTGCGAGTCGGTGAACCAAAAGTGATAATAGTATATTGCTCAGCTTCGTTTTGAACTCTAGTTAACAAACAATATCCAGCCTCATTCAAAAAACCTGTTTTAGAACCATTGATTCCTAGTGATGCTAATTTTAAATTCTCCTGCGCTTGATCTAATACAAGTTGATTAGTATTACTTAGGGTTTTACTAGCCTTACGATTTAACACAGTAAAGACATATTTAGGTGTCACGCTAGCCTGTTTTAATACATCATTTTTAAAAGCCTCTCTGGTAATAATCGCATAATCTTCAGCGGTGCTAACATTTTTAGACGACAAGCCTGTTGGTTCAATAAAGTGGGTATTTTTAGCTCCCCATTCCACCGCCAAAAGATTCATTTTTTCCACAAATTTTTCTCGTGACAAACCACTATCACGCACCAAAGTCTCCACAGTATTATTAGCTGAAGCCACTACCGAAGCGTAGATAAAATCTTTCACCTTAGCCTGATCACCATTTTTTAAACTAATTTGAGCCGCATCAACTAAATTAACATATAGACCATTAAATTTAGCATCCTTATCGCTGTATGTAATCTTTTTATTTAAATCGCCTTGCTCTCTTAGATATACACTCATAGCCATTACTTTGGATAAACTAGCAATTGGTAAAATTTGTTCAGAATTTTTAGACAAAATCACTTCACCATTACGTTCGTTTAAAATAATTGCCGACTTAGCTGTAATCTTTGGTTTATCACTCAAACCATCATCCTTAACGCCCAAAACTTTACCATTGCGATCTGGAGTTATCTCAATTGGACTAACCGCCACTCTCATAACACCTTGACTAATTGGAGCTAATTCTGCAAATGCTTCTTTAGATAAGTCCACCACCCTATCTGGATGTTTATCTCTTTCTGGACCCCAATCATTAACTACAACTTCAATAGACTTACCGTTATCCAAATTAGTTACTCGTAATTTAGAGCCTTTAGGAAAGTCTGGTGAAGCAGTAAACAACCCTGGTTTATAAGCATACCAACTTGCTCGACCAACTGTTAAAATTCCAGGATTAGAAAATACAGCTATTTTCCCTTTGAATTGTTTTAAAACTAAGCGCACAACACCTTCTAAAGGATAGTCCGTAGACGGCAAAGCTTGCCACTCCTTGGCCGTTTCGTCATACATGTAGGCTTGTTTATAATCATTATCTGGAATGTATTTGATGGTAGCATCAAGCATTGCCTTGTTGCCTTCTGCGTTAATATCAAAATCAAAAATTTCACTAACCAGTTTTAATTTCCAAGGTAAGTTATCCACTGTTTTATAATGAACAGCATTCAAACCTAATGGTGTAGACCACTCGCCCCGACCAATTATTGAAAAACTACCTCCAAACAAATCAGCTCTCCACTCTCCAGATGACCAACCTAAAGGTTGCCACCATTGTTTCGTTCCATCAAAAGATGGTAAAATAACCGAAGTTTGACTATAAATGGCTGGCGCATATTCCGGCTGAATCACCGGAGCAATAGACTCACTAGGTAATGTTTCTACAACATTACCAGATTTATTAACAATATTTGCTGTATAACTAAAAGTTGGCCCAGAAGCTTCAACTCCCGAGGCCACACACCAAAAAGTCGTTAATAAAACACCAGCAACAATCTGACGTTGATACAATTTCATAAAATCTTTCATAATTCCTCCTTTATGACAATCTTAAAGATAAGCGGTTGACTATTTCCGCATTGACCGTTTATAATCATAGCATACTATGGCTTGATTGAGCAAGATTAGTATAGTGGCAGTACACAAGCTTCCCAAGCTTGTGGCACGGGTTCGATTCCCGTATCTTGCTCAATCCAGCTATAACCGTGCCACCTTAGCTCAGCTGGTAGAGCGACGGTATCGTAAACCGTAGGTCGTCGGTCCGACCCCGACAGGTGGCTCAAATTAAAGACGGCATCGCCCGCCTCGCGTCAACGAACATACATCTTGCGAATCGAGACGGGTAAACCGTAGGTTGCCATGATGTCCATCGGGGCGGTCGGCTCATAAAATAAAAAAGTCCTATTAGGGCTTTTTTGGGTTAAGATATAGATTTTTGATAACCTGAAAAATCGTTTCAATTATGGAGTAAAATTAGACGCACCGCGACCATCTGTTTTAGCAAAAAATTATTTCCGCTAAAAATTAATTAAGACTTTTTGCGAGTTATGACGCGACGTCGTAAATTTTGCGACAGAATTGCCAGATTTTTCGCTGGTTTGAAAAAATCTATATCAAAAAAACGTCATTACTCTTTATCTGCAAACACCACCAATCTCTTGTCGTAACTTTTAGAAGCTTTGTCCCAAGTCCCCTGGCAAGTAATTAGATTAAGATGCGCTAGTGCATCGCTGGAACTAAAAACTTCAGTCGTATTCGCCGTTGCTTCAAACTCGCGAATTTCACGCACCACAAAAGTAATAGTTATACCCTGATCATCAATAATATAAATTTTATCACCCACGCCTACTTTATGTAAATTATCAAATACTAAAGCCCGGTTTTCTTTCAAGCCAAAGTGCCCGGCGATTACTGCACTACCAGTTTCTCCGGGACGTCGTCCCAATTGAAACCAACCTACATTGTCTAAACTTTTTGGCACGTCCATTAGTTGATCTGGTGTCAACCCTACAGACTCAACGGCGGCATCAATTTTAAGACTTGGAATTTTTAAACGTAGTGGCAACCCAATCACCACTGACCTATTTGAATAATTATTAACGATATTAGAGGTCGGCGCCAAATTATTGCGAACGGACTTAACTGACTTTTGTCGTATTAAAGAAAACAGTCCCGTCGATAAAGTTATCAAGCAGACAACAACCATTATTAACAGATTTTTTCCTGATAATCTTCTAAAAATCATATATTTAAATCAACCCCAGCAAGGGCTCCACTTAAGTAGAGCCCCACTATCTATCAACTAAGTCTGTTAAAATAAAACCAGACTGATTAAATTACTATTTATTAACCGCGACTTTGCGTAAACGATAAACCCCAAACAAAGAAGTTGCCACTAAAACGATCACACTAATTATCACGGCAACATTATTATTTTGAATTGGCACACCAGTTTTAGGAAAGCCCGGCGCTACTTGAACTGGCAATTGAATAACCGGCACCTGACCAGATTCATACATCACCAAAACATCAGCAAAGGCATAACCAACAGCGGTAAAACCATTAGCTTCGCCTTTAGCTGTAGCAATATTTTTAGTAGTAACCGGAACATTAACTTGACAAGTGTAAGTCCAGGTTTCGTTAGTATCAAACACGCCATCGCCATTAGTATCACCAGACACGCGAGTGACTGGACTACATTTATCATCAGTTACAGTAATATTATGCATAGCTACTACACCAGGGTTAGTAACAGTATAAGTATATACAACATCACCACCACCAAAAGGAAAAGCTGTTAAACGACTCGGCACCTTCACAACATTAATCAAAGGAGCAACCAACGGAGCTGGAACACCAACCACCACGGTAGCTATAGTCGTTGCCACAGCTATTTGATGATAAGGATCATCACTATAGCCTGTAGCCACGGCCGTGTTAGTAGTAGTTTTAGTTAAAGTGGCAGTGCAACTATATTTCCAAATCTCATCTGCTTCAATTTTAAAATTCTTATTTGTATCACCAGAAACATAAGCCACTGGACCACATTTATCATCAACCACCGTAACGCTAACCAAAGCTCTTTGTTTACCAACATTCCAAACAGTGTAATTATAAGTAACCGAGCCTGAACCATTAGGCAAAGCTAAAGGGGTTGGCACTTTTAAAATACCAATCAACGGCACGATCGGTGTAGGACCACCGCCACTAGGAGCTATATCATCATTTGTAATAGTACAAACAGTTGCCTCACCTGGAGCAATAGTTACCGAAGCTCCCGTAACCGCACTTCCACCATTTTTTGTACAAGTCCAAGTAGACGCTGAATAACCAGTAGAATCACCCGATTCGGTTAAAACATAAGTACCGGCTAAGAAAGATCCATTACTCACTACATCAGTTGAACCAGTAGCGCCTGGTCCAGAAATTGAAGTTGGACCAGTAGCAGTCAGTGTCCAATTAGATTCTGAAAGGTGACCGTTATTATTATTAATAACAATTTTATTAAGAGTTAAAGATGCTAATTGATCATCATTAGTAATGGTACAGGTTTTAATTTGTCCAGCCACAATAGTTCCCGAACAGCCAGCTGACAAAGTTTTAGCATAACCAACATGCGCGCCTTCGTCCACGCTATAAGCACCGGTTGAAGTTAAAACATTATCAACACCAGGAAACGCTGCTCCCGCCGCTGTTGGCACAGCAGTTGTTACGCCAGAAATCGTCGTTGAGAAATCATCTGCGGTAGCCAACCCACCATTATTATTAATGACGTTTTTGATAACTCTAATGATTGACGATCCGGCTGAACAAGTTGGCACAGTAATGGTGTCAAAGTTAGCTCCGACCGTTCCACCAAAAGCTAAAGCCCGACCATCCAATTAACCGTATCGCCAATAGTGATCCCCGAGGCATCAATTACCGTACCTAAAAAAGCTGTGTTAGCACCAAGCGTAGTGGCGGCACCAGGAGTCCAAAAAATATCACAAGCCGAGGCACCAGCAGTTGAAATAACAATAGCATTGGCTCCGGTGGTCAAGGCACCTCCTGGTCTAAACAGAAAAGTCCCAGCACCAGATAAAGTCACTGTTGTACCCAGAGCAATATCCATAGAACCGCTACTGGTGTAACAGCCTGGCGTGTAGGTTCCGGCCAAAACAACGTTTGCTCCCAAAGAAGTACAAGGGCCTTGATTATTTAAAATAGCTAAAGCGCTATTTTGATCAGTTCCAGCCTCTTGATACACAGAATCAGCAATATATGTTGAACCGGTAAGCGTATGAAATCCTGATGAGCTCAATGTGGTATAACCAAGATCACCAGAGATCGATGTCGTCGCTATAATTGGTGTAAAGGTGTCAGCCAAAACACCAAAACTAGCTGCTACGCCCAAAGGCGGCGTAGAAACAGGACTAAGCGCTAAAACACTAGTTGGTCCAACCAAGCCGAGAAACAAAGATATCATAACCAAGCTGGCTAGGCTTTTTTTGTTTATTTTTTTCATTTTAGTGTTTTTGTTTATTAATCTAAATTAATAATTAGTATTTAAATATTTTCTAGTTATAGGGCCAAAATATCCTTGAGGAGGGAAGATTCCGGTTTTTGCTTGGAACTCTGCTAAGGCCCCTTGAGTTAAAACACCAAAATATGAAGTAGCACCAACTCTAGCCAACGATTCGGCAGCCACGCCTTTGTTTTCAGAAATCAAAAATTGTTGAAGAATTTTTACATCATTATTGCGAAGACCTCTCATTAAATCATTCAAAAGCACTTTCACTTGTTGAACAAAACTTGCTTCAATGGGCTTAGCAATAACAGTATTTTGTATAGTGGCAACTGGAACGATAACACCCAATTCTTTTGGCGTCTCAACAAAGTCAACATTATTAACAGGAGTAGGAATGGTGTAGCTAAATGAGAGTACGTTCGTTGAAGGATAAACTATTGAAGGTGAAGTAGGAATAATTAGTGTAACAGGAGTTGGAACCAGAATCGGTGTTGGTGTTGGTGTTGGAGTCGGTGCTGGCGCTTGCCCCGAGGCGTACTCGCTTTTCGGGGTTGTTACAGCATTAGCGTCTAAAGTCACAGCAGTCTGAGCCAAAGCCCGACCATTCAACACTGCTCCGGTGTTTAAAACAATCGCCGTTTGATCTAAAACGTTACCATTCAATACCGCTCCGGTACCAACAGTCGTCTGACCACCGACCACCCAAAAAATATTTTTGGCTTGTGCTCCACCGCTTAAATTAATTTTTACATTAGAACTCAAATCTAAAGTTTGCGCAATTTGAAAAATCCAAACATCATTCGCTCCACCCGAAAGCGTCACGTCAGTCGGAATCAATACGCCAGTGCCCCACTTATAAATATTAGGAACAATGGTTAACCCGCCAATATTACCAGCACCCAATTCAGTAACATCAGCCGGTATGCACCCTTTAGTCCCATATTTACTAGGCCAAACTCATCCAGCCGTACCAAGATTGACAGCGGCTGGGCTAGCCGCCTTAGTCCCGATTGAGGCGGTCAAACCGAATATTACAGAAACAATTAACACTCCTACCGACAATTTCTCATTGAGCTTTTGCATGTATTTATTTTTAACTAATTAAATGTTTCTAAGAACTTATCTACAGTCTAGCACAAACACAAAAATAAAGCTATGTCAAATAAAAAAATTTGTTTATTTTTAGAGCAAATTTCAATAACGATCTTTTTAAAGTATCAGTTTTTACCATAAACCTGTGGATAACTTTATAACATTGAGCAATACGCCAAAAATAATTTTTTAGCTACCTACCTGCCGGCAGGCAAGGAATAATAAAAAAGACCGATTATTCTAGTAACCGATCTATTCTAACCCCAACTAACCTTTTGGTTCAAAAAAATAATCCAACCATTTTTGATAATTACCAGGCAAAATATTTTTTTCATCTACTCCTACCTGATCCTGACTCAAAATATCACTAATCACTTCCGAATCTTTAACCACCACAACCTTCTCACCATCTTTTTTTAAATTAAACTTAATCCGTGCCTGCTCTTCTAAAAATTCTGGAGACTCTAAATAAGCTAACATTTGTTTTAACTGAGAGTTGTTTCCCTCGTTCACCTGAATATCAGCTTTCATAAGCGCTACCTCTCTATCAATCTGCGATTGCTTTTCTCTAGTTCGCCACCAATTTGGTAATAATAAAACCAAAATAGCTAAAGCTAAAATAGTAACAGCTAAACGACTTTTAGGTAACCACGTAGTTTCCTTTTTTTTCTTAAACATTTTTTTATTATAATGCAGGTTTTGTAATTTCGCAATCAGATACATTTACCCCCATCGATCCTAGAGGCTTCTAAAATTAGTAATAATATTTATACAGTAATAATTTTATAGAACGTTCTCCCGTGTTTAATGTTTTTTCTTTTTAGAGATATCTCCGCATCCGCAAAGATAAAATACCTAGCAAAAACAGTCTCTTTTATTGAGACTGTTTTCACGCTTTCCCTTGTGAGCTTTAATTTAACCCTTAAAGCACCACGACTAACCGTCTAATAATCAAACAATTAATCGTAGAGCTCTAAGCCCCCCCCTATTTTTGTATTTTAGTATAAAACTAAATGGTCGTCAAGCTCGTTTATTATTACTGTTTTTTTATCAACTGCCAGCATTTATATCGCCTTTCCCACTTATCCACAGAAACCATTGTCTACAATTTTTAATTTTTAATTTCCAATTTCTAAATAATGTTTTAATTTTCTAAACAAAATACCGTTTCATAGTTTAATAAATTTAAAAATCGTGTTGGTTTATTTTAAAATTATAAAATTAAAAATTTGAAATTAATTCCCTACTCTTTAATCCCGTCTAAATTAACATCATACAAAATCTGCTCAGCTACCAGTCGATAATTCAAAAGTTCTTCTGGTTTAAACCACACCGCCATTTCACGTTCTGCCTCATCGGTTTGATCTGAGCAATGAATCAAATTGCGAACAGAACGACCATCCAAATTAGCTAAATCATAAGAGTCCATAGTCATATCACCGCGGATAGTACCAACATCAGAAGTTAACGGCTCAGTACTACCAACAATCTTTTTAATTACGCCCACAGCCTTATTACCTTCAAAGACCATCGGCACGATTGGGCCACAGGTCATAAAGGCTACATTAGCACGCATAATATCCTTACCATATTCAATAGCTTCTTTTTCAATAGCTAATCCCATGGCTTCACGATTTTTAATAGTATTTTGCCCCTTGGCTTCAAACCAAGCATCATCTTTATTATAATGCGCCCAACATTGACCTTCAGTAGCCATAATCATTTTCATAGCCATTAATTTCAAACCGGTGCGTTCTAAGCGTTTAATAATCTCGCCAATTAAAGTTCTCTGGATACCGTCTGGTTTAATAATTACAAAAGTCCTTTCTTTTTTGTTCATAGCTTTATTCCCTTTATTTTGTTAATTTATTTGCACTTATCTTAAAACATTAGCGCTAATGATGCAACATTGACAAAAAAGATATTTACTGCTATAAACAAAACAATTATTTGTTCTTTTAAATTTACGGAGCGTTCCAATGAATACATCAAAAAAAACCTTAAATTGGTTAGTAACTAGTTATACTATTGGCAGATACGCCAATTTTGAAAAGAAACGCCAATCGGATCACTACAAAACTATTCTATGGTTTGTTTGTAACGATATCGATAAAGCGGACCAATCTGCTAAAATAATGATAAACAAAGAGATAGAGTTTTTAGCACATTCCCGCTATCAAAGTGTTGAAGATTTTAAAAAATCTGATGATTTTAAAAAATTTTCAGCTAAAAATATTGAAGCCATGGAACAAGCTATAGCCAATCAAGTTAGTAATTTTTATATCACCTCTGTTGTTACCAGAGGTTTAACATAAAATATTTCTAAAACTATACAAAGACCCTCTAAAGGTCTTTTATTTTACCACAAAACTTTGTCCATCAGACCAAACACGAATATCACCTTCTCGATCTGTGCGCTTATAACTTAAACCTAATCGATCTAAACGATTTAAAGTTCTAAGCGATGGATGACCATAACGGTTATCAATCCCGACCGAAATTACCGTTAAGTCAGGGCTAACGGCCCGAAGCCAAGTTTCACTAGAACTTTCTGCTGAACCATGATGACCTATTTTTAAAATATCCGCATTCAATATTGAACTAGATGCTGCCAATAAGATATTCTCGCCTTTTAATCCTAAATCTCCTGGTAACAACACACTGAAATTATCATAAACAAACTTAGTTACAAGTGACCCATCATTATCATTACCGGCTAAGCAACCATCGGACAATACTTCCAAATAACAGTCAGGACCAAAAATTAATCGTTGCCCAGTTTTCAGCGGTGTTGTTGTAGCCACTCTTTCCAACCAAGCTTGATAAGGAGCGGAGGTGGCTGTTCTAAAGCCGGTAAAAACTTGTTCAGAAAAATATCTCTCTGCGACCCTAATTAGACCAAACAAATGATCATCATGTGGGTGTGTTAATAAAATAGCAGACAAATCTCGATCACTCCATGGTAAATATCTCCCAAGCCCTTTCAAAACAAGCGCATCTGGTCCACCATCAATTAAAATAGTTTGTTCATACGGTGTTTTAATTAATATTGCATCACCCTGCCCCACATTCAAAAAAATTAATTCTGCACCATTTTTTTGCTGTGGCCAGACAAAAAACAACACCAGCGCCACCCCTGTTATAACAAGAGTGACGCTGGTTAAACGCCAATAGCGTTTTTTCATAATTGCTTTAAGCCAAGTTAGTTAAATCGGCCAACAAAGAATCTTTCATCTGCACACCAACAAATTGCTTAGCCGGTTTACCATCTTTAAAAATAATTAAAGTTGGAATACTCATCACGCCAAACTTTTGAGCAACATCTCCGGCTTCATCTACGTTTAATTTTCCAACCACAGCCTTATCGCCAATCGCTTCAGACACCTGGTCTAAAATTGGGGCTTGCATTTGACACGGACCACACCACACAGCAAAAAAATCCACAAGCACTGGTTTAGTTTTTGAAACCTCTAAGGCTTCAGCGACAAAATTGTCGCTAGTAAACTGTTTAGTCATAATATTATTTTAATTTTTAATTAACTCAGTAATTAATTGCTTGATTTGCTCAGACTGCTTACCCTTAGACTCTGTAGAACAAGACAATAAATTATCAGATAACAATTTAGCTGTTGCACTACTTAAAGCCGCCTTAGCTGCTTTTAACTGTATTAAAACAGTTAAACAATCACGATTATCCGCCATCATCTTTTTAACGCCTTCTAATTGGCCAATCACATTATTGATTAATTGTTCAGTGTTTTTCATAATAGCACATTTATCTCGACTAATCTTCATTATAGCACACACCCCACAGGGTGTCAATACAACCTTTTTGTTTCTATAAACCCTAATCTTTTTATATATTGTGTAATTAAAATTAATATTCTCTAGAGATTTTATGATACAAAATTAAAAGGCTGTAGATTTTTATCCACAGCCTTGTATTACAATAAAAAACTAAATTCTTTTTTGAGCCACCGCGGCCCCACGTGAACGAACTACTTCGTTAAAGAAACTAATCGCCGAGTAAGAGTCACCGTGCATATTTTTAATCGCATGAGTTAGTCCGGAAGTACGTTTGTTAATAAAGCGAGATCGATCAATTTGATCTAAGTCTCCAGTAAAAACCATTTTTGTACCACGACCCATACGAGTGGTAATTGTACGGATTTGATTAACCGTTAAGTTTTGAGCATCATCAATTATTGCGAAAACACTGTGCCAAGTTTGACCACGAACATTATAAGTCGGAATCTGATTTAAGCGAGCATCTTTTTTTAATTGATCTAAAACTTCTTTAACCGGTTTCCACACGCCCTGAAATTTATGTTTAACCGATTCATTATTGTCATTACTAACAACAGAACTTTCTAATCGACGCCGTCTCACTTGTGTTGTTTTCTTTTCCTTCTCTAGTTCTTTAGCGCCAATAGGTTTATCCTCAACAGTCTTTCTTTCTATTACTTTTTTACCAATTTCCTTTATTAAGTTAAGGTTCATTTCAAAAGATTGCATCCATGGAGCAATTTTTCTACTTAAAGAACCTGGTAGAAAACCGATATTATCCACACCGTCAAGTGGTACCATCGGATTAGTTAAAAAAATGTTGCGGTATAAATGATTTTGCTCTAAAGCAGCTGCTAGAGATAATAAAGTTTTACCAGTTCCAGCCCCGCCTTTTAAAAAAACAAAATCAATATTAGGGTCCAAAAGTTGAGCCAAAGCACAAACCTGATACCAATTAATACCATCACAATTAAAAGAAAACGGTGTTATGCTAAAAGCGCTTAAATCTTTAGCAATTAAAGCCAAGAAATCACCCTTACGCAATCCTGCTCTAATTTCTATTTTCTCTTCATCACTAAATTCATTATGATAAACAATCTCTATTTTTACCGGATCGTTCTCAAAAATAATTCCGTGTTTATTTGGATTATAGGCTAAACGCAATTTTGTGTCATACGGCCTTGTAAAGTCCTCATAAGGTAAAGGAGAAAACCTTGAACCGTCGTCTTTAGCTAATAATTCATCGCTATAAATTTGGTACCAATCTTTGTAGGCAGAGTATTTTAATAAATCTTCTTGATCTACTC
>PFAM01000008.1:0-3031 GCA_002778705.1 Candidatus Falkowbacteria bacterium CG10_big_fil_rev_8_21_14_0_10_37_14 | reverse complement strand
AGCCTAAAGCTTTCAATTTTAATGCCTGGTAAAAAATCATTACCAATGATTTGAAAATCAATGTCATCACTCAAAATCTTAACCGATTTAGCCAGAACATCTCCTTTTTCAGAGTTAAACAAATAATTAGCCGTGGCTACAATTTGGCAATCTGGGTCTTTCTGATTAAAGTTTTCCAGTTTTGTCCAACTACGCTTACCAACAACTTTTAGACGATTCTTAAGCTGTGGATGTTTTTGAATATCTCTAATCACTCTTAAAGCTTCTCGCGCATCAAACCCAATATCCCCAGGAGAATTTTTTAAATTACGCAATTGATCAGTAGTCACTATTGGTAAATATACTCGATTGAACAAATCGTCATTAGATACCTCTGTTCCATCCTCATCAACACAAACCAATGGCGTTATACCATCAATGCCATAACCCAAAAGTGCATAAAGACATCTAGGTTCATTAATCAACACGCTAGTGTCCATTACAAACCAATTACCTTTTGATTCCGACGGAACTAGCATACTAGCGCCGGAGACGACCTTTTTTATGTCGTTCTTAATACTGCTGCTTCTCTTAGACATTTAATTACCTCTCAAAAATGAAAAAATTAGTTCTCAAAGAACTTTCTAATGCAATCTTAAATCTATTTTACTATAAAAGTCAACGGTTTGTATTAGCTTAATAATTAAGCTAATTTTGGGGGTTGACAATACCCTAACTTTTTGCTATTATCACAACAGGCTATCAACGATAATAAATAGCTCATTAGGCTATTTTTTCTTATTTTAGCCTTAAAAAATACCCATATGGCACATAAAAAAGCCGGCGGTTCCTCTAGATTAGGCCGCGACAGCGAAAGCAAACGTTTGGGTGTCAAGCTCAATCACGGCGAACAGGCTAAAACCGGTGCTATTATCATCCGCCAACGCGGTACTAAGTATCACCCAGGTAAAAATGTGGAACGCGGTAAAGACGACACTCTTTACGCACTTACAGAAGGTTTGGTAGCTTTTACCACCAAAAAGATGTTAAAATTTAACAACCGACTAAAGTCCACTAAGTTTGTCAATGTGATCGAATTTACCCCAGTGAAAACTGGGGTCTCCTCAGACAAATAAACCAAAAAAGCTTAAAACACAGCACAAATTCATTACGAATCTGCGCTTTGTTTTTATTTGAACAAGTTATACAAATCAGGATAAAGATCTAGCCATTCTGGATTCTTAGAATTAATAAGATCTATTTTCCATTATCTATTCCAAGATTTAATTTACTTTTCTTTAATTCTTGCTTCTTTCATTGAACAAATAGTAAGTTGTTCAATGAAAGACCAATTTATCTATGTTATATTTCTGAGTAAAGCCTGGAATTTTTTTATGTTTATGTTCCCAAATTCGACGCAACAAATTATTAGTAACTCCAATATAAAATACAGTATTATATGTATTGGTTATTATGTATAGATAATACATAGGCATTTTACCCCAGTAAAAACTGGGGCCTCCTTAAGAAAGTGAAAGACTTTTCGTAAATTACCAAAATATAAAACAGGAAGTATTTGTATTCTGTATTTTTAGAACTTACTTTTTGCTAATGTTTATGGTTGGGAGATTCCAGTTTTCACTGGGATAAAACACAACAAGCTTTGACAAATGCCACGAATAACGGATGAGGATCTAGAGGTCTAGAAATATACTCCGGATGAAATTGTGTCCCCACAAAAAACGGATGATCTTTAATCTCAATTGCCTCCACAATAGCCCCGTCCGGGCTAGTACCGCTAATAATCAAGCCTTTAGCCTCCATTTGCTCCCGATATTCATTATTAAACTCATAACGGTGGCGATGACGCTCAGAAACCTTGGTTACAGCCCCGTAGGCCGCCGCCAGGCGAGTTTCAGGCTTTATCTGGCAAGGCCAGCCACCTAAGCGTATAGTGCCTCCATAACCCTTAGTCTTAAGCAATTCTTTTTGACCTGACATAATATGAATTACTGGGTGTGTAGTGTTAGAATTAGCCTCTTCAGTATTGGCATCAGCCCAGCCTAAAACATTACGAGCAAACTCAATAACCGCCATTTGCATCCCATAGCATAAACCAAAATACGGTATCTTATTTTCTCGAGCAAATTGAATTGCTTTGATCTTGCCCTCAGAGCCACGGCTCCCCCAACCTTGAGGCACTATTAAGCCATCATAATTTTTAAGCATTTCTACACCTTCTTTTTCCACTTCTTCTGCTGACAACCAATGTAATTCGGCTTTACAATCATTAGCTGCCGCCCCATGCTTCACCGCTTCAATCACAGAAATGTAAGAATCGGTTAAAGTGAAGTCTCCTGTTTCAAAATATTTACCGACAATTCCAATCTTTACCCGTTTTGTAGCGTTAGTTCTTTTATCAAACATGGTTTGCCAATCAACTAAATCCGTAGTTCGAGATTCTAAACCAAATTTCTTCAACAAACGATCACCCAGATTATCTTTTTCAAAATTCAAAGGCACTTCGTAGATAGATTCAATATCTGGAGCCGCAATTACATCCTCATGACTAATGTTACAGTGAATGGCAATTTTCTTACGCCTTGGCTCATCAATCGGTACTGAAGCTCTGGCCACAATAAAATCTGGCTGGATACCGGCCGCATTCAAACTACGAACAGCGTGTTGCGTTGGTTTGGTTTTCATTTCGCCCAATTTGGAAGGAATCGGCAAATAACTCACCATCACAAACAGCACATCACCCGGATTTTCCAAACGCAAATATCTAGCCGCCTCTAAAAATAATAAATTTTCATATTCACCGACGGTCCCACCGATTTCTACCACCATAATATCGGCATCTGATTTTTCGGCCGCTTGCTTGATGCGATTGTTCACTTCTTCTGGAATATGTGGCACAACTTGCACACACTGGCCGTGATAACCAAGATTACGCTCCCGTTCGATCACTGAAAGATAAACACGACCAGTGGTCATGTAATTAACTTTGTAAATATTAGTGTTTAAAAAACGTTCATAGTTACCAATATCT
>PFAM01000021.1:425-62512 GCA_002778705.1 Candidatus Falkowbacteria bacterium CG10_big_fil_rev_8_21_14_0_10_37_14 | reverse complement strand
TGCTCTAAAGCTAACTACCAAAATCTAACAGATTGTTTTAAGTCTGATGTCGCAGAAAAGATCTTTCGGGTTAAGGTTATTGACTGTCGTTGTGGAGATTTCGACGGTAAGGTTACTGCCGACCCGGTAACTTCTAATACCCCTGACTTATGTACCGGTAATCTAACTAGTGGTCCTAGCGATAGCCCTAGCGCTAATGGTGTTTGGACTTGGTATTGTGATAATGGTCATGGTACGGACGAGTGTCATGCCTACACCTTGGAATGTGGTGTCAATAATACTAAGTATTTAACAGTTGCTTCCTGGAACGCTGACGGTGTTAGTACTCTTTGTAAGGTTGGTTCTGATAGTGGCAAATTAAATAACGGCAGTTATGCTCGTAACAAGAATCAACAGGCCGTTACTTTAACTGATAGTAATATAGATGTTGAACAGAATCATAATCCTAACAATACTGATATTAATCGATTAACTTGGTGGGCTAACGACTCCGGGTATTATAATTTAGCTAAGGCCACCAAATGGACTTGTGTAGGTAATGATAACAGTGTGGCTAACTGTGGCACAGAGATTGTTGACTGCGGATATGCTTCTGCTGAGCAAACCTTATCTGCTGATAGAAAGATTCAACCAGAAACTAATAATATTAGATACGCTTCTTTTGGTAATACTCAGAACACTTGGTTGTTAACGTATAAATGTACTGCTAATAAGACAGCTTCAAATGTGGATGATAGTGGACGCGGTAAGTTGTTATGGACTTGTATTGACAGTAATAATACCAAAATTAATTGCTCAGCTCGTTTAGATTGTTCTGATTATTTCACAACCGGTTGGATGGTTACTAGCGACAATACTAAATATTCTACCGTACGTATTACGGGAGTCGCTGGCGGTGATCAATGCTGGACAGCTGAAAATGTCGGTAGTGCTACTGATAGAAGTAAAAAAGATATGTTTGTGTCTGTCGCAGCTGACATTGCTGCCAGCGATTGGCACACCTCTGTTATTAATAAAGGTAAGTTCCAACATGGTGCCCTAGCAGCCGACTCTGGTTTTAATACTATATATGGATCTTGTGATACTGGTAATGAAGATTGGAAGATGCCAGATAAATATAATTGGGATGATTTGCTAACTTCTATTAGTAGTTCTTGTAGCAAAAGCCGTCTAAATACCGCAAATAGTAATGGATCTGAATGGAGTTGCTCTCCGGCTGGTGCTGATAGTACAGATCAATATCAATCTAGTCAGATTGGTTTACGTGATAAAATAGGCTTCAATGCTAAAGCCGACGAAAATTATTGGTCTAGAACTAGTGATTTAGACGAGGGTAAGAATAGTTTGCTGTGCTCCGTAACCACAGAACAAAACACTAATGTTTCTTGTAATAGTAATAGTAAATTAGGTAAAAATATTAGATATTGTACTCGTAGCCCATTTTATTACGGTTTTAATGATACCAACAAAGTAGCTATCTTATCTGATTATAAAGATCCTAAAAGTGATTCCAACAATTTCTGTGATTCAAGTGGTTCAGCTTTCCCGCCTAACAGTTCTTCTTCACCAAATTATGATGGAGAAACTCAGCACCAACTACGTTGTGTTATGGCAGATATACCCGATCTAAATCCTTGTATAGAACAGAAAAACCCATATTACAACAACACCCAATGTCGTGTGTGGAGAGTAAAAGCTAGATATCCTCGTTTAGTTAATCCAATTCCAGTTTTTCCGCCAATCAAATTATAAAACCAGGATATATTTAACAAAACAAGCTCTCTATTTTAGGGAACTTGTTTTGTGATTCAAAACAGAGTATTATTATGTTGAATTAATAAATAAAAATATGATTAATAAACAGACAAAAATAGTGGCTACTATCGCTAGTAATCGTTGTGAAATATCTTTTATTAAAGAATTACATGAAGCTGGTGTAGACGTTGTCCGTTTAAACACAGCCCATCAAAGCCCAGAAGAATCTAATTTGCTTATTGCTAATGTTCGCAAGGCGTCTGAACGCTTAGCAATTATAGTGGATACTAAAGGACCAGAAATTCGTACTCTACCTTTTGAAGATGGTATAAATGCTACCGTAGAGGCTGGACAAAAGATTTTAGTTCGTGGGGCTATTAAGGGCTATTCTGATAGTAAACATTTATTGGTTAATTATGCTAAATTAGTTAATAGGGTTATTGTAGGGGCTACACTATTAATTGATGATGGTGAAATCGCTTTAGCTGTTATTGGCAAAAGAAATGGTTATTTAGTTTGTCGTGCTGAATCAGCCGGCACGATTAAGGGTAAAAAATCTGTTAACATTCCTGGTGCTAATTTAAATTTACCAAGTCTTAGCTCTAAAGATAAAACTTTTATTGATTGGGCAATTGAACAAAAAATAGATTTTATTGCTCATTCTTTTGTTCGTAATGCTAAAGATGTTTTAGATATCCAAAAGATTTTAGATCAGAAAAAAAGCCCTATTAAAATTATTGCCAAGATTGAAAATCAAGCTGGTATTGATAACATTGATCGAATTTTAGACTATGCTTATGGTATTATGGTAGCTAGGGGAGATATGGGTGTAGAAATACCCATGGAAGATGTTCCGGCTGTTCAAAAAGAGTTAATTAAAAAGTGTATAGCCCGTCAAAAGCCAGTTATTACCGCTACTCAAATGTTACACACCATGATTAATAATCCGCGTCCGACTCGTGCTGAAGTTAGTGATGTCGCTAATGCTATCCTAGACGGGACAGACGCTGTAATGCTTTCAGGGGAGACGGCTTATGGTGATTATCCAGTGCAAGCCGTTAAGACTATGGCACAGATTGCCAATAAATTTGATCATAACAAAGCTTTGGTTTTTGGTGAGCACTATCATGACAGTAATAAAATGTTGACTTATTTAGCAAAATCAGCTGTTAAAATAGCCGAAGAATTAAAAGCTAGAGAAATTATAGTTAGTGATTTATCTGCTTTTTCAGCTTCAGCGTTGGCTGCTTTTAGACCTACTATGCCAATTTTTGTAAAGTGTGCTGACAAATGTAGAGTACGTGAACTCGCTATAACTTATGGCATTAACGCTCATTATGTTGAGCCAAGATTATTTGGTCCAAAGCTTTTATCAGATATGTTAAAATCTTTGGTACGCAAAGAAAAACTGCATCGATCGGATATTGTCGTTTTTTTGTCAGGAGAGGTTGGAGCAGAAAATTCTGGTCATAATATTGAGGTTTGTCAGGTAGGTAAGTATATTTCTTAAAAATTGCGGTCAAAGGCTCTAGTGTGCTATAATAATAGTGTATGACTGTGCGACTTACTAAAACTAAAAAAACTCAAAAATCTATAGTATCCGCTAAACA
This sequence comes from Candidatus Falkowbacteria bacterium CG10_big_fil_rev_8_21_14_0_10_37_14, assembly GCA_002778705.1. Lineage (GTDB taxonomy): Bacteria > Patescibacteriota > Patescibacteriia > Patescibacteriales > Patescibacteriaceae > 1-14-0-10-37-14. Next base: position 59,147 of record PFAM01000021.1, on the reverse strand, counting down.
AGCTGGAGATTTTTTAGATTTCTTAAACAAGAGTCTTGGTGGACCAGATACCGATGGTGATGGCATTAATGACAGGGTTGAAAAATTAATTGGTACTAATCCGTTCAAAGCTGATACGGATGGCGATGGTATGAATGATGGTGATGAAATTCGTCATGGCCGTAATCCTTTAGGAGCTGGATCTTTACAAGATTTTTTTATTCCACACAGTGGAAATAACTATCACCCTAAAGCAGTCCATCATCACCGTGTAGCTTTCTACGCTTTAAGTGCTGGGTTAATTAAGGCTTTAACCATTGCTTTTGCTTTATGTTTACCAACGGTTGCTTGGCTATCGCCAGATATTTTAAGCGAGCAGTCTAAGCAAGTTATTGCCTTAACTAATCAAATTCGTTCTAATGTTGGTGTGGCAGAGCTTTCAGAAAATATTGTTTTGCGTCAAGCCGCCTATGCCAAGGCTCAAGATATGTTGACTAATCAATATTTTGCTCATGTTAGTCCTGATGGCCAGGGTTTAGCAAATTGGCTTAAAAAATCTGGTTATGACTATTTAGCTGCGGGAGAAAATCTAGCCATCGGTTTCGAAGAGCCAGAAGCTGTGGTTAAAGCTTGGCAGGCTAGTCCAACCCATCAAGCTAATTTAGTAGATGGAGATTTTAAAGAAATAGGAGTCGCTACTATTAATGGCGAATATGAAGGCGAAAATACTAATGTTGTTGTACAGCTTTTTGGTTATCCTGCTAAGCTTTTCAATATTGAAACTAAAATCCCTGCAGTAGCACCCGCTAAAAAAGTCGAAGAACCAGTGGTAAAAAAAATAGAGATAGCTAAAGAAGCATCATTAGCCACTTTACCAGAAGTATTATCTTCAGTTGTGGACAATCAAGCCGCTGGACAATCTAAAAATATTACTGTAGATGTGGCACGCTCTAGTGTAACCTCTCAAGAGTTAGCTAATGGTAGTTGGTTGGTATCTGCTGAGGTTTTTTGGTCACAGGAGCCTGTTTGGGCGGTAGTTAACTTCGGCGATTATAGCTTAGAATTACAACCAGATCCAACAGTTAGTGGTCGATGGTTTGGCCAACTATCAGGAGTTAACAGTAAAGATTTACATACTTCTGTTATTACCATGGCCAGCGTTAGTGCTCAAGATGAATTTGGCAATACAATCTTAACAGACATTTCTTGGTTAAAGCGACCTACTAGCAATATCTCTGATTTAAAGCAATATAGCTGGGTACGTGAAAAGTCACAAGGTTTGGCTGGGGCCGTCTTTAAAATTAGTGATTTACTTTATCGAATTATGGCAATTGTTTTTGGTTTAGTGATTGTTTGTTGTATAGTTTTTGGTTGGAAGCGTACTCGTCGTCAAGCAATTTTTTCAGCGGTTAGTATGTTATTTTTATTTTTATTATTAATTCTTATATAATTAAAATATGGATTATAAAAAATGGCTTATTATCTCTTTAGCTTTAATAATAATCGTAGCCGCCTCAGCTAGAGCTGGTTATTATTATCGAAATTATCAAATAGCCAAAGATATTAAGCAGCAAGAAAAAACCCTAGAAATTATTGAAAATAGTAATAATATTAAAAGTGACTTTTTAGTTGGGGAAATATCTTCCCTTGACGGTAATCTGCTTACCGTGATTTCTGAATATGGCGATGAATCGACATTGCGACCAATTAGTTTAACCTTGGATCAAAAAGTTATTATTTTGGAGCGAGTTAACATAGTTCCTAAACCATTTGCCAAAGAGTTAGCTGATTTATTAGCTAAAACAGACAGTGATATTTCAGCTCAAGACAGACGTAACCTTTTTGATCAATACCAAAGGCTTCTTGATAAAAGTGATGCAGAAACAATTGCTGAACAAGAACGGCTAGAAAAGATTTTGCCAACACTAAAAGACACTGATCCTGTTATGTACAATCAGACTCAACAAAAAATAGACTCTATTGTTAATGGCTATACTTTATTAACTGCTAAGCCGGAAGAATTAGTGATTGGTCAGAAAGTAATGGTTAAATATCAAGCTGAACAAGTTCTTAGTTTAGAGATTTTTTAATAATAATAATGTATGAATTGGCTATTTCAAGCTAATTGGCTAGCTGATGAAAAACCTTATCGTCGTCAGCAGGTAATTGAAGGGGTGTTTAAGAATTTAATAACTGATTGGGGGCAGGCGACTAACCTGCCTCTTGCTTTGCGTCAGTATCTAGAATTGGAATGTTCTTTAGAGATTGATGCTATAACCTCTATTTCTAAAGACAAAACTTCTGAAAAAGCCTTAATTAAGTATGCCGATGGTTTGTGTGCTGAAACTGTTTTAATGCGTCATAAAACTGGCCGTCTGACAGTTTGTGTTTCTAGCCAAATAGGTTGCCCTTTAGGCTGTAGTTTCTGTGCTACTGGCAAGCTCGGTCTTCAGCGTAATTTAACAGCCGGAGAGATTTTAATGCAGGTTTTATATTGGGCACGTTTAGTAAAGCAAGAAGACGATCGCCTTAATAATTTAGTATTTATGGGCATGGGAGAGCCTTTGCTTAATTATGACGAGGTTTGGTCGGCTATTCGTTGGATTAATAGTGATGAGGGACTAGGTATTGGTGCTCGACATATTTCCATTTCAACTGCTGGCATTGTTCCGGGCATCCGTCGCTTAGCAGCTGAAAATTATCAGGTAAATTTAGCCATTTCTTTACACGCCTCTAATAATCGCTTGCGTACTAAACTAATGCCAATCAACAAAAGATATAATATCGAACAAGTATTAATTGCTGTAGATAACTATATAGTTAAAACTGGTCGACAAGTTATGTTTGAGTATTTATTATTGTCCGGAATTAACGATTCTCCAAACCATGCTCGTGAATTAGCTAAACTGCTCAATAAGTCTTTATATATTGTTAATTTATTGCCTTATAATCCCACTGGTGTTTATCGAGCATCTAAAAAAGAAGAACAAAATGAATTTAGACGTATTTTAAGTGAGGCTGGTATTAAGGTGACAGTGCGTAATAGTTTGGGGGGTGATATTGATGCCGCCTGTGGGCAGCTAGCTACGCAAACAACAAACTCCTTGCCAATCCGATAGTAAATTGTTTATAATTAAGATAATATATATTTATTATTAAACTAATAATATGCGTCAATTGAAATTTATTGCTTTATCTCTCTTGGTTTTATCTCTGGTTGTTTTTTATGGAGCTCGGGCTGCCACCTCCGTTACTAAGCCAGTGGCTAAACCTAATGTTGTTAAATCAGTAGTTAAACCTGCTGTTAAACCTGCTGTCAACGGTGTCAAAACAGTGGTGAAAAATCCGTTAGTGAAGGCACCTACTTTTGTAATTAAATCGGCAACTGAAATTAAAAAGCTAGCCGAAATTTTTATTAAGAATAATTTGATTTCCTCGGAAACTAAATTAAAATTAAGCAATGCTAGAGATTTTAATCCTGGATTATATGAATTAGATGTTTTTTTAAACGATAGTGTTGACGCTATCAAGATTTATGTCACTAAGGACGGTAAGTTGTTTTTCCCTCAAAGTATGGATTTAGTTGCCGATGTTGTTAAAAAACCAGACCAAGCGAGTTCTCCAGTTACAGAACCAGCTACCGTAAAAATTAACAAGGCTGACAAACCAGTAGTAGAGCTTTTTGTTATGAGTCACTGCCCCTTTGGCACTCAAATAGAAAAAGGTTTGTTGCCAGTGTATGAGCTTCTTGGTTCTAAGATTGATTTGCAATTAAAGTTTGTAGATTATGCCATGCATGGAGGTAAAGAATTAAATGAAGAGTTGACGCAATATTGTATTGGAAAAATAAAACCAGAAAAATTTTGGCCATATCTAAAATGCTTCTTGGCTGATGAAAACGGTTCTGAAAAATGTTTAATACAAACTGGTATTAATCCAAGCAGTTTGATTAATTGTGTTACAGAGACTGATACTAAATATAATATAATAGCTGGTGCTAAAAACGGTGGTAATTATCCTGCGTTTAATATTTATAAAGCCGATAATGAAAAGTACGGAGTTCAAGGTTCTCCAACATTAGTTATTAATGGTACCACGGTTTCTGTTAATCGTAGTCCTTCTGCTTTACTTAAGGCTATTTGTGATAGTTTTACTAATAAACCAGCAGAATGTTCTGCGGTATTATCTTCCGAAACTCCGGCTGCTGGTTTTGGTTTTTCAGCTGTAGCAAGCTCTAATACAGTCGCTTCTTGTCATTAATATCAATTAAAATAATTTTATGTCACTAGTCTGGGATGATACTTTTGCATCAAGTTTTTTTAGAAGACTGATTAGCTGATTATATAATGAATATTGATAAGAAATATGTTGAGTGTTTTCATGAACATGGCTTACATTAAGTATCAGCAAAGTGTCTCGATAAACTTCAAAACACTTTGCTTTAAGTTTTAAATATGGTATGATAAAACATATGACGAAAAGTAAAACAATTTTAATCGCTGAAGATGAAGACACTTTAGCGCATACTATTAACCTAAAATTAAACAGTTTGGGTTTTAATGTGGAAACAGCTAGTGATGGTGAAGAAGCTTTAAAGCGTTTAGCTCAGGGTGGTATTGATTTGTTAATTTTGGATTTAATCATGCCAAAGGTTAATGGTTTTCAGGTTTTGGAAGAAATGAGTCGTCTTAAATATCAGATTCCTGTTGTGGTGGCTACTAATTTAGGTCAAGCAGAAGATTTAAAAAGAGTTAGAGAACTTGGTGCCAAGGATTATTTTATAAAATCAGAAGTAAGTATTAAAGATTTAGTAAATAAGGTAGCCACCATAATGGCTTAATTTATGTTAGAGGGGGACCAATTAAAACAAATTTTAATCAGTCAAAGTTATTTAACTGAGGTTGATATTGCTAAGGCCGAGAAAACCGCTCAGACCTATGCCCTTTCTTTATCGGAAGCTCTTTTAGAGGATGGTTTAATTACTAGAGAATTACTCGGGCAAGCCTTAGCTGAACACTATGGTGTACCTTGGTTAGATTTGAAGCAAGCTAAAATAGACAAGGATTTGTTAAAAATGATTCCAGAAAATTCAGCCAGGGCTTATCGTATTATTCCAGTTGATCGTAAAGGCAAAAAGATTCGTTTAGCTATGGTGGACCCTTCGGACCTACCTGCTTTACATATTGCCGAAAAAAGATTAGGAGAAAGGCTTTTACCTATGTTTATAGGCGAGCAAGATTTTGAAGAAATTTTTAATTATTATGCAGGAAGTTTGTCTGAAGAGTTCGCTAGTTTAGTGGCAATTGGCCAAGATAAGCAGGTTAATCAAGATGTTCGAGATGAGGTTATTATTAAAATGGTAGATTTGCTTTTAGAAAAAGGTTATCATGCTAAAGCTTCAGATATTCACATTGAACCATATATTAAAAAAATAGTTGTTCGTTTTCGTATCGATGGTGTTATGCACCGTATGTTAGAGATAGATAAGTCTCTGGCTGATTCTTTGATTTCTCGTATCAAGATTATGGCGCGTCTCAGAACCGATGAACGACGCAGTGCTCAAGATGGTAAAATTCGTTTTGAAGTGGATGGTGGTGCTTTAGATGTGCGTGTGTCTATAGTGCCTATTTCTGACGGCGAAAATGCTGTTTTACGTTTATTATCTGCTCAATCACACAGCATTACCTTAGTTAATTTAGGTTTTAATGAAGCGGATTTAAAAAAAGTTAAAAAAGCTATTAGTCGTCCACATGGTATGATTTTAGTTACTGGACCAACTGGTTCTGGTAAAACCACTACACTATATGCTGTATTGAATATTTTAAATCGAGTTGAGGTGCATATCGCCACCATTGAAGATCCTGTAGAGTATGCTATTGAAGGAGTTAGCCAAATTCAAGTTGATAGTAAATCCAATCTAACCTTTGCCTCGGGTTTGCGCTCCATTTTACGTCAAGATCCTGATATTATTATGGTTGGTGAAATTCGTGACGATGAAACTGCTGGTATAGCTGTCAGCTCTGCTTTAACTGGTCATTTAGTTTTGTCTACTTTACATACTAACGATGCTCCTAGTGCTTTACCACGTTTATTGGATATGGGTATTGAGCCATTTTTAGAAGCTTCTACTGTTAATGTTGTTATTGCTCAACGACTAGTCCGTAAAAATTGTGAGAAGTGTCGTGCTTCAGGATCTCTTAGTAATGAGGAGGCTGAGTTTTTGTCAGCTGACCCAGTTGCTAAAGAATATTTAAACAGGCGTGGTTATAAAACTCTTTCCAAGTTAAGCTCTTATAAGGGTGTCGGCTGTCCTGTTTGTGACTTTACTGGTTATCAGGGCCGTATTGGTATTTTTGAAGTTTTGGATGTTGATAGTAGAATTCGTCAAATGATTATCAACAAGGATGATTCTGGGAAAATTATGGAAGAGGCTATTAAGCGAGGTATGCAAACCATGTTGGAAGATGGTTTGGACAAAGCCTTATCTGGTTTAACAAGTATTGAAGAAGTTTTAAGAGTAGCACGTTCTTAATATGGCTAAAAATATAAAATCTTCAGCAGGTATTTTTAATGTAGAATTTGGCTTTGTGTCCGCTGCTGAGCGGGCATCTTTTGCTAAGAATCTTGCTGTCATGTTGAAATCTGGTCTTATCTTAACAGATTCTTTAGAAACGGTTTATAGCACCACAAAAGGTAAAATGCGCGGAGTGGTGGAGGGTTTATATAAGGCGGTTAGTGCTGGAGAAAGTTTTTCGGCCGCTTTAGAACGTTACCCAAAGATTTTTTCTGGTTATTTTGTTGGAGCTATTTATGCTGGTGAAAATTCTGGTACTTTGAGTCAAAATTTAGAACGTGTAGCTAAGGAACTGGCTAAAGAAGCCGAATTAATGAGTAAAGTTCGTGGGGCTTTAATTTATCCTTCGTTAATCTTAGGTGCTACTATTTCTTTAGGTATTTTTATGGCTTTCTATATTTTACCTAAAATTATTCCAATGTTTCAAGGTATGCGTATGAAATTACCTTGGACAACCGTCTTGTTAATTAATACCTCTAATTTTTTGAAAGCTTACGGTTGGCAAACTTTATTAGGCTCAGCTTTGTTAGCTTTTGGTTGTCTGGCTCTTTGGCGTTGGCCTAAGACCAAGCCCTTTACAGATAGGTTAATTATGAATTTGCCACTGTTTAAAAATATCAGTCGCCATCTCAACACTGCTCGTTTTTGTCGAGTGTTAGCTACTATGCTATCTAGTGGTTTAAACATTACTGAATCTTTGTTGATTTCTGAAAAAACTTTAAATAATTGGTATTACAGGCAAGCTTTAGCACAAGTACGCTTGGCAGTTGATAAAGGTGGTCGATTATCCACTATTTTAGCTAGACAAAAAAAATTGTTCCCAGAAATGGTTGTTCGTATGGTCGCAGTTGGTGAGCAGTCTGGCCATCTTGAAGACCCTTTATATTATCTAGCTGAGTATTATGAAGAAAAGGTTGATGAGGCTTCTAAAAATTTAGCGACTGTTGTAGAGCCTTTAATGTTATTAATTATCGGCTCAGCTGTTTGTTTTTTGGCCTTAGCTATCGTAACTCCAATTTACAACATGACCGGTAATATTCGTTAATATGAAACAGAATGTTATTCTTTGTGGGGGCTCAGCAACAAAGGGCTTTACTCTAATAGAATTGTTGATAACTTTAACAGTTGCTTCTCTTGTTATAGCGACTGCTTGGCCTCTTTGGGGGGGCTTAACGGGCGAAGCTATTTTACGTGAACAAGGTTTTAGAGCTACACAGCTAATTAGAAAATTAGAAGAGGCCGCCGCCGCCGGTTTAGGCAATAGTCAGCACGGCATTAAGTTAATGAATAATCAGCTAATTTTATTTAGAGGTTCTAATTATGCGTCTAGGATAATTGCTTATGATCAGGTTTTAGATATGGGGGTTAATGGTTTAGCGGTGTCTTGGCAATTAACTGGTAGTGGCTCTGTTGATGAAGTTATTTTTAGTAAAGGCACGGGCGTACCTAGTCGCAGTGGACAGATTGTTATTACTGATGCCGATAATTTTAAGGCGACTATTGATATTAATAGTATTGGTTTGGTGGAAGTAAGCTCTGCTTTATGATATTTAATAAGTCGAAAGGATTGTCTTTATTAGAAATAATCATTGCTTTAGCGATCTTTGCTTTAGTAGCTTCTAGTGTGGGCGCTTTATGGATGACGGGCAATCAAGCTAGTGATCGAGGTGCTTTATATGAACGAGCCTCTGTTTGGGCCGAAGAAGGTTTAGAAGGTTCGCGCTGGATTGCTTGGAATAATTGGGACTCTTTGTCTGTTAATCAATCAGGACTAGATCGTCAATCTAATGTCTGGGTTTTAAAAGGCGAGGGGACTTACGACAATCAAGGAGAGTTGTCTCGTCGTTTATTTTTTACTAATGTTTGTAGAACGATTTTAAGTGGACCTATTATTGATTGTCCTAATGGCGTTAATGATCCAGCCACCAGAAAGGTGCGTGTGATTATTTCTTGGTCAACTCCTAGTGGTGAAACAGCCACTTTGGAACGATCGTTGTGGCTTATCAATCACACTTCCTTTGAGTAATTTAAATATGAAACACTTAGGTTTAACCTTAATAGAGGTCTTACTATATATTGCCATTATTGGTATTTGCTTGTTTTCTGTTGTTGGGTTCGCTACTAATATTGGAAAAATAAATCAACGATCAACATTGCAATCTGAAGTTCAATATGCTCTGCGTTTTGCCGAGTCTCAGATTGCTTTAAAAGTAAGAAATGCCTACAGCATTAACTGGGATAACTCGGTGCTTAATAGCGATTTTGGTATTTTAAAGCTCAATGCCCCACTAAACACCATAAGTACAGTCTTTTTGTATAATCGGGCGGATAATCGTTTATTAAGACAAATTGTTTCTGGCCCCACTGTTTATATCACACCACTTGATGTTCATTTGGACTATTTTCGGATTAGTAAGCTTAATGATGTTACAGCGGTTATTGATTTATCCGTCTCAGCTGGTTCACCTGATCTCGGACCATATCGCTATTATCAATCATCCTCCACTTTAATTGTAGCCGTGCGTCGTGTTTGCGGTTCTGGTTATAAAGGCATCTGCCCATAAAAATATGCACAGAGGTTTAGCAGCTTTAGTTATAGTTTTAATAGTTACCAGTCTTGGTCTTATTTTGGCTATTAGTATGACTTGGACCGGCTTATCACGTTTAGATTCAGCTGTGGATGATGCTGGAGGATCCTCAGCACTAAGATTAGCAGAAAGCTGTTTAGAATCTGGTTGGATACGTTTTCGTCGTTTATCTACATATAGCGGAGAATCCTTGTCCTTGTCGCCTGGATCGTGTATAATAACAGTTAGCAACTCAGTAATTTTCCCTGGTGCTAAAGAAATTACCGCTATTAGCAGTTTAAATAATTATGCTCAAGGAATTCGTTCTACAGTTACTACAACCGCTGGTCTTATTACAGTTTTAGATTGGCAGCAATTACAAAATTTTTAAATTATGTTTTGGAATAAAACAGCCATTAGTTTAGATATTGACGACCGATCTATTGAAGCGGCGGAATTGCGTCGCATAGGTAAAAAAATAAAAATAGTTAGTTTAGGTCGCACCGTTTTAGATCGAGGTATTGTGGAAAATGGTATCATTAAACAGCCTGGGCCTTTGGTTTCAGCTATTAAAGAAACTATGGCTAAGGCCAGACCCTCAGCTATTAGTGGGCGTCAGGTGCTATTAGCTTTGCCAATTAATCAAATTTATACTGCCGTAGTTAAATTACCAGATAAGACGGCGGATGTAGCCACGGCGCTAAGAGCTGAGGCACGTCGGGCTATGCCTTTGCCAGAAGACGACTTATTATTTGTCTCCAAATCTTTAGGCAAAACAGTTGAAGCAGAAACTTTTTTACTAGTCGGCGTCAGTCGTCAATTATTTTTAGCTTGGCAAGATTTAGCCAAGCGATTAAAAAGTCCAGTAGAGAGTTTTGATTTACAGCTTTATTCTTTATTTCGTGATTTAGCTGTAGTTGATCCCGGTGCTCCTATTGTGGTTGTAGATTTAGGTGCCCAGACTACTAATGTTTTATTATTTGATGGTGGTACCATCCAGTATGCCGCCAGTCTTAAATTAGCTGGTGATCACTTAACCGAAGCTATTTCAGAGCACTATAGTTTAGATTTTAATATCGCTGAAGTTAAAAAAATTCGCTTAGGTTTAAATCGTCAGTTATACCCAGTCATGGAGCCACTACTAGCTGAAATTACTTTAGAAATTAAAAGAGTTTTAGAGTATTATAAAGAAAAATCTGGCCGTTTATCTGCCGAAGTTTTATTAAGTGGTGGATCCAGTCGTTTAAAAGGTCTGCCTTATTATTTTAGCGATAATTTGCCAGTGCCAGTGCGTTTAGCCCAATCAGTTTTAGCTCCTGGTGATTATCCTGAATATCTTGGTGCAATTGGCATAGGTTTACGCTATTTATTCCCAGAACGTTGGCTCAATGAGCCAATGATATCTTTAAGTGGAGATAGTCGTAAAAAAGATAATAATCTTGTCATAAAAGAAGTTCCTGCTATTAAAGAGCCTATATCGCTGGCCGTTGAGTCAGCTGGTCTTGGCATTAAAAATCCTATGTTTAATAATAATGATGAACAGGCGCGTAAAGCCACGGAAGTAAAGCTACTTCTAGCCATTGTTATGATTGGTGTAGCCATGATTGGTATAACCTGGTGGTATAAAAATAATAACAAGACTCTTAAAAAATATGGTGACAGTCTAGCCGCTGAAGATGTGGCTATACAAACAGTCCCGTTTCGCTTAGCGGTTAGCTTAGTAGCGAATAGTAGCCCAACCTCTTCAGTTAGCGGTCGTATTATAGAAAATCAGATTGCTGAGGCCGCCAGCTATAGTCTAGCTTTAGAGTCATCCATTAAACAGGCTCAAGCCTTATTAGTTGAGGGAGAATCTTTGTGGCGTGATCCGTTAAATGAAATAGTTAACCAAAAAAATCCTCGCTATCCACTCACTTTTCGCTGGCTAGCCTACCCAGATACTAAGATTTTGGGGCAACTTATGGAGCAACTTAACAGCTATAGTGTTAATCCGCCTAGTTTTGTTGGTTGGACTAAGGATAAATTAGTTAAAAGTGACAGTGCTTCATTAGTTTATTTGGAAGGAAATTTAAATGTATCCATTACGGCTCCGCTGAATATTTATGATCCCTTGGTTATTGGTGAAGTGCCAAGCACATCACCTAATGTCTCAAACGCAGATACTGTTGTGACCACAACCACTGAAGATGTAATTGCAGTTGAAGCTGAGGCTGTTTCAACTTCTTCTCCGGAACTTTCTAAACCAGTTATTGCTAAGGCTATTTCAGTTGGTGATACCATTACAGTTGGAAAAACTGAAACGGGCTTTTTAAATGTTCGTGCCACTCCAGCAATTTCTGGAGTATTACTGACCAAAATAAATCCTGGAGAAAGTTATGAGGTAACAGCTTTAGATGCTGGTTGGACACAACTTAAATTAACTGATGGTAAATTGGGTTGGGTTGCTTCCAGATATTTAGTTAAATAAGCTATCACCTTTTACTGTCCCGACGGGGTTTTGTTAATAGGCTTTACGATCACCTCTTTACGGATATATAGGAGAGTGTTATAATTTAGATAATTAGATATTTTATATATTATTTTAACAAACTTATGTTTAAAACTAAAAATCTCTCATTAGCTTCAGGGCGGTTTAGCCGTGGCTTTACTCTTATCGAGCTATTAATCGTCGTGGCTATTATTTCTATTATCGCCGCTGTTGTGTTCGTGGCTTTAGATCCAATGACTCGTTTTCGGGATTCTCGTGATGCTAAGCGTTGGGCTGACACCACGGCTATTTTAAGCGCCATTAAAATTGATCAGGTTGATAACGGCGGTAACTATATGGCAGCTGTCGGTAATATGGTTGTAGGAGATATTTATATGATTGTTGACGGCACACCTGCTACGCCTAATTGTGTAGCAGGCAATACTTTCTGTGATACTGATGTTACTGCTGAAGCAGTGGCCGGTGATCATTGTGTTAATTTAGGAGAATTAGTGCAACAAGGTTATTTGGGCAGTGTCCCAGTTAGTCCTAGTGGTGCAGGCTCTTGGGGGGCTGATTTAACAGGTTATACTATTGAGAAGAGTGCTACTGGTATCTTAACCGTTCGTGCTTGTGAATCAGAAAATACCACAGAAATCAAGGCTTCTAGATAATTTTAGATTTACCTCAGTGTAGATTGAGGCTTCCTCACACCAAAAGTAGGTCTTATTTAAAATACAGAATAACACAGGACAGAAGCATTTCTATCCTGTGTTTTGTTTTTATTTTAGTAAACTGCTATAATAAATTATATGGCTAAAAAAGTAGTTGACACTATAATTATTTCCGATATTCATCTTGGTTTTTCGTTATCGCAGACAACCAAACTTTTAAAGACCTTAAGTGAGTATAAGAGCCATCGTTTAATTTTAAACGGAGATATTTTTGATGACCTTAATTTTAATCGCCTGCGACATGAGGATTGGGATGTGCTTTCTTATTTTCGTAAGCTTAGCAAGCGCCAAGATGTTATTTGGATTGTCGGTAATCATGACGGCCAAGCCTCAATTTTATCACACTTAATTGGGGTTAAGGTGCATAATCAATACTCTTGGAATGATGGTGGTTTGCGTTGTTTGGCTATTCATGGACACCAGTTTGACAGGTTTATAACTAAAAATATTTTTTTAAGCTATGCGGCCGGTTGGTTGTATTACGGCTTGGTTCATTTAGACGGTCGCCACCCATATTTTACTGATTTGGTTAAAAAATACAGCCGCAGTTGGTTGAGGTTATCTAATGAAGTCGCTAGTGGTGCTTTGATGTATGGTCGTTTGTATCGGGCCGAGGCGGTGTTTTGTGGTCACACGCATCGGCCTTTAACACAAGTAAGTGGTAAGATGACTTATTATAATTCTGGCTCTTGGGTAGAGACACCTGCAACTTTAATTACTATTAAAAACGGACAGATAAAATCTATTAATATTGAGTAAGAAAAGTATGTTATTTTTTGGTAAAAGCTTGGGGGTAGAAATTTCTCAGATTTCTAATACCACCAAACCTCAATAATGTTTTATTATTTACTATCTAATAAAAAAATCACCGCTTGGTGATTTTTTTGTCGTTAGATGAAATGTTTAACTTAACAATGACCAACCGAAAGGTTTCAATTTTTTATCCCCAGTATAAACATCATAAGCTTCTTTGGCTGAATATTTATAAATTGAAACGGCACTGATTGCCTTGGCAAAACGCACGGCTTCTTCTAAGCCTTTTTGGTGAATGTTGCGTCCAGTAGCGTTACCTGAAGCTCCGGCTTTAATCTGTTCCGCTAAAGTTTTTAAGAATTCTTTGGGATTAGTTGATGATCCGCCAGAAAACACCACACCGGTTAGCCCAGCCGCTTGAATAATTTCGCTGATTTGAGGTTTATTTTTACCAATGCCTTTGGGATAATTCAATTTAACAAAATCAGCACCGAGCGATGAAGCAATCCCAGCGCAGCCAGCGATCAGGTGTCCATCTTTTTCATCTTTAACCGCCTTACCTCTAGGATAAATCCATAATACCGCTAGCAAGCCGTGAGCATGAGCTTCGGTGATCACTTGTGCCGCTGTTGACATCATTTCCGCTTCACGACTTGATCCTGGGTAAATAGTATAGCCAATGCCAACGATTTGTAATTTGGAATGTTTTTTAAGGTTTACAACTTGTTCAACTGTACTTAGTGGCAAACTAATCGGATCGGCTAGGCTGGCTGGAATTAAATCTGTTTTGCTGTTCAATTTAATAATGTAGGGAACCTTCCTATACTTTTTGCCATAAGCAGCAATTAAACCAAGTTGTGCCGCAAAAACACCAACTTCAGCTTTTCTAGCAATACGAAATAAATGCTCTGGATTGCGATCATCACTGTGGATATCTTCTCCGTAAAAGTCTTTGTTTAAGTGTTCTATTTTTTGATCACCAGCAAATAACATTAATCGACCACTTCTTTTGGTAGCTTTTTGCCAGTTATTTAGATAGGTGGCTTTAGCGCTATAAGGCACACTAGCCGGAATGTGTATTTTCATAATCCCGATTTTACCCTTGCGAAAGCGAGGGTCTCGCCAAGAGGTAAGAAGTTATTTATTTCAATAAATAATAAACATCGTTGATTGGTTTATTGTTTCTTATTTTTTGTCTTTCCATTATAGCACAAAATTTTAACATTGGAAATTAGCGCTAGTGTCGTTGTGTTTTTTGAAATTTGACATTTGTCCCCATTGATTGGAAATTGGAAATTTGATATTTGACATTAATTTATATCCCAGCCTTGATTTATCTTTAAATAAGTTTTAAGCTACCAATGTTAATTTATTCACTAAATATCTCTCTATGTCGCATAAAGTTAATGCCGATCTATGTATCGGTTGTGGAGCTTGTGCTTCTCTTTGCCCTGAAGGTTTTCAAATTAACTCGCAAGGTAAGGCTGAGGCTATTGGTAACCCGTCTCCAGAGGCCGTTCAAGACGCTATTGATTCTTGCCCGGTCGCCGCTATTACCACTGACTAAATTTGGATAAAAAAATAACCCCCACCAATTCCGTTTAACGGGATGGAGGGGGTTTGTTTTTTATGAAATAACATTGTTGTCATTCCAGGGTTTACCAGGGCTAATTAGTAAGAATTGTAATTCTCCCAAGTTAGCTGTGCGACTGGAATTATTTTTAATAATTTCCGGTCCAAGATTGCCTTGTCGGTAAAGAGGTATTTCTCCGGGTTTTAGATTGGCGGTTGTTTCTAGATAAGTCCAGTTACTACCGTCAATTCCGCTTCTGTTTTGTCCGCCTAAGCCAATGGCCGCATGATTAATATCATGCATAACAATCAAGCAAGATTCCACGCCTATCTCTTTTAAGATAGCTAAGCCTAAAATCGATTTGTCGATACAAACTCCTTGTTTTTTATCTAGAAGTTCATAAGGACGATAACAGGTTTTATTGTTAGCTGCTTTGGCGTAGTCGTAAGTAATCTCTGATTGAACAAAGCTCATGGCCAGTTCAACTAACTGACGATCGTTTAATCCTTTTTCCTTAGCTTGTTTTTTCATCTGCTCTACTAGCTGAGCTACGCCGTCATCATCAGTTTCCGAATTATTTAACAACGCTTCATAATTTAATTCTGGTCCATCTTTGCTTTGGGCATAATTTTCCAGAATTTTTTTGCTCAAGACTAGTTGTGCTGTGTAGCTTTGATTGTCATACTTCCAAGAGTAATTGCGAACTAGAATGTCGCCAAAGTTGGTATCAGCTTTAGCTGGTGGAGCTGGAGACTCTGTTTGTATAAAAGTCGGCTCTGCATCTCTTTGGTGAATTTCTTCGTCGGTTAGTTGATCCGATTTTTTTAAATGGATAACTTTAACAGTATCTCTGAAGTCGTTTATGGCGTCGCTTTGGTTTGCTTGAACTTGTGGTGTTGATAAAAAATAATATCCAGTAATACCACACAAGACGGCTATAGTGACACCCACAAAAACCATTGGCCAAAATTCTCCAGACACTCGTCTTTGAATCATTGGTACAGCCGGTGCCAGTGTAGCATTTTTTGTAGCTGCTGTTGTTTCTACCACTTCAGGTGCAACAGTTGCCACAACTGGCTCTGTGATAACAGCTAGTTGCTTGGGGGAGTTGATCTTCAGTTTCTTAACACCAAAGATATTGTCCTTCAGCGAAGCTGTCCGCCTAGGAGTTTGTTTAGCAGACGGTTTTATTGTCGCCTGAGGTTTTTGACCAGCAGTATTAACCACTGGCTTGGGGCTTGAATTGATTGGCTTTACTTTATTTAAAGAAGCCTCTCTTTCCGCTTGTCTTTTTTGGCTTTCTTGTAATTCGCGTTTTTCTCTATCGAGTTTTACTTTTTTTGCCAATTCTTCTATAGCTATATCAGCCATTATAAGATTCCTTCTATTTATAATTTATTTAATTTTCAAAGAATTATAATTTTAATGATAGCACATTTTTAATAAAATGTCAATGATTATAGTAAATTATATCTTACTTTAGCCAAAATAATAAACTAATCTTGTTTTTTAGCATTAAATAGGCTATAAATAAAATATGCTAATCTTAGACAATATTAAACAATTAAATCTGCCCCTAACCTCGGGATCGTATCAGTTTTTAGATGCTAAGGGCAAGATTATTTATGTTGGCAAAGCTGTGAACTTGCGTTCACGGATTTTAAGTTATTGGCAGAGACCTGGGGAGTTAAGCCTCTTAAAGCAGCAAATGTTAACCAAAATTTGCCAAGTTAAGTGGTTGGATACGGATAGCGAAATCGAAGCCTTACTTTTGGAAGCCAATTTAATAAAAAAATATCAGCCGGAATATAATATCTCTCTTAGAGATGACAAACGGTTTATTTATATTAAAATATCTTTGGAGGATGAATTACCGGCGGTTTTTGCCACTAGAAATTTGGATAAGAGCGGAAAATATTACGGCCCTTTCGTTAGCACTAGAGCAGTGCGTGAAACTCTGCGAGCGGTGCGTAAAATTTGGCCTTATTGTACTACTCGTAAGATTGGTTCTAAACCTTGTTTTTATTATCAAGTCGGTCGTTGCCTGGGTGCTTGTGGCGGCGTGGTAAGCCCGGAAGAATATCTGAAACAGGTTATTAAGCCCTTGATGTCATTTTTGGATGGTAAAAAAAATAAAGTTGTCGCCGATATGGAACGTGAGATGAAAAAATTAGTCAAGTCTGGCGATGAACTTGGGGCTACTAGATTAAAAATGCGTCTGGTATCTTTGCGTGCTGTCTTGGCTGGGGCACAAGTGTTATCGGTGGCTGATAAATATGCCAACGATGTGGTGGAGCTAGCTAAAGTTTTGTCGCTTAAAAAAGTTCCGCAAAGAATCGAGGGTTATGATTTATCAACGGGCCCAGGTAGAGAATCGGTTGGCGTGATGGTGGTCTTTGCTGGTGGCGAAGCGGACAATAGTCAGTATCGTAAGTTTAAGATTCAAGCTGGGGGACTTGGCGATACTGATATGCTTAAAGAAGTTTTGGAACGGAGACTTAAACACGATGATTGGCCGTTGCCGGACTTATTAATTATCGATGGTGGTAAAGCTCAGCTCAATACCACCTTAAGAATCTTGAAAAAATATCAATTAGATTTGGATGTTTTAGCAATTTCTAAAGGGGAGGGCTTACGCTCATCTAAGGCACCTGATAAAATATTTTTTCCTGGCCAGACTACAGCCTTACAGCTACCGTTAAGCTCGCCGGCTTTGCATCTGGTGAAGCGGGTTCGCGATGAGTCGCACCGTTTTGCTATCGGCTTTCATCGAGATTTGCGCAGTAAAAAAATGTTTAAATAGATTTTTTTGTTTTATTTTATAATTTGCGGTGTAATAATAAAAAAGTTATGCCTCAATCAAAAAATAATTTCGCTTTCATTGAAGATTCAATATGATAACCGTTACTTGGGATGGAACTTTAGGTAATAATAGTGTAATTATTTATATAAATGGATCTATTGCAATAATGGCGTCTTATGGCACAAGTATTACGGCCCCGCGTACAAACACCGCAACTTTAAAAATTGGCAGTTATCCAAAGTTTAATAGCCGGTGATCAAAAGTTAAATGTTGTTAAAATAAAAAACACCGATTTTTATCGTCTAAGGTCTAAAAACTTTAGAATTATTTTTCATAAAACTGACGGAGTGATTATTGATAGTATTAAATTAAGAAACAACAACACTTATAAAAATCTATAATGTTGTTTATAAGCACAAACCTTAATTACTAAAAGCTGTCTCAGCCTGTTTATTTTTAGTCGACCGCGGTGTAATGCCGTGTTTTTTATTATAAGCAATCTGAGCGATACGCCGATCGGTCGTTTCTTTAATCGCTTGTTTCATAGCAGGAGTGATTTGGTCGCCATACATAATTACTTCTCCGTGTTCGTGCCTGGCCGCTCGTCCCATGGTTTGAATTAGCGAAGTGGCAGTGCGTAAAAATCCCGCATGATCGGCATTTAAAATAGCGACCAGCGATACCTCCGGCAAGTCTAAGCCCTCGCGTAATAAATTAATACCAATCAGTACATCATATTTTCCGGATTTCAAATCGCGTAAAATGTCTAGCCGTTCCAGCGCGACGATTTCTGAATGTAAATAAGTTGCCTTAATACCTTCTTCTTCCAGGAAGGAGGCTAACTCTTCGGCCATTCGCTTGGTTAAAGTAATAGCTAATGTTCGTTCGCCTCTCTCTGTTCGAATTTTAATTTCTTTAATTAAATCAGTAATCTGATTAGCGGTTGGACGAATGGTGATTGAGGGGTCTAATAGTCCTGTTGGGCGAATGATTTGTTTAACCACTTGCGAAGATTTGGTTAGTTCATATTCGCTTGGTGTGGCGCTGACATAAATAACTTGATTAATTTTATCGCAAAACTCTTTGAAATTAAGTGGGCGATTATCAATAGCCGAGGGTAAACGCCAACCAAATTCGATTAAAGTTTCTTTGCGTGAATGGTCGCCGGCATACATTCCACGAATCTGCGGAATGCTGACATGCGATTCGTCTATAAACAATAAATAATCAGCTGGCAAATAATCTAGCAGCACATCAGGGGCTACGCCAGCTGCACGCAGGGTTAATTGCCTGGAATAATTTTCAATGCCATTGCAGTAGCCCAAGTTTTCGAGCATTTCCAAATCATATTCGGTCTTGCTTTTTAGTCGCTGTGCTTCGGCAAACTTGCCTAGATTTAATAAAACAGCGTGCCGTTCTTCTAGTTCTTCTCGGATATTTTCAATACTCTCGGCTAATTGATCAGCTGGAGTCATAAAATGTTTGGCCGGAATAATTTTAATAGTTTCTAAAGCTTCGCCTTGATTTTTTTTAAACTCCATGGTCCAAGCTTTTTTCTCGCCTGGTATTCTATAGCGCCAAATTTTATCTAAAACATCACCATCAAAACTTAAGCTAATAATTTCCTCGCCGGTGGTTAAGTGAACATCGATATTTTCGCCTTTGACGCGAAAACTGCCACGCTTAAAACTAATGTCATCGCGTTCGTATTGAATTCGCACTAAATCACGCAAGAGGGCGTTGCGTTTAATCATTTGCCCGACTGTGTATTTTAATGACATTTCTTCATAGGTCAGTTTTTCTCCTAAGCCATAAATACAACTTACCGAAGCCACAATAATACAATCTCGCCTAGTCATTAAGGCTTGAGTGGCGGCGTGACGCAAACGATCAATTTCTTCATTAATCTGTGCTTCTTTTTCGATGTAGGTGTCGGTTTGCGGAATATAAGCCTCTGGTTGATAATAGTCGTAATAGGAAACGAAATAGTGGACGGCTGCATCAGGGAAAAATTGCTTAAATTCGCCATAAAGCTGAGCGGCTAAAGTTTTATTGTGTGACATAATTAGCGTCGGACGCTGGACGCTCTCAATGATTTTAGCCATGGTAAAAGTTTTGCCTGATCCAGTCACGCCTAAGAGAGTTTGGTGTTGTTGTTTGGACGACAAACCAGCTACTAATTTCTTAATAGCTTCGGGTTGATCGCCAGTTGGTTTAAAATCAGCTTGTAATTTGAATGACATGACCATATTACACCTTAAATTATAATAAACGTCAATGTTGCTTTGACATTTACCTATCAATGCTATAAAATAAGACTATCAAGTTTTGGTCAAATTATCCTAAAAATAAAGGTTTTGGCTGTTATTTTATGTATATGGCAGAAGATAATTCAAAAAACAATTTTCCCGAGCAAGAATTAAATGTTTTGAAGTTTTGGGAAAGCAATAAAATTTTTAAACAATCGGTTGATAGGTCGGCCAAAAATGGTGATTATGTTTTTTACGATGGTCCACCTTTTGCGACTGGTACGCCTCATTACGGTCATTTGGTTGGTAATATCTTAAAAGATGCTGTTCCACGTTTTTGGACTATGAATGGTTATAAAGTAGAACGTAAATGGGGTTGGGATTGCCATGGCTTGCCGATTGAAAATATCGTCGAGAAAGAAATGGGCTCCAAGAGTAAAAAAGATATTGAACTTTTAGGGGTTGATAAGTTTAATGAACTTTGTCGTTCTAAAGTTTTGGCTTACGCTGAAGATTGGCGCAAAACAATCGATCGTTTAGGTCGTTGGGTTGATATGGACGAACCTTATAAAACCATGGATATAGATTATATGGAATCGGTTTGGTGGGTTTTTAAACAGCTTTGGGATAAAGATTTAATTTATGAAAGCTATCGCTCCATGCATATTTGCCCCCGTTGCGAAACCACTTTAAGCCAATCAGAAGTAGCCGAAGGCTATAAAGACATTAAAGATTTATCCGCTACCGCTAAGTTTAAATTACTGGCTGGTCAAAAAATAGGGGATTTTATAGTTGATGACAATACTTATATTTTAGCTTGGACGACCACACCTTGGACTTTGATTGCTAATGTGGCTTTAGCTGTCGGCACTGAAATTAATTATGTGATTTTAGAAAAAGACCGCGAGTTTTTAATTGTCGCACAGGCTTTAGCTGAAACAATCTTGCCAGAAAACGCTGGCGCTAAAATTCAAGTAAAAGGCACTGATTTATTAGGTTTAAAGTATCAACCTTTATTTGTTTATTATTCTAAAGATGAGACCTTAGTTAATCATGAACGAGGTTGGCAGGTTTATTCGGCCGACTTTGTTACCACTGAAGACGGCACTGGTGTAGTGCATATTGCTCCAGCTTTTGGTGAAGATGATATGAATTTAGGCAAAGCAGAAAAATTACCTTTCGTTCAGCATATCGGTATGGACGGTATTATCAAGCAAGAGTGTGAAGGTTTTGCTGGTTTGTCAGTCAAACCTCTCCAGGATCATATGACTACCGATGTGGAAATTGTTAAATATCTGGCTGGCAAAAATCTATTATTTTCAAAGGCTAAATATGAACACAGTTATCCGCATTGTTGGCGTTGTGACACTCCATTATTAAATTACGCCACTTCTTCTTGGTTTGTTAATGTTACTAAAATTAAAGATAAGGCCTTGGCGAATGCTAAAGATATTAGCTGGTCACCGGAACACATTAAAGATGGTCGTTTTGGTCAGTGGCTTAGTGGTGCACGCGATTGGTCTATTAGTCGTCAGCGTTTTTGGGCTAGTTGTTTGCCGATTTGGAAGTGTGATTGTGGTGAACTTGAAGTTTTTGGTGCTGTGGTTGATTTAGAACAACGCTCAGGACAAAAAATTACCGATTTACACAAACACGTTTTGGACAAAATAAATATTACCTGCACTAAATGTTCTGGTGTTATGAAGCGTGTCCCAGATGTCATTGACACTTGGTTTGATTCGGGCTCTATGCCTTATGCTCAAAGGCATTATCCTTTTTCTGACCAAGAAAAATTTGAAGCTAATTTTCCAGCTGGTTTTATTGCTGAAGGCGTCGATCAAACTAGAGCTTGGTTTTATTATCTGCATATTTTAGCTACAGCTATTATGGATAAGCCGGCTTTCAAACAGGCGATTGTTAATGGTATTGTTTTAGCGGCTGACGGCAAAAAGATGTCTAAAAAATTAGCTAATTATCCAGACCCTGGTTTGATAATGGATAAATATGGCGCCGATGCTTTACGTTTATACTTGTTGTCTAGTCCGGTCATGCAGACAGAAAATCTTAATTTTATAGAATCTGGAGTGTTGGAAAGTTTGCGTAAAAATATTATGCTTCTTTGGAATGTTTATAATTTTTACGCTGGTAGCAGTGATGAAACAATTGCTGGCGAACCGGAAACTCCTCTATCAGAAAATATTTTAGATATTTGGGTACTAGCTCTTTGGAGAAAAAACCTCAAAGAAGTTACCGAGCAGATGTTTGCTTATAATATGCCGAAAGCGGTCAGACCGCTAACAGAATTTATTGATGAATTATCTACTTGGTATGTTCGCCGTTCTCGTGACCGTTTGCACGACTCGTTTGAAGCTCGTGCTACCTTGCGTTTTGTGCTTGTAGAATTATCTAAAGCCTTAGCGCCGTTTGCACCATTTATTTCTGAAACAGTTTGGCAAAAAAGCATGGGTTACAATTTTTCCGATACTAGTAAATCTGTTCATTTGTGTGCCTGGCCTGTGGCAAGTGATATTAAAGCCGATGCCGAAGTTTTATCAACTATGGTTGTTGCTAGACGAGTTGCGGAGTTGGGACTTGCTCAGCGTGATGGAGCTAAATTAAAAATCCGCCAACCCTTAAGTAGGCTAACGGTTAAGAATTGTGAATTATCAGAAAATTATCAAGAGATTTTACGCGCTGAATTAAATCTTAAAGAAATTATTTGTGAAGCAGGTGAGGGGCAAATTGATGTCGTGCTAGACACCACACTAACTGAAGAATTATTAGCCGAAGGTGCGGCACGTGAGTTTATTCGTGGTATTAATGGTCTTCGAAAAAATACCGGTTTAACTGTTTTAGATCGAGTTAATGTTTATTATCAATCAAATAACGAACGTTTAACTGGTTTTCTAGAGCAACAGGTGACTATTATTAAGCAGTCAACGGGTACTGAAAAATTATCAGCCACTGCCAAAGCGCCTGAAAACTGCCCAGTTGCTAATATTAAAATCGAAGGTATAGAGCTTTGGTTGGCTATTGAAGTGTTATAACTAATTAACGCCGGTAGGAAGGCCGGCCAAAAAAATATGACAATACTATGGATCGTCTTAGGTGTGGTCGCAGTGGCGGTAGTCGCAGTAGTTGTAATCTACAACGGACTTATTCGTTCTAAGAATCAAGTGGATGAGGCTTGGTCGGATATTGATGTCCAGCTAAAACGTCGTTACGATTTAATTCCTAATTTATTGGAAACGGTTAAAGGTTATGCTGCCCACGAACAGGCTACCTTAACTCAAGTGATCGAGGCTCGTAATTCAGCAATGTCAGCTCATGACAGTGGCGATATTGGAAAACAATTAGCCGCAGAGAACGCTTTGTCTTCTACCTTAAAATCCATTTTCGCTTTATCTGAAAGTTATCCAGATTTAAAAGCTAATCAAAACTTTTTAGAGTTACAACGAGAATTAACTGATACTGAAGATAAGATTCAAGCTTCTCGTCGTTTTTACAATGGTAACGTTCGAGACTTTAACATCAAAGTTCAGGTGTTTCCAACTAACATATTGGCTAAGCAATTAAAATTTGAAGTTCGTAAGTTTTTTGAAGCCGCTGAAGAAGAAAAACAACCTGTGGCCGTTAAATTCTAAGCTTAATTAAAAGGAGGTTATGAAGCTAAAGTGTATTAGTCTTGGTATTGGATTATCGGCCGCTGTTTTAGTGGTTTGTTATTTAATGTTATCCACGCCAAGAGCTTTAGCTAATGAGCAAGTGGAAGATTTTAGTGCAATCTATAAGATTAATCAAGACGCTTCAGTACTGGTAAGTGAAGTTTGGCGCTATAACTTTGGACTTTTAAAACGTAATGAAATAGAGTTTATTCTACCAGTGCGTTATTTATCTGGTGTTAATAGTTATCAGGTTAGTTTTCAAAACTGGTCTGTAATTGATGAAGATGGCCAAAATCTAGATTTGGCTTTTAATAAGCAAGGCAACGAACTACAAGTAATTATTAAAAGTAAAGGCCAACCTTTTAGTGGCTATAAGATTTTTAATGTTTCTTATCGTGTTTTTAACGCTTTGTATGTTAGAGGTACTAGGGCTGAATTCAATTGGAATGTTACAGGCAATCGCTGGAATATTGGTATTATTAACACTACAGCAAAGGTTGAATTGATTGAAGGTTTTACAGCTGATCAAATTACTTTAGGGTGTATGTATGGCCCCGAGGGAGCTTTAATGAAATGTTTTCCCAAAACCACAATTACTACTGGCGCAACTCAGCTAGATTTTGTTAGCCCTAAAACTCTTTATCCTAAAGAAGGTTTAATTTTAAGTGTCGAATTCCCCTTAGGTATTATTAAGCCGCCTAGCCCGTTTGTTAATTTGAAACTTTGGGCTAAAGAAAACTGGCCTTTAGCCATGCCGTTCTTATCATTCTTATCGTCTCTGTTGTGGTGGCTTCGTTCGGGATATGATCCACGTCGTTCGCGTGGCTATGGAGTGCGTTTTTCTCCACCAGATGATTTATCGCCATTAGAAATGGGCTATATGTATAAAAATACTTTAGACCCTCATGACCTAGCTGCTGAAATTTTTTATTTAGCGGTTAAGGGTTATCTTGGTATTGAATTGACCGGTTCAGAAAGTGGTGCGGACTATCGTTTAAGCCGACATCGTGCTGTCGGGCCCATGTCTTCAGAACATCAAAGATTAATTTTAGATTCGTTATTTGATAATCGTGACTCGGTTTTGTTATCAACCTACCTTGGCGAGATGCCTCTACGTATCAGTGAGCTAGAAGATAGTTTAAAGAGTCAACTGCGTGACAAAGCTGTTATTAAAAGCGGGGCTTTAGCTAAAAAATTTGTAGTAACCTTTATTTGGCTTTGTTTTGGAATCTTGGCCTGGTTTTTGGCCAGAAATGCTAATTTTAGTTCCATTTCTGCTCTTAGTTTTTTGTCTTCTGGTGTATTAGTGGCCATTGTGGCCTTATTGCGTCCAGGTGGTGGCCGACATTGGATAGAGGTTATGGAACATGTTAAAGGTTTCGAACGTTATTTATCTGTTCATGAAGATGGTTCTCGTTTAATTCATAATGCACCGGTTCGTAATCCAGAGCTATTTGAAAGTTATTTACCGTACGCTTTAGTTTTAGGAGTAGAGCGTTTGTGGTCAGCCCAATTTGAAGAATTAGTTATGTCGACACCAACCTGGTTTTTAAACCCTTACTGGAAAGGCCAATTTAATCCACACATTTTAAGTGATGACTTATCTACCTTAGCCATGGTAGTCGCTGGTCAAATCCCTATTATTTCTGTTTAATTTATGCCTACTTTATATACAGCTATTACTAGCAATAATCGTAAAACTTGGTTTTTAATTTCTGGTTTCGTTCTCGTGGTTATTTATATTGGCTATGTTTTTAGTCTATATTTTGATAATCCAACCATCGTTTTAATAGCTGGAATTGTGGCTATTGTTCAACCGTTAATTGGTTATTGGTATAGTGATAAAATTGTTTTAGCGATGAGTCAAGCTAAAGAAGTTACCAAACATGATTCTCCTGAATTATTTCGTTTGGTAGAAAATTTATGTATCACCGCTGGCTTGCCTATGCCTAAGATTTATATTATTAAAGATACAGCCCCCAATGCTTTTGCTACTGGTCGCGATAGCCAACACGCTGCCGTGGCTTTTACTTCTGGTATTTTAGGTAAATTAGAAAAGCGTGAATTAGAAGGTGTGGTAGCTCATGAATTATCACATATTGGTAATCACGATATTCTATTATCTACTTTAGTCACAGTTTTAGTTGGTGTTGTGGTTTTATTAGCTGATTGGTTTTGGCGTATTTCTTTGTTTGGGGGTAGAGATCGTGATTCCAACAATAATAGAATGGCTGGCGGCATTGCTGTTTTAGCTATTGTCTTAGCTATTTTAGCACCACTATTTGCGCAAATAATTCAATTAGCAATTTCTAGGAAGCGTGAATTTTTAGCCGATGCTTCAGCCGCACTTTTAACTCGTGATCCTGAGGGCTTGGCCAATGCTTTGAAAAAAATCTCCGCTGATCAGGAGCCTTTAGAGGTGGCTAATCGTGCTACTGCACATTTATATATTACAAGCCCTTTTAAACAAGAAGGCAAAAATAAAGTCGGTTTCTTTACTAAACTATTTATGACTCATCCGCCTGTTGAAGAACGCATCTCCGCACTTTTAGGACAAGATAGGTAAAATAAATTTAAAATTTTTAATTTCAAATTTCTAAATAATTCTTTAATTTTCTAAACAAAATACTAAAAATCACTCGGGTGGTTTAAAAATTATATTCAAGTGACCAATTATGTTAGCTTTTATCAAAGGAAAAATTATTGAAAAACGCTTGGGATTTGTGATTGTCCTCACGGCTGGTTTGGGTTATAAAATAAATATTGGCACCGATTTAAGCTCTACTCTAGCTATCGGTGAAGAGGCTGAGATTTATTTATACCATCAAGTCAAAGAGGATGGTGTGGCTTTATACGGCTTTGCCAAACTAGAAGAATTAGAATTTTTTGAATTACTTATTTCCGTTTCTGGTGTTGGACCACGCTCGGGTTTAAATATTTTATCCAGCGCCCGTATGAATGACTTAAAGTCTGCTATTGCCAGTGGCGATAGCGTCCCTTTAGTTAAGGTCTCTGGCATTGGTAAAAAAACCGCCGAGCGTTTGATTGTGGAGTTAAAAAATAAAATGGACGTTATCTATGATAGCGTCGGTGGCGTAGTAGCTGGTAGTGAAGAACTTGAGGCTTTAATGGGCTTGGGTTATAGTGCGATTGAAGCTAGAAACGCTTTACAAAAAACTGAGGTTAATGCCTCGCCTAGTGATCGTTTGCGTCAAGCCTTACAATATCTATGAAAATAATTACTCCAAAAACAAGTGATTGGAATAACTTTGTGGCGAACAGTGTGTCTCCGGAGTTTTTACAAGATAGGCGTTGGTCTAATATTTTTAGCCCAGATATTGATAATTATTTAGCCGTCGTTGATGCTGATGGCAATTTATTGGCTGGCGTACAATGGTTAAACAAGGCTACCTTAGGTGTTAAATATTTGTTTTCTCCACGAGGTCCAGTCTTTGCTGAAACTTTATCGGCGTCAGTTTTACAAACCACCTGGCAATTATTATCAGAGGCTGTAACCAAACAAGCTAAACAAAGAGGCTGTTGGTTTTGGCGTCTAGAGCCTTCGCTAGCTGTCGAGAAATGGTCGCCTGACAAACGTTTAATTTTTAGTTTAAATCTAGAACCCTCGCTAACTTGGTTGACTAATCTAGTAGATGATGACACCTTAATTAAGGGTATGCATCCTAAGACTCGTTATAATATTCGCTTGGCTCAGAAAAAATCTTTAGTCTTTCGTCAGGGTGGCATAGATGATTTGGAAGTTTGGTGGAAATTATTATCTGGGACGAGTGATCGTGACGGCTTTGCCATTCACTCCAAAGAGCATTATAAAAAAATCTTAGAATTAGGAAAAGGTTGGATAGATTTGTTTTTAGTTGAATTCTCTGGTCAGGCGATAGCTGCCGGTCTTTTTAATAAAACAGGGGTTAAAGCTTCTTATATTCATGGTGCCTCTAATCACCTTTACCGCCACTTAATGGCCCCTTATTTGTTACACTGGGAGGTCATGCGCCATTACCGTGAACAGGGAGCTAAGGTTTATGATTGGTTTGGCGTTGATGAAAAAAAATGGCCTGGAGTTACTCGTTTCAAGCAAGGTTTTGGGGGGCAGCTGTTTAGTTATCCAGGAACCCTTGATTTGCCGATTTCTAGTTTTTACTATAGGATGTATAGAGTCTTACGTCGGCTTAGACGTTTATTACCTATTTAAAATCATGAATACTGCTAAGATTAAAAAAATTATCCCTAAAAAAGTTTGGAGCTTGCTTGGACCTTTATACCATTTTTCTTGGGGTTTATTTGCTAATTTATTATATCATGCTCCTAGTAATAAATTGATTGTTATTGGTGTCACTGGCACCACTGGTAAAACTACTAGTGTTTACTTGATTGCCAAAATGTTAAATGCCGCTGGATATAAAACTGGTTTTACTTCCACGGCCATGTTTAATGATGGTGAAAAAGAGTGGCTCAATAACAAAAAAATGACCATGGTTGGTCGTTTGTTTACCTATCAGATACTCGCTAAAATGGTTAAAAATGGTTGTCGTTTTGCGGTGGTAGAAACATCTTCCGAAGGCATTATTCAATATCGTCATCGGTTTATTAACTATGATTTAATTATTTGCACAGGTTTATATCCAGAACACATTGAATCGCACGGTAGTTTTGAAAAATATAGAGAGGCTAAGGGCATGCTTTTTGCTCACCTTAAAGATTGTCGAACTAAATACGCTAATCAACATTTTGGTGTTCAGCGAGTGGAAGCTGGTTTAAAAAAACTAGCTTTGAATCGGGTACGCAAAACCGTTATTGTAAATGGTGACGACGAACATAAGGATTATTTCTTGTCTTTTTGGGCCGAAACCAAATGGCAATATCGTCTAGTGCCTAATGCTGTTGATGTTAAACTTAATCCTAATGAAGACAAAGATCATAATTTTCATGAAGCTGTAGCCACTAATATTTCGGTAGCGGCTGACGGTACTTCTTTCACCATTTGCCAAGGTGGTGTTTGTACTAACGAACGCTTTCATCTCCATCTCATTGGAGCTTTTAATGTCAATAACGCTATGACCGCTGTTTCCGTTGGTTTAGCTTTAGGTTTGCCTTTAGCTACTATTAAGCAAGGTTTGGAAAGCGTCTCTGGAGTTCCAGGGCGACTAGAAATGTTAGAAACCAAGCTTAATTTTGGCGTGATTGTGGATTACGCTTTCGAACCACACGCTGTTTCTAGACTATACGAGACTTTATTGCTTTTGCCACATAATAGAATTATTCACATCTTAGGTTCAGCTGGTGGAGGTCGCGATGTTTCTAGACGACCAATTTTAGGGCATTTAGCTGGAGAACAAGCCGATGTGGTCATTGTCACCAATGAAGATCCTTATGATGATGACCCAACAATTATTATTGATCAAGTAGCTCTTGGGGCCGAGAAGGCTGGTAAAATTTTGGGTGAAAATTTATTTAAAATTCATGATCGCAGAGAGGCAATCGCCCGTGCTCTAGTTCTGGCAGATTTTGGTGATATTGTTTTAATTACAGGTAAAGGTAATGAGCAAGCCATCTGTGTTGCTAATGGTAAAAAAATACCTTGGGATGATCGGGTGGTTGCCAGAGAAGAAATAGACAAACTAAAACAACAAAACTCGCACTAAGCGAGTTTTGTTTAGTTAAATTGATTCTATTTTTACAACACACTTTTGACTATTTGTTAAGTTGGCGAAGGTTATTAAACATGTTAAGATAGTGGCAGTTTAAGCTATTAAAAATTGCTCGTCTTTATGTCTTTTATCCACCTCCATGTACATAGTCACTATTCTTTGCTAGACGGTTTGTCTAGTATTGACGCTATCATAGATTTCGCTAAACGTGACGGAGCTAAGGCCATCGCTTTAACTGATCATGGCGTCATGTATGGAGTTATCGAGTTTTATCAAAAGGCGGTAAAAGCGGGTATTAAGCCAATTATTGGTTTTGAGGCTTATGTAGCGCCAGACTCTAGACATAATCGCACTTACGCTAAAGGTGAAAAAACCAGCTCACATCTCATTCTTCTAGCTAAAAATAATCAAGGCTATCAAAACTTATTAAAACTAGCTTCACTGGCTCAAACTGAAGGTTTTTATTATAAACCACGTATCGATTGGGAATTACTAACCTTACACCACGAAGGGCTGATAGCTGCCAGTGCTTGTTTGGGTGGTGAAATTGCTCGTTTAATTACCAAAGGCAAAACTACTGAAGCCAGACAGCGGGTTCGAGATTATTCAGAACTTTTTGGTCCCGGTAATTATTATCTAGAAATTCAAGATCATTCCGACTTACCATTACAAGGTGAAGTAAATCGCGAATTAATCGCTATTAGTAAAGAATTAGGAGTTCCGTTGATTGCCACTAATGATTCTCATTATCCTCGTAAAGACGACGATGAAGCTCAAGATATTTTACTGTGTTTACAAAACAAAGCAAAAAAAACTTCAACCAATCGCATGTCTATGCTTGGGGGGGACTATTCTTTACGGTCAGGAGAGGCAATGATTGAATCTTTTAAGGATATTCCTGAAGCCATTAGCAACACCGAGTTAATCGCTGATAGTTGTTCGGTAGAGATTGCGTTAGGTCAGGTGCAATTACCGCATTTTGCTGTTCCGGATGGTCATGATGGTAACAGTTATTTGCGAAAGCTTTGTTTAGAAGGCTTGGTAACACGCTATGGAAAAACTTATGATGAGTTAGATAAAGTTTATCAAGATCGTTTAGATTATGAGTTAGCGGTGGTCACTAAAATGGGTTGGCCTAGCTATTTTTTAATCGTTGCTGATTTTATTAACTGGGCTAAGCGTAGCAAAATCGCTGTAGGTCCAGGCAGAGGTAGCGCCGCTGGATCCATCGTTTGTTTTTTAATCGGTATCACTAATCTCTGTCCAATTAAATACGATTTATTGTTCGAACGTTTTTTAAATCCGGAACGCATCTCTATGCCTGATATTGATACGGATTTTTCTGATGCTCGGCGTGACGAGGTGATTAAGTATGTTCAAGATAAATATGGCTTTGATCACGTGGCTCAGATTATCACTTTTGGAACCATGGCAGCGCGCGCTGCCGTGCGTGATGTTGGTCGAGTTTTGGATTACCCTTATGAATATTGCGACAAGATTTCCAAGACTATTCCAATGTTCACTAAAATTTCAGGTGCCTTAAGTGATGTGCCTGAATTCAAGGCACTTTATCAAGAACCGGATGCTAAGCGAATTATTGACTTTGCTAAAAAATTAGAAGGCGTAGCTAGACATGCTTCAGTGCACGCTTGCGGTATTTTAATTACCAAAGATCCTTTAACTGATAATGTTCCAGTGCAGTATGTGGCTGGCAGCAATTCGAGTTTAGTTAGTCAATATAGCTTACATCCAATCGAGGAGCTTGGTCTTTTAAAGATGGACTTTCTGGGTTTAAAAAACTTAACCATTATCGAATCAGCTATTAACATTATTAAGCAGACTCAAAACTTGGAGGTGGATATTGATAATATTCCTTTGGATGACCAGGCTGTTTTTGAATTATTTCGGCAAGGTGAAACCACTGGTGTCTTTCAATTTGAATCTTCAGGAATGAAACGCTATTTGCGTGAGTTAAAACCCACCGAATTAGAAGATATTATTGCTATGGTGGCTCTGTATCGCCCAGGTCCTATGGAATGGATTCCTGATTATATTTCAGGTAAGCACGGCATTAAGCAATTAGAATATCTACACCCAAAACTAGAACCAATTTTAAGTAAAACTTACGGTGTGGCAATTTATCAGGAGCAGGTCATGCAAATGGCTCGCGATTTAGCTGGCTTTACTATGGGCGGTGCCGATGTACTTAGAAAAGCCATGGGTAAAAAAATTGTTAAATTATTAGAAGAACAAAAGTCTAAGTTTATTGACGGTTGTGTTAAGAATGGCATTCCAAGTGAACTGGCTATTAAGATATTCTCTTTTATTGAACCGTTCGCTGGTTATGGTTTTAATCGATCACACGCCGCATGCTATGCCTTGGTGGCTTATCAAACGGCCTACCTAAAGGCTAATTGGCCCACAGAGTTTATGGCCGCACTCCTAACCAGTGATCAAGGAGATAGTGATCGCGTGGCAATTGAAATTGAAGAATGTCGTCAAATGGGCATTGCTGTTAAGCAACCGGATATTAATCAGTCTTTTGCCGGTTTTTCTGTAGTAACTGGCGGACAGAGTCGTTTAATCCGTTTTGGCTTAAAGGCTATTAAAAATGTTGGCGAACATATTGCTGAAGCGATTATTGCCGAAAGAAAGGCCAACGGCCCTTATCAAGATTTAACAGATTTTTTGTCTCGCATTCAACATAAAGATTTAAATAAAAAATCTTTAGAGAGTTTGATTAAAAGTGGAGCTTTAGATGCTTGGGGTGAGCGCGGACAATTACTTGGTAATTTGGAGGCTATGCTTAATTTTTATCGACAGCTTAATAAACGAAAAGAGGACTCTCAAGTTTCTTTGTTTGGAACGCTTGGCCCCGAAGAAGCAGAATTAAAATTTGTGTTACAATCAGCTCCGTCTGTACCCATGTCTATGATTTTAACTTGGGAAAAAGAACTCTTAGGTTTGTATGTTAGTGAACATCCCTATTCACTGTATCGCAAAGCCTTGGCTGGTTTAGCCAAGCCTTTAACACAAGTAAAACGGTTACATTCCGAAACTGAAGTTAATCTGGCGGGTGTGGTAATTTCTATCAAAAAAATCTTAACCAAAAAACATGAAACGATGTTGTTTGTTAAATTGGAAGATGGTAGTGATAATTTAGAGGTTTTAGTTTTTCCTAAGTTACATCAAACTACTTCAGCTATTTGGCAAGCAGGTCAGGTTATCTTAGTGGCTGGAACTTTATCAGATAAAGATGGCGAGACTAAAGTTTTGGCTGAATTTGCTATTGCTATGGACCCTACCAATATTGCTGGTTCAGTAGCAGCCTTTCGTCAAAGGCCAGAAGTCAAGCGTTGGCATCCTAAAGTAGAAGAACATCGCCCACCAAGCTCACCGTCATCACCGCCAGCGCCACCAGCCAATCCTCTGCGTTTAGTAGTCAAGCAAGATAATCCGCCTACTGAATTATTTATGCGTCTTCGGTCGCTTTTGATGAATAATCCAGGAGAACAATCAGCCTATTTAAAAGTAATGGTTGGGGATACCTCAAAAATTATTAAATCAGAATTAAAAGTTAACATTAGCCAAAGCTTACAAGAAGCTATTCAGAGAGATTTTGTTGGTTCTATAGAAATAGTCAGTTAAGTGGACAAAAAGCCTAAAATATCTTACGCTTTACACATAAATAAAACATATGGTTAATACTAATCCTCAATTAATTGAAGAGATTTTAACACGTGGAGTGGAGCAAATTTTCCCAAAACGTGAAGTCTTAGAAACAGCTTTGGCTTCAGGCAAACGCTTACGTTTATATTGCGGTTTTGACCCTTCGGCCACTTCCTTACACATTGGTAATGCAATTTTAATTAATAAACTTCGGCAATTTCAAGAGCTTGGGCATGAAATTATTTTTTTGGTCGGGGATTTTACTGGTATGATTGGCGACCCAACTGATAAAAGTGCTACCAGAAAACAGCTTACTCGCGAAGAAGTTTTAGCTAATGCTAAAAGCTATCAAGAACAAGCTGGACATTATTTAGATTTTAGCGGAGATAATCCTGCGCAAGTAAAGTATAATAGTGAGTGGCAAGACAAACTAACCTTTAAAGATTTAATTAGTATTGCCACTAA
This sequence comes from Candidatus Falkowbacteria bacterium CG10_big_fil_rev_8_21_14_0_10_37_14, assembly GCA_002778705.1. Taxonomy (GTDB): domain Bacteria; phylum Patescibacteriota; class Patescibacteriia; order Patescibacteriales; family Patescibacteriaceae; genus 1-14-0-10-37-14. The sequence continues at coordinate 25,983 of PFAM01000021.1, read as the reverse complement.
TTTTACTGTCGGACAGATGTTAGCTCGTGATATGTTTCAAAAGCGGATAGCTGAAGAGAAGCCAATTTTCATGCACGAATTTTTATATCCACTAGCTCAAGGCTATGATAGTGTAGCTATGGAAGTAGATTTAGAAATAGGTGGTAATGATCAAATGTTTAATATGCTTTGTGGTCGCGATTTGTCTAAGAATATACTTAACAAAGAAAAGTGTGTTATGACTATGAAGTTATTAGCTGATGCTGATGGCAATAAGATGGGTAAGACCGCTGGCAACGCTGTCTTCTTGGATGCTTCGGCTAATGATATTTATGGGGCGGTGATGAGTTGGTCGGACGGCGTGATTTTACCGGCTTGGGAGTTAGCGACTACATCCCCAATGGCTAAAATAAACGAAGTTAAAGAACGGCTCGCTAACGGTGAAAACCCTAAAAATTTAAAATTAGAATTAGCGATAGAGCTTGTTGCTTTATTTTGTGGAGCTGAAAGTGCAACCGCAGCCGCCGAACATTTTCGCTTGGCGGTGTCGGAAAAAACTGCTCCAGCTGATTTGCCAAAAGTGGAGCTACTTGCTAGCGAAGATTTGTTTACTGCCGTAGTCAAGTTTTATAATGGCCAGCGTAGTAACACCCAGATTCGTCAGTTGTTTAGTGATAAGGCTGTGTATTATAATAATCAACCTACGGATGACGGTAAATTACTCCCGAAAAGCGGTTCAGCTATTCGTGTTGGTAAAAAAGATTGGTTTGAAATTGGTTAGTGTTTATAGTAGTGTTGTGTCATAATTTAGTGCTTTTGTAATAGCTAGTTGGGTTTTATTTCAGTAAAAAGATTACTTGATTCCATTCAACTATTATGTTTATGAGATTAATCTAGAAATTAAGACTAGGTGTGAATAATCATTTTGACTATCAAAAAAGTTCCGCTGTCTAGCGGAACTTTTTTTAAATAAGCGAATTAAATGTCTAGATTCTTCACATACTTAGCATGAGTTTGAATAAAGTGTTTACGAGCGGCTACATCATCGCCCATCAGCATTTCAAAAGTCTCATTAGCTTTAGCGGCGTCTTCAGCATTAACTCTTTTCATTAAACGTCCCGCTGGATTCATAGTAGTTTCCCACAGTTGTTCAGGATTCATTTCGCCCAAACCTTTGTAGCGTTGAATGTGTACTCTGCTACTAACCTTTTTAGCTTTTTTGTTTTTGTTATCTTCCACCTCTTCTTCCATGCCTTCCTCTTCTTCTTCATCTTCATCGGTGGCAGTATCTTCTGGTAAAACACCTAACTTTTTCAATTGAGCGTCTTTTTCTTCGTCAGAAAAAGCATAGCTGGCGCTGGTGCCTTTTTTAATTTGATACAACGGTGGTTGAGCAATATACAAATGTCCTCGTTGGATTAAATCTGGGAAGTGGCGATAGAACAAGGTTAAAAGCAGCGTGCGGATATGCGCTCCGTCCACATCAGCATCGGTCATGATAATAATACGATGATAACGCAATTTTTCTAGATCTAGCTGTTCACCAATGTTCATGCCCATGGCAATCACTAAGTTTTTGACTTCGTTATTAGCGAGCATTTTGTCAAAACGAGTTCGTTCCACATTTAAGATTTTACCACGCAAAGGTAATATAGCTTGAAAACGTCGATCTCTACCTTGTTTAGCTGAGCCCCCAGCGGAATCTCCCTCAACAATATACAATTCGCATTCTTCTGGGTGGCGACTAGAGCAGTCTGATAATTTGCCTGGTAAGGTCATGCCCTCCAAGGCTCCCTTACGCAAAATGGCGGTACGGGCGGTACGGGCGGCAATACGCGCTAAAGCTGATAAACAGCATTTACCAACAATAGCTGCTGCGTCTTTAGGATTTTCTTCCAAGAAGGTGTTTAAAGCGTCGCCAAAAATTTGTTCAACATAAGTTTTCATTTCAGCGTTACCTAGTTTACCTTTGGTCTGGCCTTCAAATTGTGGGTCGGGGAGTTTGACGCTGATAATGGCGGTTAAGCCTTCTCGGGTGTCATCACCAGTTAAGTTTTGATCTTTTTCTTTAAGTAAGCCCTTAGCACGAGCATAATTATTTAAGCCACGAGTTAAAGCCGAGCGAAAACCGGCTAAATGGGAACCGCCTTCGGGGTTGATAATGTTATTGGCAAAACACATGACGGTTTCGTTATAGCCGTCATTGTATTGCATTGCCACTTCCACACGATTGTTATCAATTTCTTTATCAACATAAAAAACCGTTTCGTTTTTAACTTCCAGATTACGATCCATGGCACGAATATAGGTCTTGATACCGCCGTCAAAATAAAAATGATATTGTTTAGCTCGGTGACCTTTGCGCTCGTCGCTAATTTTCAAATGAATACCTTTGGTTAAATAAGCTTGCTGACGCAAACGATCTAGGATTTTACCCCAAGAATATTCCACATCTTCAAAAATAGTGTCATCGGCCTTGAAAGTAATTGTCGTGCCGGTGCCTTTGGCGGTGCCAACAGCTTTAACTTTGCCTTGAGGGATGCCACGTTTATATTCCTGTCTCCAAAGTTGATTATCACGCTTCACTTCAGCAATTAAGTGTTCAGATAAAGCGTTAACCACACTGACGCCAACGCCATGTAAACCGCCAGAAACTTTATAGCCCGAGCCTCCGAATTTACCGCCGGCGTGTAACTTAGTTAAGACAAGCTCCAGGGCCGAAACTTTGGCGGTTGGATGGATGTCAACTGGAATACCACGACCATTATCAATAACGGAAATATAGCCATCAGGTAGCATAGCAACATCAATGGTGTCAGCATAGCCAGCCATAGCTTCATCAATGCAGTTGTCCACAACCTCCCAAACTAAGTGGTGCAGGCCGGTGGTGGAAGTGCTACCGATATACATGCCGGGACGTTTGCGAACAGGATCTAAGCCTTCTAAAACGGTAATGGCGGCTGCGCCGTAATCGTCTTGTTTTTTTTCTTCTTTAGCCATATAAGGGGTTTTGAGATGATTTATCTTCTTTTAACTTACTCATTTTAGCAATTAACCAATAAAAATACAAGCCCTGGGGTGTTATTTTTTTTTGCTAAGAATAAGCTGAAACATGACTTGTTGTTGCGGAGGGTGCCGGTTGTATGATAAAATAACAATATATGAAAAAAGGCTTTACTCTGATTGAATTATTAGTTGTCATCGTCATTATTGGCGTCTTGGCTACTTTAGCGACAGTGGCTGTTAATGGTGCTCGCACGAGAGCCCGTGATGCCAAGCGTATTAGCGATCTCAAACAAATCTCTACTGCTCTAGAGATGTATTATGCTGATTACACAGCTTACCCTAATCTCATTACACCTGGCCAACCGCTTACTTCTCAGGACGGTACTAAAACTTATATGGCCAAAGTGCCTAATAATCCGACACCTCGGGCCGAGGGAGCTTGTGCCAATTTAGAATATCAATACAAAAGTAATGGCGATAATTATTCTTTAATTGGTTGTTTAGCTAATAGTGCGGGCTCAGCCTCCGCAGGTTCTAGAAAATTTGAAAAAGGTGGAATAAGTAGGGATTATGGTCCAACCAATGGTCTGGTTGCTTGGTGGATGATGAATGATTTATACACGTCTGATAATAAAATTCTTGACTCCAGTGGTAATGGTAATGATGGCATTATCTCGGGTGCCACTTTGACTAATGGAATATTAGGCGAGCCTAATGGAGCTTATAATTTTAATGGCACGACTCAGGTCATTACAGTGCCTGAGTCGGTTAGTCTAAAGCCAGAAGAAATAACCGTTTCTTTATTTTTTAAAATCAATGAATGGAGCCCTGGTCTTAGACAGATATTTTTTACAAAATGGAAGGTTGGTCTGTCGAGATAAGTGCAACAACAAATAGGCCTTATTTTAGAATCTCTGGCTGTTGTGATTCTCCTTTGGGACAGGCTTTAAGTCTTGATACCTGGTATCATTATGTCGGGGTTTATAAACCAGGAGTAGGTAACACTCTTTATATTAACGGAGTATATTTTGGCACTACTTCTGGTAGTGGAGCTATCACGCACAGCACTAACTCTTTAAAAATAGGTAATTATAATGCAGATCTGAGATTATTCGGAGACATAAGAGATGTTAGAATTTACAACAGAGCTTTAGACATTTTTGAGATTAACCAGCTTTATAACGCAAAATAATTATGCGAATTTAGTGATACTTTTTACGCAATTAAAAAGACTTTTCACAAGAAAGCCTTTTTTATTTGGTCTTGGCGACAATTTGGCGATATGCTATAATATAAAAGCTATGTTTATCAATCAAAAGACACCATCTCAACTGACGCCTGGCGACGGCCAGCTTCTTTTTGACTTTAATAACCCCAAGTTTCGCTTAGGTGTCTGGATTGTGGCCGGTTTATCAGCTATCTCTATGATTGTTGTTGGTATTTTATTACTTCAAAAACCTCAAAACATTCCTGTTGTTAATCGTGTAGTTGAAGATGGTACCTCGCTTAAATCTCTAGGTGATAGTCATTTATCAAGCGGTAACACGGTCTCAACCAGCAGTGTTCAGGGTGAGAATGTTTTTTTTGTAAATTTTTATGTACCTAAAGTTGAAACTATTGTCTCTAAAATTGAACCCTTAAGTTTACCAGTTAATATTAAATCTGACGCTGCTAATTACTACCCCTTTACTCGCCAAATTGATTTAGACAAGATTGTTGATAATATTAACAACCAAGGCTTTGGTGTAATCGATAATCCCTTCGGTAAAGACTCTAAAGATTTTTTACAAGCCTACCAAGAGCTAAATAAGCGTAATGTTCCGTTCTTAGTAACAGCTGATTTTATGATGTATTCTTGGCAGAACAGAATAAAAACTATTTATAAACAAGCTGAAGCTGATATTTTTTATCGAGATTTTTGGGATTTAAATAAAGAATTATTTACTTTGGCAGATAAGCGTTATCGTGATCGTTATGCTGTGATAGGGGTTTCTAATGACCCGCTCTTAGAAGCCATGCGTTTAGAGGCTGTTTATTTTGCTATGAATTTAGAGCTTTTAAAGCCAAAAGCTGGACAAATTTTACGTAGCTCCAAAGAATCTGTCACGGCTATTTCTGGCCCTGGTCTTTTTACGGGAGTGGAGGCAGATCATTATCGATTTACAGCACCTGATTATTTAGATCCTTCAGTCCAAAAAGAGCTGGATTTAATAGCTAAAAACAACAGGAACACTAAATTAATTAAATCACCAGCTTTGCTATATGATCGTGATTATTCAGATTTTAGCGTGCCTGATGAATATCGTCATAATGCTCATCTAAACAATTTTTATTTAGCTAGCCGTTTCACTACTTCGCTGTTTCCTCTATTTTTCAAAAATGAAGCATGTCCATCTTGTCTTTTGGATAAGGAGGATTGGACTGTTAATTTAACCGCTGCCACTCTAATAGCTAGAGACTTAAGTGTTAACCAAGTTTGGAAAAATCGTTGGGCACGTGTTTATAAAGCTATGTCCTTTTTTAATAGTTTGCGCAACGAGTTAACTTACTTGGACTATGATCGAACTTTTAAAGCTTTATTTAATGATAAAACAGTGGAAGAAGTTTTTGATAAATCCAATCCTGCGTTTGACACTGATTTACTTAAATATCGTGATGCCGTAGCCTTCACAGATTTCGATCCAGCTCAAGGCGGTTTAAATCGTCAGCTTGAAACCGGCAAACAGTTGTCAGGTATGCGAATTTTACAAGAAAAATTTAGTCCAGAAACTTTTATTTATGACAAACTAACTTTTGACGCCGCCGGAGATTTTATAAATTATGATCGAACTAAATCTTACGTAAACTTGAACACGGGCTGTTCGATTAAGATGGGTGTTTTAAATCGTTGTCTAGCCATTTCTTTAGACTTAATTAATCCATTGTTCGATGAACCAATTACCAGTCAATATTTTGCGATCAACACTAACTATAACGATTATAATAATCAAGTTTCTGTCTTACGCAGACACTTTGCTGGTTTTAATGATCAAGATTGGCACAGCAACCTTTTTTGGACCACTTTAGATATTAATCGTAAAATGTTGAATAGTCGTAAGGAGGCCACTTTGACCTACACCTTAGGCAGCCCCTGGACCAATCAATTATTAAACACCTCTGTTAGCTCTAATTTAAACGCTAAATTACCACTAGACACCTGGGAACAGTCTTTTACGACTAGCGAGCATTTATCCACTCTAGAGACTTTAGTTAAATATCATTATGTTGAGCCTAACTTAGCTTTAGTTAGCGAGTTGGCTGTGGATAGTCAAATGATTTTTAAGACTTTTGTGGAGCTCGGATTGGTTAAAGAAAATAATGACGACTTTGTCGAATTGGTTAATGATTTTGAAACTATTCACTCTTTGGTAGTCAAGCAATTAAACAATGAAGAATTTTTGTTAACCGATTGGGTCTTTTTAAATGAGTTTGTTGGTAAAAATTATGTATCCAAGTTGTCTAATAAGAACACCTCAGTTATTTTTAACGAGCCAGATGGTAAACATTCTTGGAAGATACAGAAAAGTTTAGACGGTTTTAAGTTACTAGTTTCCTTGCAAAAACAACAAGGACGCTTAGTCCTGGTTGCTGGACCAGTGTTTAATTTTTCAGAGATTAAAAAATAATATGTCCAAGTTTCAAGATAATTATAATACAACACCACCACCCAACACTGAAGAGCTAAGGGCTGGTATAAATTTAGATCGTCAAGTCAAGGATTTTGTTGATGTTAGCGGTGTATCCACTCGTTTTCTTGATTTGAGTTTGTGGTATATGGAGCACAAAAAATTTTTATTTTTGTTGACAGTTTGGTTTTTGGCTTTATTTGCCGCTGTTCTTTGGTCTTTCTGTCTTTATTATTTTACTTATTATTTGTTGGTAGGCGTTCGGCAGGATAGAGAAAATGAATTGGCTTTATCTGAGGCCTTAGTGACTGCTCCACGCCAATTGCAAGGTTGGACCGATTTACAAAAAGTTTTTATTAAAGCTTTGCCAATCGGTCAAGATCGTTATGATTTAGCTGGTCAGGTTATTAATCCCAATCAAGATATTTGGGCTACTTTTGATTACTACTTTTTGATAGATGGTGTGCCAACTGAGCGTCAAAGTAGTTTTGTTTTTCCAGGCGAAACAAAAACTTTAATTTCCGTGGGACAAACTTTGCCTTCGACTCCGAGTAATGGCGCCTTAGTTTTGGAACGCGTTGGTCCAGATCGTTTTAAGGCAAGGGATATGCCAGATTGGCCAACGTTTAAAGAAGACCATCTTAAATTTTTGGTTCAAGACAAAATTTTTACACCGTATACACAAACCGGTTTGACTGAAAAGTTGCCAATCAATCGTCTGAGCTTTAGTTTAATAAATCAAACCGCTTTTAATTATCGTCAAGCTAAATTTAATATTATGCTGTATCAAGGTAATAATCTTTTAGCTGTGGATAATTATATTGTTAGTGATTTCATGTCTAAAGAAAAGAAAAACATCACTTTAAGTATTTTAGGATCATTATCAACTGTTAATCGCATTGACATTGTGCCAGATATCAATATTATTAATAGTTCAGAGTATAAGTCGGGATACTAAGGCAAGTTTCTGATTTCTAATTTCCAATTTTCAATCGCAAACGAATGTTTTAATTTTTTGAAAAATTTATTTTGTTTATTTAAAAATTACAAAACTAAAAACTAAAATTTATTTTGTAATTTTTTATACTATGGCCCTACGAGTCTTCAATATTTTTAAGCATTTAGACTGGTTAATGTTGTTACCGGTAGTTTTATTGTCAATCCTCGGTTTATCCGAATTGTACAGTATGGATGTTGGACAAAGTGGTCGCTTATTTGAAAAACAGTTAACGGTTTTATTACTCGGTTTAGTGATGGTTGCTGTGGTAATTTGGTTAGATTACTATTTTTGGTATAGCTTTGGGGTTTATTTTTACTTTTTATCTTTGTTGTTGTTGGCTATTGTTTTGTTGTTTGGTTCTACAATTAATAACACTAAGGGTTGGTTTGAGTTTGGGTTTGGTAATTTTCAGCCAGTGGAATTAGCTAAGGTTAGTTTGATCATTATTCTCGCCCGTTATTTTTCTAAAGCCAATCCCGTTCGTCAGCCTTTCAGGACTCTTTGCCTTTCAGCTCTTCTGGCTTTAGGCCCAATTATTTTGGTTATGTTCCAGCCTGATTTAGGTTCGGCTGCCATCCTTGGTTCCATTTGGTTATTGTTATTGATTTTAGCTGGTTGGCCTAGAAAATTTGTTATAATTCTTGCCAGTATTGCTATCTTCACTTCTGTTTTTAGTTGGCCTCTTTTGGCCGCTTATCAGAAGGATCGTATAGTAGGTGTTTTTTTAAATCGAAGCGGTTCTTTAACCAGTAATTATAATGTTAATCAAGCTATTATTGCTGTCGGTTCTGGACAAAGTTTAGGTAGGGGGCTTGGTTATGGCTCACAATCACAGCTAAGATTTTTGCCAGAAGCTAAAAATGATTTTATATTCGCGGTTATTGCCGAGGAATTAGGTTTTCTTGGTGTTATGGCTGTTATTAGTTGTTTCGTATTGATTTTTTGGAGAATTATAGCAAATTTACCTAAGATTAAGGATAATTTCGGTATATTTTTTTTATTAGGCTTTGGAGTCTTGATTTTTTTACAAATGTTTATTAATATAGGAATGAACTTGGGGCTGTTACCGGTGGTCGGTATTACATTGCCTTTTTTGAGTTATGGTGGCAGTTCTCTATCTGTCAACCTTTTGTTGTTCGGTATCGCACAAAGCATTATTGCGCGATCTAAATTGAAAAATTATTAAATCAGGAAACAATATGGAAAGAACTAAAATTGAAGCGGTTGGTCGGGAGCGCTTATCAGAAACTAGAGCTGGCCACGGTTTGTTTGTGCCGGCTGAAGTTTATGGTAAAGGCATTACTAATCGTCATCTAGCAGTTAGTGTTGAGCAAGTAGAAAAAGCTTTAGTTGCTGGTGGCCAAGCCACCTTGTTAGACTTACAATTTAGTAATGAAACTTTACCGGTTATTATTAAAGCTATTCAACGTGATCACTTGAAAGGTTTTTTGTTGCACGTTGATTTTTATCAAATTAACGAAAACGTTAAAGTTATCGTAGAAGCAATTTTAAAACCAGTTGGAAAATCCAATGCCATTGCTACTTTGGGAGGGACCTTAGTCTCTAACTTACATAAAATCAAAATTGAGTGTTTACCAAAAGACTTGGTCAGCGCTATTGAAGTTGATATTTCTAAATTGGATCATTTGCATGATGTTATTCGCGTCGAAGATTTAGTTTTACCGACCGGCGTTATTTTTAAAAATGCTGCTCGGGATGCCGTTTATTCTGTCATGGCTTCTCGTAAGGCTAAGGCTGCTGCTGCTGGTGCTGAAGCTCCGGTTGGTAAAGCTCCAGCTGGTAAAGCTCCAGCTGGTAAAACTCCAGACACTACCGCCACTCCAGCCGCTGAAAAGAAAGTCTCAGCCAAGAAGAAATAATAATGTGATTTATCTTTGTCCATACATAAACCTCTAAAACAATTGATATATCTTACAAGTTAGCTTATATGGGAAATACAAACTTATACTAGGTTTGTATTTTTTTGTCGTTTTTTAAGTTTATTTACAAAATCGAAAATCTATGCATAAATATGGACATTGTTCTTTAAAATAAATTATTCAATTTCTCGGAGGTTGTCATGTATGTCGATTATAAACAAACACTCCAGGTATTAGTGGAGGAGGTCACGTATGCCAAAGCGGTAATTTGTAAGATGGAAAACAGCGACGGTGAAGATCAGGAGTATCATATTAAAGATATCTCTTTCAGTATTATTTGTCATAACGATCTGATGTTTAGTTTTGATAACAGCTATTTGAAAAGTGTTGTTCCTGATAGTGACGCTACCATGCTGATTCGGGTTTGGATTGCTAACGGTTCAAAAGTTAGTCGTTTGGATTATTGTTTTGGTGACATTTCTTTACACCCTGGTTGTTTAAAAACTTTAATTCGTAGTTTGCTGCACAAAGTAATTACTCAAGCCGTCAAGGCTTATTTTCAAGCCAATAAAAGTGATAGTCGCTTTTATGTTAAATCTGATGATCCGGTAGAAAAGTTTATTAGTCCGATTATCTCTTTCAATCAAGACTTTGTCAGCGCGGATTTACTAAAAGAGTATTCTAAGTTATCTGCCCAACTATATCGTTTAGATTGTGTCGAAATGGTAATTGTTAATTTTTCTAAGCATCAGATTATTACAATCATGGCTGATTCTGAGGGTAGAGAAATTTTAGATAGTAAAACTTTTTATGCTACTTCTGTAAAGCTTCGTTGTTTTAATTTGCAACGCTTCCATCTAGTAGTTAGCCATAATCAATACTATATTAACGAAAACGAGGCTCGGCTTGATTTAGGTTATTTCGGTAAGGCTATTAAAGATAAGGTGGCTCATATAGCAACAGTAGCGGTGGCTGAAGCCGCTGATTATCCAATGATGTTATCAGCTAATGCTACTAATGTCTTGTTCCACGAAGCCTTATCTGGGCATTTATTTTCTGCGGATTTAATTGTTAACGGTCAGGCCAATTTATTTAAAGGTAAACAAGGCAAAAAACTGACAGAATCTAGTTTGAAGTATAGCGTTCTAAACGACTTGGTAATTTATGTGGATCCTACAGAGATTACTAAACTTGGTGGTTATAATTTCGACGCCGAAGGTATCCGTGCTCAAAAAACCATTTTAATTGATCACGGCGTGGTTAAAAATTTCTTGTTATCTAGAAATTCCGCCTTTCGTTTAGAGCAGTTTTCTAACGGCCATTGTCGGGCTGAAGAGTTTTTGGCCGTTAGTACTTACACCAGGACGGTTTTACCAGAAGCTAGAATTTCGCATTTGGTTATTAAGAGTGATACTGGTTTAAGTAACGATGCTCTCCGAAAAAAAATTGTGGATTATTGTTTGGAACATGGTTATCAGGCTTATCTAGAAGTTGACGCTTATGCTGGTGAAGTTGATCCTGACACTACTAATTTTACGCTGTCTATGGATTTATGCCACAAAGTGTATTTAGATGGTCGTGAAGAATGGTTTTACGGTGGCTCGCTTTCTGGGACACCTGATCATTTATTGTCGTCTGTTTTAGCTTTTGGTTCGGAAAATCTTTTGTCATCTGGTAATTGCGGGTCTAGTTCTGGTTGGGTGCCAGTTAGTTGCGATGCTCCGCCATTGTTTATGATTGGACACTATGTGCCTGAGACTTTACCACAACCAGATTTTTTATTTAATTTGGCTCGTGATAAGTACATTCCGGAAGACTTGCCTTAATTTATTTGTTCCTAAAAAAGGACTTGCTACAAAGCAAGTTCTTTAATTTTTTATAATCACTAATTTTTATTTAATTAGACCTTTGTAATTTTATAATAAAACATTTCCTAGTTCAGTATACTAGTATACTGAACTAAGGGTTTTTAAGAATACTTCAACCATCCAATATGCGGGCATATTTTTGAAACAATAAATAATCAAAATTTTAATATTATGGAATTCAGTAACATTAAAAATTGGCAATTACTAATCTGTCTTTTTTAGCTAAATCTTTTATTATAAAGTTGTGTTCAAATATCTTTTGCATTGCCCCTACTTGTCCGGGTTGTATTTCCATTAAGACTGTGATAATAAGTTTCGGTCTTAAGTTTTTTAAGTGTTTAATTTGCTTGGATAATTCACGGTAATATTTTAAGCCATCACTGCCACCATTTAAAGCCGATAGCGGTTCAAATTTTAAACCGATTTTATCCTTGCTTTTTAAATTTTTTAAATAAGCGCTCGGTACATAAGGCAGATTGGCAGTGGTTATTAATTGCTTGGTGTTTTTTGGTAGCAAGTTTATTTTTTTAATCAAAGATTGTAATAAGTTGCCTGTCAGCCAAGTAATTTTTACTTCGTGTCTTGTGGCGTTGATTTTGGCAACAGCTAGAGCGCGTGCCGATTTATCGCTGGCTATCACTGTCACCTGTGGTAATTTTTTTGCCAGCGTAATAGCGATACAGCCGGATCCAGTGCCAATATCCAAGATGGTGGTGTTTGTTGAGTTGTGAGCCAAGCTCAAAGCTTGTTCAACCATTAGCTCGGTTTCCCAGCGGGGGATTAGCGTATATTTATTAACCTTAAAGCTTAATTCACCAAACTCCTGTTCACCAGTTAAATAGGCTAGAGGCTCTCCCGATAAGCGTCTAGCAAATAATTTTGTAGTTATTGATAATTGTTGTTTGCTTAATTCTGAATCAGTATGAGCCAAAATATAAGACCGTGGTTTTTTTAAAACAAAAGCCAAAATTAGCTGGCTTTCCAAATCCGGTTGCCGACTGATTTTTTTTATTTTTGTATTATACTGAGATAAGACTTGCGAGATGTTTAGCATTTTATTGAGTTAAGTCTTTTTTTACCGCAAGTAACATATCATCCAAATCACCTTCCATAATCCGGTTGATATTATGCCAACTTTGATTGATGCGATGGTCAGTAATGCGATCTTGAGGAAAATTATAAGTGCGAATTTTATCAGAACGATCGCCACCGCCGACTTGTGCTTGGCGTGTGGCGGATTCTTCGGCGCGTTTTTTTTCTTCTTGCACCGCTAGCAAACGAGATCGTAATACTTGCATGGCCCGTTCTTTATTTTGGTGTTGGCTACGAGAATCTTGGCAGGATACAATTGTGCCAGTTGGTAAATGCAAAATACGAATAGCTGAGTAGGTGGTGTTTACACCTTGTCCGCCAGGCCCAGATGAACAAAATGTATCAATACGAATATCAGATGCTTTAATTTCTACATCAACATCTTCGGCTTCCGGTAAAACAGCTACTGTCGCCGCTGAAGTATGAATGCGCCCGGCTTTTTCTGTTTCTGGAACTCGTTGCACACGATGTGTTCCAGCTTCGTTTTTTAATAAGCCATAAGCGCCCTTGCCGACAACTTCAAAAATAACTTCTTTATAACCACCGATACCATTTTGATTAGAATCAACGATATTTAATTTAAAGCCTTTGCTTTCTGCCCATTTGGCATACATGCGATACAAGTCGGCCGCAAACAGCGCCGATTCATCACCACCAGTACCGGCACGAATTTCTAAAATAGTATTTTTCTTGTCCAGTGGGTTGGCTGGGTGTAATTCTGCGTCTAATTCCGTTTCAGCTATTTCTAATTCTTTTTCTAAGCTCGGTAGTTCTTCAGTTGCCATCTTGGCCATTTCCGGGTCGTTACCATTTTTAAACTCATAATTATCAGCGATGGCGGTTTTTAATTTGGTCACTCTCTCTAGTAGATTAATCATCTCCCGCAATTCTGAATGTTTACGACCAACATCAGCCATTTTTTTAGGGTCACTAACAATACCAGGGTCGCTTAACTCGGCTTCAATTTCTTTAAATTGGGTTTTAAGAGTTTCTAAATCCATAAGTGTATTTACCCTTGCAAATGCGAGAATCTCTCCAAGCAGTAAAAATATTGGTATGTTTTAACAATAGTCAATAAAATCGAAATGTTTACTATTTTTTTAGAGATCCTGGTATTCGTAGAGATAAAAGATTAAATATAAAAACGGCCATTATTTTCTAATTTGTGTATTATAACACACGAATCAAAACATAACAGCCGTTTGAAGTAGTTAGGCGTTCTTGTTGTTGCGAGCTTGACTGCGAGCGGCTTGTTTAGCTTTTTTGCCAGCTCCGATTATAGCCTTTTGACTGGAAACGTCCAATTTGGCTTTAAATTTCTCGACACGGCGAGCAGTATCAACCAATTTTTGTTTACCAGTATAAAAAGGGTGACAAGCGCTACATAATTCGGTTTTGATTTCCTTGGAAGTGGAACCGGTTTGAAAGGTGTTGCCACAAGCACAGATAACTTCAGCCTTAGCACTATAGGCGGGGGGAATAGTTTTTTTCATAAAAATAAAGAGTAATTTATACTTTTGCGACTATATCATAAAGATTCAATTTTGACAAGAGCATGCGTCTTTACTCCTTTGTATAAAGGGTTCTCGCCAAGAAATACCTAGTATTTAAGCATTTTTAAACATATAACAAAGCTTCTGATTTTGAAGTATGTTTAAAACTGCATCAATGGCTAACAATTGACAAAATATATTTTGTTTGTTATTATTAACCAGTATTTGGGTCATTAAACCCATATTTTTGTTAACTAATTAATATCTCTAAGGCTTGGTATTTTCCTTGTTCGCATTAGGCGAATCCACCTAGCCAGAGATTAAAGGAAAAATTATGAACATTCCATCCGTGGAAGAGATGTTGACAGCTGGTATGCACTTCGGTCATCGAACTGCCAAATGGCACCCAAAAATGAAGCCTTATCTTTTTGGTGCTCGTAAAGGTATCTACATCATTGATTTAGAAATCAGTCGTACACATTTAGAAAAGGCCATGACTTATATCGCCGATACTGTGGCTAGTGGTCGTAAAGTTTTATTGGTGGGTACTAAAGCTCAGGTCAAAGATTTATTAAAGAATGTTGGTATGGAAACCGGCGCACCTTATATCAGTGAGCATTGGTTGGGTGGCACGATGACCAACTTTAACATCATTAAAAAGTCTATTCGCAAATATCGCGATTTGGTAGACAAAAAAGCTACTGGTCGTTTATCTAAATATACTAAAAAAGAACAGTTAGAGTTTGATCGTGAAATTGCCAAGATGGATAAATCTTTCGGTGGTTTAACTGATTTGAATGGTTTGCCGGCTGCTATCTTTATTTGGGACATCAAGACCGAAAAGACTGCTTTAACTGAAGCTAAGAAATGCGGTATCCCGATTATCGCTGTTTGTGATACTAATGTTAATCCTGAAGGTGTGGCTTATGTTATTCCTGGTAACGATGACGCTTCTAAAACTATTAAATTAGTTATGGAAACTATTCGTGGGGCTATCTTAGAAGGCAAAGATCGAGCAGAAAAGGCTAAAAATGCTCCTGTTAAGAAGGACTAATAATAAATAATACTTTCAATGTTTAATTTCAAATTTCTAAAAAATAATCATTTTTATTTATTGAAAAATTACAAAATTAAAGATTAAAAATTTTACTATATTCATATGGAAACCATTAAATTATTGCGCGAACGTACCGGAGCTGGTATGGTAGATTGCAAGAAAGCTTTAGATGAGGCTGGCGGCGATCTTAATAAAGCTGTAGACTTATTGCGTGCTAAAGGCATCGCTAAGGCGGCTAAGCGTGAGGGCCACGAGGCCAAGGAAGGTGTAATTAAAATGGTCGCCACCGCTGATAATGGTTTAGCTTTGATTGAGTTCAATGCTGAAACTGATTTTGTGGTGCGTAGCGAACAATTCCAAAAATTTATCGACACTGTAATTGGTGTGGTAGCTGAACAAAAACCAGCCGACCTAACAGCTTTATTGTCTGCTACTTTAACTGATGGCACCTCTCTAAAAGATTCTTTAAATCACTTATCTGGTGTTATTGGTGAAAAACTGGTTGTCGGTCGTTATGAATTAATTACTAGTGCTGCAACTGTGGCTGGTTACGTTCATGCTAGTGGTAAGATGGCAGCTGTGGTCGAACTAAATGAAGCCGGTGCTGAAGAATTGGCTCGTGATTTAGCTATGCAAGTAGTAGCGGCTAATCCTCAATATGTTACTCCTGCTGAAGTTAATCCAGTCGAGCTTGATCGTGAAAAGGCTATCTATGCCGAGCAGTTGAAAGGTGAGGGTAAGCCAGAGGCTATGCTTGAAAAAATTATTGAAGGTAAATTAAATAAATATTACGAAGCGGTTTGTTTGATTAAACAAGAATATATCAAAGATGACAAACAAAAAGTGGAACAAATTTTAGCAGGTAAAACCGTTAAGAGATTTATTCGCTTCGCTCTGTAATTCGGCTATGTCCAAACTACAATTACAATGCGCACCCTGGGATAAAATATATTTAGCGACCGTTTTTCCAAGTGCGATTAAAGTTTATGATCATGTCATAATTAAAACCGATCTTGGTTTAGATTTAGCTTCGGTTATCGATAAAATCGAAGACGGTACGCCTAATAGTGAAATAACCGATTTAGCTGAAGTTTTACGCTTAGCTAATTCGGAAGATCTGTCTGCTAATAAATCAGCTCAAGGTGATAAAACTGAAGCTTTAGAATATTGCCGTGCTGTTGCTATGGCCAGTGGCTTAAATTTAAAGCCAGTTGATATTCGTTGGTCTTTTGATAACTCTCGTTTAACTATCGCTTTTATTTCGGAAAGTCGCGTAGATTTTCGTGCACTAGTTAAAGATTTATCTCGTTATTTTAATCGTGGTGTTCGCATGCAACAAATCGGCGTTCGTGATGAGACTAGACTTTGCGGTGATAGTGGACGTTGTGGTAAAAAATTATGTTGCCAAACTCATTTGCGCAAATTTAATTCCGTGACTGGTGAGATGGCCGAGAGCCAAGGTTTGTCTGCTCGTGGCTCGGATCGTATTTCTGGTGCTTGTGGCCGTTTGATGTGTTGTTTGGCTTATGAAGTTGAAGGTTATAAGTACCTAGCGGGTAAGTTGCCGGCTCTTGGTTCTAAAGTAACCGTTGAAGGCCATAAGGGCACTGTTATCCACCATCACTTACTTAAAGAAACTTTTACAGCTAAATTTAAGGGTGAAGGTGGAGAGCGTGATTATGTCATGGAAATTGAAGCCAATAAACATAAATCAGTTTAGTGCTTAAAAAGCATGCGTCATCACTGGTTCAAGGGGAAAGGAATCTAAATTTTAATCAATTTGACATAATATTGAGCCCTGGTATAATAGATAAGAGCTTCCTTTAGGAAGTGAGTAATAATTAACAATAAGTCATAAATTGTCCTAAGGGGCAATTTACAGCTGCAACAAAAGTATGGTTGAAAATCACCAAGATCAAGGTTTCCTGGAATTATTGGTCAAAGCCATTGTTAGCCACCCAGAGAATGTCGTGGTTGATAGAACGGTTGATGAACGTGGTGTACTCTTGACTTTGAAAATCGATCCGGCCGATATGGGTTATGTGATCGGACGTAAGGGTCAGACTGCCCAAGCTATTCGCACGCTTTTAAAGATTATCGGTGCCAAAAATAATGCTCGTGTCAACTTGAAAATTTTTGAACCGGAGGGCTCCACTCGTGCCCCTCGTGAAAATCGTGAAGAAAGCCATGAAGCTTCTCTTGAAGAAGACAACAGCGCCATGGATTTGGGCGATATTGACGCCACCAGCGTCGATGACCTGAACATCTAACAGTTTTTAGTAAAAATACCCTCCGACGTAAGTCGGAGGGTATTTTGTTGCTTTTTTTTATTTTTTTCGCTATATTAAAGATAATTAATATGCCAGTAATAACCAAAAACAATCAAAGTTTAAAACTTAAAGCTTTAGCCAAGAAATAAGGCTTAAGGCTGGTTTTGCTGTTTGGTTCAGAGGCGAGAGGCGAAGCGCACACTAATTCTGATATGGATATCGCCGTGGAGTTTATCGGTTAGTCGTCTATTAAAACGGAGCTGGGTATTATGGCTGATTTGAATGATATCTTTAATAAAGAAATCGATCTGTTAATAATCAACCACGCTAACCCGCTGTTATTGCATCATAGTAAAAAAATATACCCATCTATCTTGAGGCGTTAACCAGAAAAATTAGTTTTATTAATAACGAAAGAAATTGTTTTAAGAACCAAAAAATGATCACTTTTAAAATCATCACAATTTTCCCTGAAATGTTTGCCGGTTATTTATCGGCCAGCTTAATGGCGCGCGCCCAAAATATCGGCGCTATCAGTGTGGAGATTTATAATCTACGCGACTGGGCCGATGATTTACATCGCAGCGTCGATGATAAGCCCTTCGGAGGGGGTGCTGGCATGGTGATGCGCATTGAAACGCTCCATGCGGCTCTCACAGCCGTGGCTGGCCCCAGCGCTCACAAAGTGTTATTATCAGCTCGTGGTCGCCGTTTCACCGAAGGCGTGGCCGTGGAATATTCCAAACAATACCAAGAAATTGTCTTGATTTGTGGTCGCTTTGAAGGAGTAGATGAAAGGCTTTTGGAGTTTATTGACGAAGAAATATCCATCGGCGATTTTGTTTTGACCGGTGGTGAATTGCCGGCCTTAACGATGATTGATGCCATCACTCGGTTGTTGCCTGAAGTCTTAGGCAATGCCGACAGTTTGAAAGACGAATCGCACAATGAGGAGGGGATTTTGGAATATCCCCAGTACACTCGGCCTGAGATTTTTACTGTTGACGGCAAAGATTATCCCGTGCCGCCAGTTTTACTGTCTGGCCACCACGCCGATATTGCCAAATGGCGTCAAGATAATCAGAAAATAAAGGTTTAATAATGGCGTTATTTTAGTTAAGATATGAATTTTTGATAACCTGAAAAATCGTTTCAATTAGGGAGTCAAATTAGGTGCACCGTATCCATATGTTTGAGCAAAAAATTATTTCCACTAAAAATAATTAAAATTTTTTGCGAGTTATGACACGGCACCGTAAATTTGATGACAAAATTGCCAGATTTTTCGTTGGTTTGAAAAAATTCATATCAAAAAAAGACATCAAAAAACACCCCGATTTTACATCGGGGTGTTTTTATAAATCTTTATTTTTGGATTTCTGTCATCAACTGACTATCAACTAGGTTAAGTGTAATAATATAATCTGCCGTTTTCTTTGGGCCGGTGATATAATCTTCGCCATCTTTTCTCCAATCTTGATCAGTATTTGGCGTAGTGTTTAAGCCACTTAAACGCACGGTTACCTCTTCACTGATATTTAATTTTAAGCGACTGTTTTGTTGATTAATTATAATCTCAGCTGGGCTTAAATCTTCATTGCGTATGCCTAATGTTAAAGCGGTAGCACTGTCAGTGTCGTTAATAATAACTTGTCCGACCATCGCCGACCAATCGGCAGTAAAAGTATTTTTAAGATTATTGATAATTAATTTTTTAATTTTCGGTATTTGTAATTTTAAACTGTTAACAGTCGCTCTAGGTTGCCTGGCCAACTCCTCGATATTTAATTTTAAAGTGGTTATTCTGTCGTCATCGGTTAAAACTTGTGTTAACTTACTGCTGTTGCTGTCCAGCTGTCCTGTTAAAATATTTCCACCACCGCTTAAGTCCAACTGGCCGTTTTGTTGGCTAATCAGTATGTTATCAGCGCTATTTAGCGGTATATTAATATCTTGAACAGAACTAATTATTTTATCTACAGTGCTTTCTTGATAAATATCTGTTAATTTTTTCCTGGTCATCCAGCTGACATCTCCAAAAATTAATAAAATTGTAATAGCTAAAACTGTTATAGTGATGATACTGCCAGTTAAAAAAGAAGCCAGCCCGTAACCAGTAATCATAGATAACCCGGCAAAAACAATTAGTAATGGCCAGAGTTTCCAAAGGTCGGGTTGAACTACTGGTGGCAACCAACCTTGATTAACACCTAAATAAATTAAACCTAAAATGATTAAGATTAGACCAAAAGCTAATTTACCAAAATCAAATCGGTGACGTGGTTTAATGTAATAGTGGTGATTATGGATTGAGTGATTCTCTTCCGTCTGCCAGTCAGCTTCTGGTCTGGCAGCAAAGTTTTTGTTTTTTTTAGTGGATTTAGCAGCTGGCATATTAACGTTTAGTTATTAAATAAGTGCCTAAAGCTATGATGATTAAAGGCCAAAATAATTTTATAGACAACCAGCTAAAGCTGTCTGGTAAAAAATTATGAGTTAAAAGTGAAATCCCTAGTAAGGCTAAAATTAAACCCAACCATAGTCTAGCTCTATTTTTTTTACTTTCAGCTGTGGTGGGGGAGTGAAAATCTGCGCTAGCATTTTTAGTTTTTTGGCGAATGTTGTTGACTAGTTCGTTAAGATTATCTCTGGGGCTAGCTTCTGGTTTATCAGCTGTTGGAGTAATAATGGCTAGAATTAAATAAATGGCAATTCCCACACCGCTAAAAATAGTTAGAATAACAAAGGCTAAACGCACTAAAATTGAGTCAATATCAAAATATTGAGCCAGTCCGCCTGAGACGCCGGCAATAATCCGATCATCTCGGGAACGATATAATTTTTTGTAAGTCATACGATGTCATTATAGCAGATTTGAAGCAGGGGCACAATTTTTAATTTTGGAATTAACTTAGCAACTTCTTCTCTATGATTTTTAATTTGCCAAATTTAGTGGTTAAGTGATAAACGATTGGCACGCCAGTTGGTATTTCTAGGCCAACAATATCTTTATCAGAAATATGTTCTAAGTGTTTAATTAATCCTCGTAAGGAATTACCATGAGCACTGATAATGATTTTTTCACCTTTTTTAACACGCGGTTCAATATGTTTTTGCCAATAAGGCCAAGCTCGAGCACAAGTATCTTTTAAACTTTCGGTAAAGGGTAATTCGGACGCTTTAAGAGCTATATAGCGAGGGTCCTTGATTAAATCTTGATGAATGATTTTAGTTATTCGTGGTGGCTTAACATCAAAACTTCTACGCCACAATTGAAACTGTTCGGCACCATTTTTTTTTAACACTTCAGTTTTATTTAAACCAGTAAGACCTCCATAGTGTCGTTCATTGAGCTGCCAGGCGTTAATAACAGGTACATACATTTGTTTGCTTTCTTCTAAAATCAGCCACAGTGTTTTAATAGCACGACTTAAAACAGAGGTGTAGGCTTGATCAAAATGTAGTTCAGCTTTTTTAATAGCTTGCCCAGCGGCTAAAGCTTCTTTTTTGCCGGTAGCTGATAGGCCAACATCGGTCCAGCCAGTAAAAATATTTTTTTTGTTCCAGACACTTTGGCCATGTCTAACTAAAACTAAAGTTGTGTTCATAAATGTTTGTCTAAATAAAGACAGTTTGCTATAATGTTTTTATTATATAAATATTTTATCTTTTTTATGAAAAATTTGCAAACAGTTTTTAACGAAATCGAAGAACTTAAGAAAGAACAGAAGACTTTGAAGTCCAGTTTTAGAGACGCTTTGTCTCATTCCGCTCCTTACCAAGAGTTATTAGAAGCAGCTAAGCAAGCTAGGGAAAATAAACTAACCGCTGAATCTAGTATTGCTCGTGATTTTGGCCCTGAGTTTAATCGCCTAGAGGAAATTAAAAATCAATTGGGAGAACTAAATGTTCAATTATCAGACATAGCGGTGTCTAATATTATGAAAGGTGAACGGATAGAAGTATATGGCCCTAATCAAACAGAATATGAACCACTCATGCAGGTCAAATTTAAACGTAAGAAAGACTAAGATAATTATAGCATACTTTTCTTTTTTTAAAAAAAGTGGTATAATTAAAAAATAAAGAAAGTTAATTAAGGAGGGATTATATGCCAGTAAAAAAATCTACAGCGACGTCTAAGCGGGTCGTTAAGAAAAAAACTGTTTCTAAACCTAAAACGGCTACCAAAAAATCGACCACTAAGGTCGAGCCTTTAAAGCCACGCATCCGTATTCAAAAGGTGCCAGGCCTATCTCCTGTGATTACTAACAGAGATCTGGTAGTTGATTTAAAAAAAAATTATCCGTCTGCTAAAACAGAGTCGCTTAAAGTTTTTACTCCACCTAAAGCAGATAAGCATTTTTATACCGACGAAGAAGATGACTCTCTTGGTTTACCTGAAACCGTTGTTCAAAAAACCACTCCGACCAGCCTAAACGAAGCTGAAGCAGAGGACGATGATTTAGAAGATACTTTGTCTTTAGGTGATATTGATGACAAAGATAATCAAGCTGAAGAAGATTATGATGAAAAATCGACTAAAACTTCCGTTAAGGATTATGCTTTGCAAGATAAATCTGATACTGACAATAAGAAGGTTTTAACCGCTTTATATGACCAGTCTGATGCTGATAAATCGATGTTACACAGTGCCAATAAAAAATCTATCATGCCGACTCCTAATCGGTTGTATCAAAGATTAGCTTGGGCTTTTGCGGCTGTGGTTGTTATTATTGTTGGAATAATCTTTTATTTTTCATCAGTTAAAACAAAAATATCTATCAGTTTAAAAAATGAAAATTTGAATCAGCAATTATCTTTTATATTGGCAGACGCTACTGCTTCTTCTACTGTTGAGGGTCAAATTACTGCCTTAGTTAAAGAAGTTTCATCTGAACAAAGTAAAGTTTTTCCAGTACTTGGTACAGAAGTTATCGGCGAAGAAGTCTCCGGACAAATTACCTTAATTAATACTTACAATAAAAATCAACCCCTTGTAGCTAAAACCAGACTATTGTCAGCGAGTGGTAAACTATATCGTTTGCGTAACGCAGTTAATATTCCGGCTGGCGGTCAGGTTGTTGCTCAGGTTTATGCTGACCAAAATAGTCAAGATATGGTAGTGGGAGCAGAGAAGTTCACTATTCCTGGTTTGTGGGAGGGATTACAAGATAAAATTTACGCCCAATCTAGCGAAGGTAGTATTAAGTATGGTCAGCAAACCAAAAAGGTTGTCACTAAAGAAGCTTTGGATCAAGCTGTAGCCACACTAAGTCAAGAAATTGTAGATAAAATTAAGGCCGACATCGACAATACTTACAGTGATAATAACCAGCGTTTAGTAGAAGTGGTACCTGGCGTTACAACCTCTAGTGTCAACGCTGTTGTAGGAGAAGAACTGGACGAGTTTACAGTAGTAGTTAAAACTAAGGTTCGTTTAGTATCTTTTAAAGATGACAATATTAAACAAGCGGTTAATAAAAGACTTACAGCTTTATTACCGGCCAATCAACAATTACTAAGTATTAAAAATGATAGTTTATCTTATGCTGTGGCTAAATGGGCTGATGACTCTCGTAGTGTTGAAGTTAATGTTACTTTATCAGCTGAAATTGGCTTAGTGTCTGGTGTTGATTTAATTGATCGTAAAAAAATAGTGAATTTATCTGATGCTCAATTAAAGTTATATCTAGATGGCTTGCCCGAAATTAAGAGTTATACCGTTGAATATTCTCCGGCTTTTATTAAGAAAACCTCGGGGCTAGCTGACCGTATTGAAATAAAAATTGTTGAATAATAGCCTAAAAATAACAAGCCACTCCGATGAATATTGGGGTGGCTTGTCAAATAACTTAATCTTTGTTTTAATAACTCTGATATATGAATTATTGGCAACAACTAAAAAACGATCTAGCTGAAGAGCTTAACGCTGTTATTCCTGGTCAAAACCTTCTTGCTTCAGATATTGTTTTACCATCAGAAAGCTCACTCGCTGATTTATGTTGGCCGTCTTTTGGTGTAGCTTCTCAGTTCAAACAATCTCCGGCAGAATTAGCTTCCAACATTGTTAAGTCTTTGCCACCTTCTGAACGCTTTGCGGTTTCAGCTATTGGGGCTTATGTTAATTTTCGCCTTTCTAACACAGAATTAGCTCTTTTAGCCAACAAGGCTACAGCTGATTCTGAAGCTCTTGGATCTTGGTTGGATGGACAAGGTAAAGAAGTCATGATTGAATATTCTAACATTAACACGCATAAAGAATACCATTTAGGGCATTTGCGTAACATCGCTTTTGGGGATAGCATTCAGCGTTTATATAACGCTGCCGGTTGGACAGTTTGGCCGGTGTCTTATACCAACGATTTTGGTATTAATGTTGCTAAAACCATTTGGTATTGGCCACAGTTGGAATCTCAAGTGCCTGAAGGCGCTGACAAGGGCTACTGGTTAGGTCAAGCCTATACTAAGGCCGTTACCGCTTTAGATAATAATCCAAAAGGCAACGAAGAAGTTGGCTCTATTATGCGTGAAATTGAAACACGTGAGGGTTCTAATTTTGAGCTTTGGGCTAAAACTCGTCAATGGAGTATTAATTATTTCGCTTCGGTTTATCGGTTATTAGGCGTAGAATTTAAAGAGTATTATTACGAAAGTGATTATATCGACGAAGGCCGCCGTTTAGTAAACGAGCTTTTAGACAAAGGCATTTTGCGGTTAAGTGAAGGGGCTGTAATCGCTGACTTAGAACAATACGGGCTAGGCGTTTTAGTTGTTTTACGTTCTGATGGTACCGCTACTTATCCAGTAGCTGATTTAGCCTTAGCTTTTGAAAAGTTTAAACGACATACGCTAACCAAGTCTTTGTATATAGTAGATAATCGTCAAACTTTGTATTTTAAACAACTATTTAAGATTTTGGAGCTAGCTGGTTATCAAGCCCAGATGGTTCATTTGTCTTATGATTTTGTGAAATTACCTAGCGGTATGATGAGTTCTCGTTTAGGTAACACTATCACTTTTCAAGAATTATATATTCGACTTAAAACTAAGCTAGTTGATGAGTCTAGAGAGCGTCATGCTACTTGGTCAGATAAACAGATTGATGAAGTTGCCAGTAATCTAGTAATTAGCGTTCTGAAATTTGAAATGTTAAAAAGCGGATCGGATAAAGTTATTGTTTTTGATGAACAAGAAGCTTTACGTTTTGATGGCTGCACTGCGGTTTATTTACAATATGCCGCTGCACGTGCTGCTAGTATTTTACGTAAGACTGAAATGTCGTCAGAGGCTTTGTTGCCAACTGGTGATAACGAACGTCCTTTAGAACTAGCTATGCTTAGATATCAAGAAGTTTTAAAATTAGCCTTAAGCCATCACGACCCTTCAGAAGTCGTAAAATATTTATTTGAGTTGTCTCAGTTATTTAACGACTACTATCATAATACACCAATTTTAAATGGCGAAGCTGATAAGCTTCAAACGCGTTTACAACTTGTGGAGCGCTTCAGACGAGTTTTGGCTAATGGTTTAAATATTTTAGGTATTGAAACTATGGATCGGATATAAAAATCAGGTCAAATTTTCAATTTTTATTTTAAAATAATTATTTAAAGCTTAAAAATTAAAAGTTGCTAGCATATAATATGGAAGACACTTTACAAAAATTAATTTTAGCGCTTGAGACCGCTGATGAAGAGCAAACAGCTGCTTTGTGGCAGGAACACTTAGGAAAAGCCGGGAGTTTAAAGCTGGCTTTAAAAAAATTGGCCGGTTTAGATGCGGAAAGCAGACGTCTTCAGGGCCCTATTATACAGGCAGCGATTACCCAAGCCGAGCAGTTAATTAAAAACAAGCAGGCTGGTTTTGCGGCTAGTCGTGAAGCTAATTTACTTCAGGAGCAGTCCGAGAATTTATCAATTAGTCGCACCAAACTTGGGCATCTTCATCCTGTTACGATTACTATTCGTCAAATGAATCATGTTTTTGAAACGCTGGGTTATAGTGTTATGGAAGAACGTGAACTAGAAACGGATGAGTTTTGTTTTCAAAGATTAAATGTTCCAGCTGATCATCCTGCGCGTGATATGCAGGACACTATTTATATCGAAGAGCCACATTTACTATTACGCACACAAACCTCTTCTATCGAAGCCAGAACTTTAGCTAATTTTAAGCCACCCTTTAAAGTGGTTACGCCTGGTCGAACTTATCGTAACGAAAAAATGAGCAAGTCTAATCATTTTAT
>PFAM01000021.1:273-415 GCA_002778705.1 Candidatus Falkowbacteria bacterium CG10_big_fil_rev_8_21_14_0_10_37_14 | reverse complement strand
CAGTATCAAGGTGTGGTGGTTTTAGAAAAGGTTACTATCAATGATCTGCTAGGCACCTTTAAATATCTTTTTCAACATATTTACGGTTCTGAAGTGGTTCTGCGTTTTCGTAGTAAATACTATCCAGAAGTAGAACCTGGAG
>PFAM01000021.1:0-147 GCA_002778705.1 Candidatus Falkowbacteria bacterium CG10_big_fil_rev_8_21_14_0_10_37_14 | reverse complement strand
ACAGACATGTTTTTAGCGGTTTTGCTTTTGGTCTCGGCTTAGATCGTTTAGTGATGGCTAAATATAACCTGGGCGATATCCGCACCTTGCTAGGTGGTAACCTAGCTTATAAACCTTACTACCATGAAAATACTTTATAGTCAGATT
>PFAM01000014.1 GCA_002778705.1 Candidatus Falkowbacteria bacterium CG10_big_fil_rev_8_21_14_0_10_37_14 | reverse complement strand
CAATAACTCGTGGATCAGCTTTACCTAAACCAGTTTGATTAATAGCATTAAAACCAACCCCCTCTGGAGAAAACAAATCACCCCACACATTAACAGTCTTACTTTGTGCTGAAGCGTTAGGGGTTAAAAAAAATGAGAAGCTAATTACCAATAAAACAAGCAACATCAAATGACGCCACCGATATTTCTGCCAAGAGTTTTTCATTACTTTGACTATTTATACAAACAACGATATTATTATAGCATAATAATTTTTAGCAAGCAATTCAACATGACCATCGAACAAGTCATTCGTAAAATTCAAGAATATAATCCCGAAGCCGATATCGCCTTAATCGAGCGAGCTTATGAATTTGCCAAATCAGCACACGAAGGTCAAATACGTAAAACCGGCGATCCTTATATTATTCATCCTCTTCATACCGCTTTTACTTTAGCTCAAATTAAGGCTGACATACCAACCATTGTCGCAGGGTTATTGCATGATGTTCCCGAGGATACTAGCAGAACACTAGAAGAGGTTAAAGAAAATTTTGGCGAAGAAATTGCCAATCTGGTGGCCGGCATCACTAAACTATCTAACATTAAATACCGTGGCGAAGAACGCTACAAAGAATCTCTACGAAAAATGTTTTTAGCCATGGCTGAAGACTTACGCGTTATTTTAATCAAATTTGCTGATCGTTTACATAATCTTAGAACACTAGAAGGTGTCGACAGCAAAAAACGCCAACGCATTTGCCGTGAAACCTTAGAAATCTACGCCCCAATTGCCGGACTCTTGGGCGTCTGGTCGTTAAAATGGCAAATGGAAGATATCTGTTTCAAATATTTGTACCCCGAAGAATATCAAGACTTGGAATATAAATATGAAATTGAACGCCGTGCCGAATTAAACCAATATATTAACAAATTAAAAATTATTCTAGATTCTGAATTAAGTAAATCAGGCATTGAACACAAAATCGAAGGTCGCTTCAAGCACTTATACAGTATTTGGCAAAAGATGAAAAACAAAGACAGAAAATTTGACGAAGTTTATGATGTTTTTGCTTTGCGTGTCATTGTACCAACAGTAGCCGATTGTTATAATGTTTTAGGTATTATTCACTCTATTTGGCGTCCTAATTATAATCGTTTCAAAGATTATATTGCCGTCCCAAAGCCCAATGGTTATCGCAGTTTACACACTACCGTTTTTGGTCCCGAAGGTAAATCGGCCGAGTTTCAAATTCGCACTCAAGAAATGCACGATGAAGCACAATACGGCATTAGTGCTCATGCTCATTATAAGAGCCAAATGAACGAAAAAACCGACCGCCCCTTACGTTGGATTCAAGAAATTTTAGAAGCTCAAAAAGATTCTTCAGATACAGCTGAATTTATTCAAACAGTCAAATTAGATGTTTTTAAAGATCGTATCTTTGTCTTTACACCTAAAGGTGATGTTTATGATTTACCACGCGGTTCTACACCAATTGACTTTGCTTATGCCGTTCATACTGAAGTCGGCAATAAATGCTCTCAAGCAATTGTGAATAGTAAAAACTATCCCCTGGATCACGAACTAAAAAATGGTGATATGGTAGAAATTCTTTTAGAAAAAAATCGTAAAAGTCCTAATCATGATTGGTTAAAGTTTGTGAAGACCAGAAAAGCCAAGGATCGGATTAGGCAATACTCTCGCCGTTTCCGGCTTGGCCAAATTAAAAATATCATCCCAGGCTTTAAGGATAACTAACGCGGAGGCCCAATGTCAAATACCCAATTCCCAATTTCCAACCAAAAAATTAAATATCAAATATAATTAAAGGTTGCTTTAGTCATTTGGATTTTGTCCCCATTGACTTGATATTGGAAATTTGACATTAAAAAATACTCTGTATCTCAGAGTATTTTTTGTATCTTATTGATTCACCCAAGTATTATACAAAGCTGTAATCTCTGGCTGAGCCATCACTACCCCCCCCCACATTAGAATTATAGTTAGTTAACCCAACATCTATACCGTTTCTATTAACAGCTTCTGCCTGATTTAACCCTTACGATTACAATTTCAATATACCTAATTCAAACATCTATTTAAAAATAGTGATGTAATCTTTAACGTAATGTCCCATCAAAATCACCTGACCACTCGCATCACAATCCAAAGTAGCTACATTATCTACCGTCTTATAAGACCAGGTTTGACCCTTATCAGTAGAATAGGCTAGATTATTAGACAGAAAATAACCTCCAGCAATCATCAAATCACCACTACGACAAACAGAACCACTGCGCAAATCAAGAGATCCATTATAAACAATGCTAGGAGCAAAAGTCACTCCATAATCAGAAGAAACCAACACACCTTTTTGTCTAGTCATCATAACATAACGACCGGTACTATCAGATCTAATACTTCTTGTGTACCTATAATTGCTATTATCAGCAGGCATAATAGAGTTTTGCCAATTCACACCTCCATTATGTGAATAATAAACTTGATTATAAGAATCTACAGCTACCATATTATTACCCGCATCATCAATATCAACATTAATCCAATTACGAGCATCAGCACTATCCAATCTCTGCCAAGTTGCTAAACTATCACTACTTGCATACAAATAACCGTCACTACTACAACTACCTGAAGCTTCACCACAATTAGCTGCAATTGCCTTTGTGCCATTACTGTTCATCCTAGCATCTCGCCAAGCTTTATTAAACATAACACTCGTAAGAGTACTGCCACCATCGCTGCTAACTGTTAAATAATTTGAACCAGTTGCAATCAGCTTAGACCCAGTAGAATCCATATCCATTGTATTAAAAACGACATAGCAAAAATTAGTAAAACAATTTTTATCATCAGTTAAAGACGTGAAGCTCACCCCTCGATTGATAGACTTGTAAGTACCACTATAACCGCCTGATATCAAAATGATATTACCATCACCATTAACAGCAGAAGAATATTGCTGTTTTTCAACAGCATAGCGACCTCCTTTAGACCAATTATTGCCTCCGTTAGTTGAAACCTGCATATAACCATAAGTAAACTTTGAAAATAACAATCGACTACCATCAGCACTAGCAGAAAAGGCAGCCGGCTGATTATTTGAAGGATAAATGTAAGACTTAATAAGAGACCAGCTGTTACCATAGTCAGATGATTTGTAAGTATTAAAACCAGGAACAATAACCTGAGAACCGTTAGCACTAACATCAATTTTTTTAAGAGCTTCACTAGTACTCAGTCCAGTTGACACAGGCAAACTACTTGGATTAGTCCAAGTAGCAACGGCCCCAGATCTGTTAGTCGTCAACCTAACAGTAATATTTTGCGTACTGTTAGCAGAGTATAGGGCGACCACTTGACCATTATCACTCATATCAATCCCATTATAATAAGGGTATGCTGTTAAGACTCCAGTGTCCACAGCATAAAAATTAGCACCACTATCATCAGAGCAATAAATATTACGATCGTTATTAACCGTTGCACATATCTTTGTACCATCACCACTCATGGTAGCATCAAGATAAGATCTCGATAATCCAATATTAGCAAAAGAACCAGAAATGGTATTAGACAACATCAAGTATCCTGTCCCATTGGGCACCAATAAAACTTTACTGGATTGACTACCACTAGCAGCATTACTTAACAAAATTTTTCTTGTATTATAAGTAGTTCCAAAAGTTCTAGTACTAAAATTAGCTCCACTATTAAAAGAATAACCCAAAGTTCTTGTGGTGCCATTATTAAATGTAGAAGCCATGGAAGAACAATCATCATCACAAGCTATCTGACCATCTTTACTTATTAAAGAAGTGTTGGTGTAAGTCTGACCAAGATCAGTAGTCTTGCTAATATAATTATTTCCAGTCAGAGTCCCCCACGAATCAACAAGTATATTACTATTATTAGCAATAACAGCATTAACAGGAACAATAAAAGGATATTTAACTTGATAAGCTGTCGCTAAAGGAGTTACGCAACTAGTCTGAGCATAAGAACAAACCTTACCGCTAGGGCAACCTGCGCCACAGGTACCTCCGCAGCTATTACTGCCACAAATCTTACCCGTACATTGAGCCGTGCAGCATAAATCATTGTAACAAGTTTGTCCACCAGTACAGGAAGCAACAGTACAAGTACCACCGCAACTATCATCACCACCGCATTTACCCGTACATTGAGCCGTGCAGCATAAATCATTGTAACAAGTTTGTTCACCAGTACAGGAAGCAACAGTACAAGTACCACCGCAACTATCATCACCACCGCATTTACCAGAGCAACTTGGGATACAGCAGGTACCAGAATTACATGTCTGACCAACAGAGCAAGAAGACACAGAACATATGCCACCACAACCATCCGAGCCAGAACATCTATTGTCGCACCGTTTATCACAACATAAACTACCAGAAAAAGCAGTGCAATTACCCTGAGCGTATTGCTCCAGCTTGGTTGAGAGACACCAGTCGAGATTGTAATCTAGG